>NZ_JBJHAF010000010.1:0-182293 GCF_054050855.1 Blastococcus sp. SYSU DS0539 | reverse complement strand
TGCGGCCGAGGTCGGCCAGCCGGTTGGAGAGGTTGTTCAGGGCGCCGGCGAGGTCGGGGGTGTAGGCGTCGGGGCGGGTGGCGGCCAGGTCGCGGTAGAGGGCGACGGCTTGGTCCATGACGGCCAGCGCCTGCTCGGTGCGGCCGAGGTCGGCCAGCCGGTTGGAGAGGTTGTTCAACGAACTGGCGAGGTCGGGGGTGTAGGCGTCGGGGCGGGCCGCGGCCAGCGTCCGGCGCAGGGTGACGGCCTCCTCGATCGTCGCCAGTGCTTCTTCATCCCGCCCCAGGCTGGCGGCGGTGACCGAGTAGTTGTTGAGCGTTGCCGCGAGATCTCTTGATGACGCATCCGATCCGGTAGATGCCAGAAGGCGTAGTAGCGCCAACGACTCTCGGAGGGCCTCCAGCGCCTGCTCGCGTCGACCAAGAGTGGCCGCTGCGATGGAAAAGTTGCGTAGGCCTCCAGCAAGACCACGCCCGTAGGTTGTCTGATCCCTTTCCGCGAGGTTGCGGTACAGGTTGACTGCCTGGGTCGCGGCCTCCATCGCGTCGGACAGTCGGCCCACCCCGCGATAGACGACGGCCAGGTTGTTCATCGCTTCAGCCAGCAGCTCTAGCGAGCTGGTGTCGGTGTTCGGCTGACGCCGAAGTAGGCCAGCTGCCTCCTCCAAGAGGTCCGCGGCTCGCGGTAGGTCACCCAGCTGGGTGGCAACCGCGGCCCTGTTGCCAAGCGCTGCGGCAAGATTGCGCAGGTACCGCTCCGGTGAGGCTGCCGTCAGCTCTCGGTACAGCGCCACCGCCCGCTCACTTGCGCGCACCGCCCCCTCAAGGTCGCCAGATCCAGCTCGATCGAGCGCTTCGTTGTTCAGTTCTTGGGCATGCCGGGCCCGGCGCTTCTGCTCGAGCATCACAGTTCCTCGTCAGGGCGAGCGATGTATCGCATGGCAATGTCCTGGCTGAAAATCTCGGTCACGACGGTCACGTCACCGCGTGTGACTTCCCGTCGGAGCACCACACCAGCCGTGCTGGTTGTCACCCGCCTGCCGTGCCGTGAGGTCTTCGCGGCACCCCGCGTTTGACCAGACGCCGCTCGCTCAACGCGAAACGAGGCGATCGCAGCCAGGGCGGTGCAGATCCCGACCGCGGCCCACGCAAGTGGATTGGTACTGAGATCCGTGGCGACATTGACGGCGACACCGGTGGCCGAGGTTATGACGGCGGTGGCTGTGGGGGAAACCCAGCTCGGTCGCCGGCGGTCTTGGCCCACGCTGAGCGACCCTATTCGCGAGAGCTTCGTAATCCGCGACACCTTCCCCCTGTGTCGCGCCGCCGCGTCCGGGGCTGTTGGTTCTCTGCCGTGCGCCGTCCTCACCTCCGTCCACGTGTTGAGACCACCAAACGGCGAATGTCTGCGTGAGTTCGCTTAGGTGCTGGTCGACGCCCGCTGCGGCGAGGGACTCACCGTTCTCACGACGAGGCGCAGGAGTTCCGTAGGTCCCAGCCGGTGTGGCGAGCAACGGACCTGCATCGCCGCGGGGTGTCCGGTCGGACAGAACAACGCCGCCGGCCGTGGCGGCCGGCGGCGTTGATCGTTGCCTGCGGTGGGTTGTGGATCAGGGGCAGGCCTGTCGGGGGGCGTAGGCGTAGGCCCCGCCCAGGAAGCCGATGAAGTTCGTCCGGTACATCTGCTGGCCGGGTCGCCAGCCCCGGTTGTAGCAGCTGTAGTTGGTCTCGTTCGTCAGCTCGATGTGCAGGTGCACCCCGGTCCAGCAAGAGTTGGAGTGGTAGCTGCCCACGGTTCCGACCGTCGTTCCCCAGCGGCTGACCCAGGCTCCCTGGCTCACGCGGGGGTTCACGTGGGCGTAGGCGACCCATCCAATGCGGGTGCCGCCCTCGTAGAGGCCGATCACGACGGTGTGGCCGCCGCGCTGGCGGGCCTGCTCATACGTCTCGCCGGCGCGGATGGCGCATGACAGCAGCACCTTCTCGACCTTCGCGCCGATCGACCGGCCGCTTTGCTGGGGAGCCGCGTAGAGCTTTACCTCCTGTCCGGCCCAGACCTGCCCGAAGTCAGCACCCCAGTCTCCGCGATAGGGCATTCCATTGGAGTAGGTGTGATGTGCGATCGGGAGGGAGCACCACGCGGAGGGGTACTGCGCACCCGAGCAGTACGAGGCGTCTGGCCAGGTGCCGTCGACCGGCGACCCCACCCACACCACCGACCGGGCCGGGGCCGCTTCGGCCGCCGGCGCGACGGCCAGCGAACTGAGGAGCGCCACGAGTGACAAGAGCAGGGTTGCGACGAGGCGTCGCGGACGGATTGCAGCTTGGTGCGGCATCTGGGGTCCTCCATCTGTCGCTCGCCCATTCGGCGGAGGCGGTCTATGCGCGGGGTACCGTGCGTGGTATGGATGCTGCACTTGAAACGTCAAGACCACAAGACATGACACTTTGAGATGCGCGGTCCCAAAGTCTCACGGCGTGTCCGATCGTAGGGTGATGGAGATGACTGCTTTGGGTGGGAATGACGCGAAGTCGCAGAGCTCCATCGACCTCGCACAAGCTGCTGTTGGCGGTCGTCGCGGTCGGCTCAGCCTGGAGGAAGTGCGGCAACGAGTACTGGACACGGCGCGGACGCTGCTGGTCGAGCAAGGCGGTCTCCGCGTGAGCCTCGAGCACATCAACCTGGAAGTGATCATCGCGGCGGCGAACGTGCCGCGCTCCTCGGCGTTCCGGCAGTGGAAGACCAAAGAGGACTTCGTCGTCGACTTCCTCTGCGAAGTTGCGGGACGGCCCGACTGGATCGGCACCGCGGCCTTCGACGAACGAACGATCACCGCAGCTTTGACCGCGGTTCAGGACAACGCGCACCTGCTCACCGACTCACCGGTGGACCGTCGCAAGCTCCTCGACGAGGTGGTCCGGCGCGCGATCGCTCGAAACTTCGAGATCCTCATGGAGTCCCAGGCTTGGCGGACCTACGTAGCGCTGACCGCGATGGTGGCGTCCATGCCGGCCGAGGAGGCGCGGTCTCGGATCCTTGATCGCCTCCACGAGTCCGAGACCACCTTCATCCGTCGGATGACGAACTTCTACACGAACATGTCGGCCTTCCTGGGCTTCCGACTTCGGCCGCCGTTCACATACGAGCATCTCACTGCCGCTGGGGCCGCAGTGATCGAAGGCCTCGCTCTTCGATACGGACTGAACCTCAGCCTCATCGACGAGCCACTGTCGATAACCGCCGACGGCGAGACCCGCGAATGGTTCCTCGCGGCCGCTGGCTACAAGGCCGTGCTCGACGCCATGGTTGAGTTCGACGAGGACTACGTCGTGCCGGACGAGGAGACCATGGCGGGGATCCTCACAGCACCACTGGAGTCCCTTATGACGGAGCAGTTGACGACCAACGAGGGCCCTCTGGGTACCTGAACAAGCCGGCCGGTCCACTGCTTGCAGCTGGACGGGGGACTCTTCGTTCTCACGACGAGGCTCGTGAGTTCGCGGTCACGCACAGCGGGTCCCGCCGCTCGGGTCGGATTCTGTGTTGGGGGCGCGTGTCAGTGCCCTCGGGGGTCGGTGTGCTGCTGCACATTGAGTGCACGGGCCCCGACCGCGGCCCGGATCCGGAGGGTGAGGGCGGCCGTGACACAAATCAGCGGGGACCAGGGGACCGGTCAGGGAACGTGGGACTGCGGGGAGCAGCCGTGGGTGCGTCAGGCCGTGCCGGCGGGGACGTCGGCATCGACGCACCGCGGCGGCGGCGCCGTCTGCTACTTCTGCGGGCGGGACACGGTGAGGATTTCGCACGCCGACCTGCACGCCGACACCGGTCGGGTGCAGCTGTACTGCGACAACACCCACTGCGCGGCCCGGGAGGTCACCGTCCTGGTCGAGCGGGACGGGGTAGGGGCCGGCCGGCGCGCCGACGTGCGGGCGCTGCGGGCGCTGGACTATCCCGCTCACCTCGACGAGCCCCGGGTGCACGCGAACGGGCTGGCCACCCGCAAGCTGCGGGGCGCGCCGGACGGGAAGTCCCTCGAGCGGCGGCGAAACACCGAGCCGCTGGACCTGCTGATCCCCTGACCCGCCGGTTGCTGACGTCGGCGGGCGGTAGCGCCGGCCGGGCCGGCGCTACCGGGTTCCGCCCGCGGAGACACACACCTCTGACGGGCTGGCCGAGTTGAGCCGCCTGTCGACCTAGTCGTCGAGGAAGTTCGGGATCGAGCACGTCAGCCGACGCTCGGCGACGAGTTCACGCAGGCGGTCGACGGTGAACATGACCAGCCTCGTGAAGATCGGCATGACCCGCCGGCTGGAGCCCATGGAGTGGATCCGCGAGCTTGGCGACGCTGTGCACGAAGCTGCTCGGCAGGTCCGGATGCACCCCGGCACCGAACAGCGACGACTGCGACATGCTTCCGATCATGCCTTCCGGGACGACCCTTACACCGGGCGCTCTGTGGGGGCCCGGCTGCCGTTCGGACGCGCACCCGCGCCGAACGGGTGGGTCATCGATCGCGCCGTCGGGGCCGTGGCACGTAGCCCGGCCGGGCCCCTCGCTCAGGGTGGCGCAGCCAATGTCGCGCTGAATGAGCTCGCCCACCGCTGACTTCGTCGGTGGCCGGTCGGCCTAACCCTGCCGTCTGGCAGCGTGGCCTGACTCGTCGGGCCAGCGGACCTAGCGGTCAAGCCTCAGCCGGTCGCCCTGCCATCCTGTGGCCGGCAACGCCACGGACGGCCCTTCATGACGACACTCGGTCTTGGTAGCTCGGGGCCACGCGCCGCAGCACCAGGGGGCGCCCGACGAGGCCCGGCACCCAGCGGGGGACCTACCGTTCCTACGACGAGGCGCACGAGTTCTGCATGTCGCCGGTCGATGGGCCGTGGCCTTCAGTCCTCCAGCATTACGCCCGCGTTCGACCTGCTCGGCGTCCGCGTTGTGGCCCACGGGCCGTGGCGGACTCGCGTCGCAGCGCACCTGGTGTTCCGCCCTGCCGGGGCGGGGCGGGCGATCCACCCGGCTGCGCCCCCACGCCAGTGGAGTCCTACCGGTGCCGCCCCAGCGTGGGCAGGCCGCCGGACACGGTGCCCCACTCACGACCCGGGCCCGGGTCCCGCCGGGCGCGCATGGCAGGGGTCGGCATCGCCGGGGGAGTGCCGGCCGGGCCGCCGCCCTGTCGCGGTGCGGCGGAACGCGCCGCGTCCTCCTTCCGCGGCACGCAAGCCAGCCGCGCCCGCAGCTGCGCCAGCCGCCGGCGAAGCGGATGCAGCGCTGGCAGGTCCAGGTCGGCCAGGGTCTCCTGCGCGGCGGTCAGCCGCGCGGCGGCCAGGTCTATCCGCCGTTGCGCGATCAGCTCCTCGGCCTCGGCCAACTGTGCGGCCAGCCCTTCAGCCGGGTCAGCTAGGCCCTCCTGCGGTCGGTCGGGGACCTGCCGGGAGCTCATGCCCGGCATCCTCGCGCACCGCGACCGGCGGGCGCGTCACCGGAACGGAGGGATTCGGCGGCCACGCGCGCCGGCGGCGCCGACGGTGCCGGTCACCGAAGCAGACGCGCGACCGGACGGTGACACCCGCTCCGGGCAAGGACCCGACCCGAGGAACGTCGGCGGGGCCAGGGCGGCCGGAGTGTCGTTCGACAGACGGGAAGTGTCGTTCGACGGAGCCGCTGACCGCCAGTGTCGTCCGGCGGACGGCGCGAGCCTCCATCGGAACTCACGACCGCTGATTGCCGATCCCGGCGGGCAGCGCACGGTGTCAGGCGTCCTGCACCATCCCGTCTGCTCGAGGAGTTCCGTCATGTCCGCGCTGATTCCCCCGCGCACCCCCGAGAAGCGGCTCGCCGCCCGCGCCGCCAGCCGCCGCGCCCGCGCCGTCGACCTGCGCTGGGCCGCCCGGTGCGAGGAGATGGAGGCCGTCCTCGACGACCTCGCCGCCGCGCTGCTGCCCCGCCCGGACATCACCCACGTGGTGGGCTACCCCTGCGAAGGCATCGACTGCCGCTACGACAAGGGCTTCACCCCGACCGACCACGACATTTTCCCGCACCTGCACCTGGACGCCATCGTCTGCACTGCCGCCGGCGGCGGCCTGGTCCTCGTTGACGGGGATGAGGTTCCCGGCGCGCTCCGCGTCGCGGACCTGGAGGAGGATCCCGAGGGTCGCCACCCGGACAGCCGTGGCTGGCAGGTCGACGCTCCGTACCGCGCCGTCCCGCCGGCCGGCTTGGACGACGTGGACGAGGGTGCCGTGGACGTCGACGAGGTGTGGCTGGACGCCGCCGCGCTGCGCTCCCGGATCACCTACCTTCCGACCTGATCGCAGCCCCATCACAACGGACACCGGTCCTGCCCCGGCCTCGCAGGGGGTTCCGCGGCGCTGTTCGCGTCCGGGAAGTGAGTGAGAAGGCCGACTGGACGAGGTCAAGGACGCGCTGCTGCTGATCACCTACGAGGGGAGCCACGGCCACGTCGCCGTGCTGCTCGAGGACGTCGGCTTTGACCCGTGGGTGGTCCAGTCCTGCCGCCGGCTCCGGCGCCGATGCCGCAGCTAACGCCGCCGGCTCACCGGCCTCTGACCAGAAGGCGGGAGTCGGCGACCGTCCGGCGCACCGTTTGGGTCATCCGCACCGACTGCGCTGACCGCGCCGGGGCCACCCCGTCGACCCCGCTGGCGGTCGACCAGCGGTTGTCGGCATCACAGGCCGCCCTCGACGAGGGCCTTCAGCACGACGGCGCCCTTCACAACTCGATCTTCGACGTCGACGACGGAGCCGTCCGTATGCTCTCGCTGCGCTACCGGAATCCGGAACCCGCCCTCGTCCTGCACTAGGTCGTCTCGCCGGGCAGACAGCTCCTCGAGAACGGCCCGGTATGCCTTGAGGCCCGAGGGATTGACGGTGAACCCGGGCTCCTCCGCCCGCAGGCCGGTGCCGCTGCGGAGTAGTTCCATCCAGCGGGCGGTGGTCGGCCAGCCGGTGAACCATGGATTCCGCACGGCGTCACTGACTCCGCTCTCGCGAAGGACTGCGAGCAAGAACGGGTCCCGGTAGTTGCTGTTCAGCTGCGTCCTGCGGAGCATGCACAGCGAGTAGCCGAGGACGCCGTCGATGCCGTAGTAGATGCCGGTTCCGCCCTCGCGCATGCACGGGTACCTCACCAGGTAGTACCGCCAGTCCAGGCGTCGCTCCGTCCGGCGCTGCTCCAGCCACGTGCCGGTGAAGTCGGTGAGGAACTCCGCGGGGGCGGCCTCGGCGTCCGAGAAGGCATCCAGGACGAGCGTCAACGCACCGCGGGTCGGGGTCACATCGGCACGCGCACCGCTGAACAGCGAACGCCAGACGCCGTCGTTGTCCGGTGAGCCGGTGCCGAACTGCCATGCCTCCGAGTTGGGCCTGCGCCGCTGGTAGTCACCGGCCGCCAGGAGAGCTGCGGTGAGCTGAGGCCAGTGGGCAGGGTTGTCGAACAGCTCGGTGAAGGCGTCCGCACGGCGGTCCAGGTGTGCTGGCTCGAGGTCGAAGGCGCTCAGCGAACCGCGCAGTAGGTCGTGGTCCTCGAGCAGGTAGACGACCGAAGACAGGTCGGGCCGACCGTCGAGGAACTGCAGCTTCTCCAGCTCACCGGACACCAGGGCGCGGGTGAAGGTGTTCACGGAGGCCAGCGCCTGTGCCGGGGTCACTTCCAGCACGAGCGACTTCACGTCGGCGACCAGCTTCGGCATGTTCTCGCGCCGCACCTCGTCGACGGAGGCAGCGAGCAGGTTCCGCAGGATCCGCAGACGTCGTGGGAAGTCGGCGCTGTCGTGCATCCGGTGGAGGAGGACGGCGTACAGCAGAAGGGTCTGGGCAAGGGAGAACGCGCGCGCCTTGCCGCGCAGCTGCCCGTAGCTGTAGCAGCAGTCGGCGAACAGGTTGCTCTGCTCGTCGGTGCCGAAGAGCACCACCGGCTGGGGCGCGCCGGACTCGACCGGCTGGTGGCTGGCGGTGAACAGCGCTGCGAAGGTGCGGGCGAGATCGTCGTGGTCCGTCCACACGTCGAACACGTCGAAGAGGAACGACAGTTGCGTGTCGACCTCGGGATTGGCGGCGCCGAAGACGACGGCTGCGCGCTGGTGCAGAAGTCCGTCGACGTCGATCCGGTTCTCGCGCCACTCGCAGACCTCGATGACGAACTCGAGGAGGCGCATGAACTCGTCGTCCACGATGTCGTCATCGCCGCGCAGGGGCCAGAGCAGGTCGGCCCAGCGGCCGTCGATCTTGTGTGCCAGGTCCTTCGCGCGCTCGGGCGACCAGGCCAGGGTTTGCTCCAGCCGGGCCTTGAAGTTCTCGAACGGCGTGAGCGGCTTACCGCGCGAGTTCATCTTGATGTAGAGCTCGTCGCCGGCGCCGACCTCCTCGATCGGCAGGAGCAGGAACGTGACCGCCGGCCGGTCCTCGTCCAGCAGGCGTGACCACGCCGCCGCCGCGCCTATGTCAGTGAAGCGACGCTCGATCGCGTCGATCATGGTCAGCATCGAGCTGATCGTCGGGTCGATGCGCCACCCGTGCAGGAACCACGGCTGGTCGACGATCCAGTCGGCCAGCCCGACCTCGTCCTTCGGCGGCGGGTAGGCGCCGATGCGCTCGCAGAAGCGTCGGGCGCTCGCGCGGGTGTCGTAGCTGAATCGACTCCATGCCTGATCGGCCGGGAGGTCACCGATTCGAATGCACAGGTACCAGTGCAGCAAGAACAAGGTGGTGAGCCGCTGCTGCCCGTCGAGAGGCAGAAGCGTCCCGTCCTCGTCGACGTCGCCGTAGACGAAGTCGAGACCGACCGGGTCGCCGCTAACAGCACCGTGAAGGACGTCCAGGAAGGACGCCCGGATTTCCTCGACGCGGGGTCCCGGTCGCCCCTGCGCGTAGTCCCGCTGAATCAACGGGATCCGGATGCTCCTGATCTGCCTGCGATCCGGGCGAGCAGCGAACAACCCCGCGTACGACGTGAGGAAGCCGTTGCGGTCCTCGAACCCGGTCACTGATCCGCTCCCTCGGTCTGGGCGTCGTCCTGCGTCCCGGTCGACGCAGGGCCGCCGGGCTCGTCGGGTGGCAGCAGGTAGGGGGACACGACGGCGACGAGCTCATCGAGGTACCCCTCCCGATCCTGGGCGCTCCAGAAGTGGACCTGCTGGGCGTCGGCAGCGGTGTAGTACTTCAGAAACGCGTTGCGCGTGCAGACCGGGATGTAGGCGCCGGCCTTGTCCCACTCGATGATCGCGCGCCGCTTGACCTCGAAGACGCCGTTGCTCAGCGCGCTGTTGACGCCGCGGTCGAGCAGGGCGAGGTTGGCGATGGAGTGGATCCCGGTAGTGCCCGTCTCGTCCGAGGTCGAGAAGACGCCGAGCAGTTCCCGCTCCAACGAACGGAACTTCGCCTCGGTGATGGACTCCCGCGCCTCGCGGATCCGGCGCTGCAGGTCCTCCCGCACGGCGTCGCTGATGTAGGGCAGGTGGGCGAGGGCCTCGCCGTGCAGCCGCAGCCACTCCACCCACTGCTCTGCTCTGTTGAGCCGCTCGGCGTTCTGCGCGTGGATGTGCTCCAGGGACCACGCGCCGGCCGCATGATCGCGGAAGGAGTAGCGCTCCGAGGAGCCGCGCGTTCGCCGCACCGACTCGACGTTCGTCAGCAGGAGCACGCTCTCGGTGCGTCCGTCGGTGTAGGTCAGGTCCCGGAGTGCGGCCTCGGTGAGGCGAAGGTGATCCCGGATGCGGTCGCGCAGGCCCTGCGCGAACTCGGTTTTGGTCCGGCCCTCCGCGAAGGCCACGAGGTCGCGGAAGCTGGCCCCGTTGACGATCAGATAGCCGATCCAGTGGTAGAGGTCCCGGTCGTCGTACCAGCCGAGGACCAGTGAGTGCAGGTCCACGATGTCTCCCCACACGTGCTGGGGGGAGGAGTCCTCGACGCGGGCGCGAAGGGCCTCAAAGGTGTGGAAGAGCGGGCTCGCGGAGTCCCGCTTCGCGAGCGTGTCCAGGAGCAGGCTGATGTGGGTGGGCTCCTCCGACGTGCTGCCGGTAATGAAGGCCCAGACTCCGGGGACGCGCAGATCGCGCTCGATCGCGTCCCACTGCGCGACCATCTCCTGGGCGCGGTCGCCCCGTCCGCCCTCAGCACGGCTGCGGGACAGAAGGAGCGCCTTCACCAGCTCGGCGTCGGTGAGGGGGATTCGGCCGACGTTCAAGCGTGTGAAGAGCGTCGCCGAGTCCTCGTGGGCACCGGCCTCATACCAGATGACCCGGACCTTCTCCGAGAGAGCCGTGTAGAAGTCGATGGCTGCCTGGAGCTTCCGGTGGCCGCGAGCGGTGAACCACTCACCGATCGCTTCGTAGGCCTTGTACAAGTGGAAGAAGTCGATGTTCTCCTCGTGCAGGTCGGCTACCGGGTCCTCCAGGTAAGCCCTGCTGTTCGGGCGGGTCTCGTACTCGAGGGAGTAGCGGACCTCGGCGGCCGGCAGCAGGTTCTCCCGCCGGATGTACAGCAGGATCAGGTAGAGCGTGGTGAGTCGCTGCTGGCCGTCGATCAGCTCCCACCGACCGTCCGCCATCCGCTTCACCACCACCGGCTGTAGGTAGTACCGATCGCCCTTGCTGGCCTCGACGTCGTCGAGCAGATGGGTGACCTCGATCGATCCCCAGCGGTAGCCACGCTGATAGGAGGGGACGAGGAAGTCACCGACGATCTCGCTCACGGCAAGGTCGGAGAGGCTCACATCGCGGGCAGCAGGTGACGACACATCTCCGGACGGTAGCCGCGACACCGACAGACTCGGCGCATCTGAGGTAGGGCATGGCTCCTTGCGTCCCCGGACTGGGCATCACGGGGAGACGGCGACTCCGGACCGTCCTTGTCGCTGCGTCGGTCGGCCGTCGCGCGCGGCGCTTGCACGACGAGGCACGCTTCTCTCGATCAGGATTCACCGCTTCGGGTCTGGCGTCGGCTCGCATGATCCACTAAGGTTCTGATCTGGGTGGAAAGCAGTTCCGGCAGCACCGGAAGTGCACCGCCTAAGTGTTCCTCGTAGCGATGAAGTGCCCTCCGGTAGTCGTACTGCCGGTGGACTTACTCGCTGCCGCTGTCCGTCCTATCTGCCCGCTTGGTTGATGCCAGCCCTTGGTGTCGGCCAGGCTTCACGATTGCGAGTTTCGACATGGAGTACCGCGCCGAGATGGGCTACCGCACACTCCCGCCTCACGACTACTTCACCCAGGACCTGGCCAACGGCAAGGTGCGCCTCTTCGCTCTGGAAGAAGTGGTCAACGACAAGGCCCAGAACGACCACTACGACAACCTCCGAGCCGTTGCGACGATGGATTGGGACTACGGCCAGGATCTGTGCGACTTCCTCAAGGACGTCATGCTCGAGATCGACGAGGAGGCTGAGCGGCTGGCGGGGAAGCCGATCTCCATTCCGGGCGAGCAAGGATCGGCTGCGCGGCAGTGGGGGGACGCTCGTGCCCGGGCCGTCCGGCAACTCACCAGGCCAGGAATAAAGTGGCCCAGCCTCGAAGTGGTCATCGGATTTTCCCGCTCCTCGCTTCCCACTGCTGTGACGACAGCAGTCTTCGCCGAACTCGCGCTGCAGGGAATCGAAGTGACGTCAGTGCCCTCTGACTCGTCGACCACCATGCTGGCAGACTCGGCCGGCCAGTGACCGTCCCAGTGTTCGCCCCGAGCAGGACTTTCCACGCCATCGACATCGACATCGAGAACCTGGTGGGTTCCGGCCGGCCTGCTGAGGCCACCGTTGCCGCGCTGCGGACTGCCTACCTCGCCGTCGTGAACGTGACGCCGCTGGACCAGATGGTCGTCGCCTGCAACCGGGGGAGCCTCGTTGATGTGGGGTTCGGTTGGGGACCTCGCCATGCGCACTACCGGGTGGGGGTCGGCCACAACGGCGCGGACTGGGAGCTGCTCGGGGTACTCGAATGTGAGGGGGTCGCCGACCGTTTCCGACAGGTCGTGATCGCTTCGGGCGACGGCATCTTCGCCCCGATGGCCGCCAGGCTCGCAGCTGCGGGCTGCGACGTCACGGTCGTGAGCCGGCGCGCCAGCCTGTCAGCTCGACTGGAACTGGCGGCGCAGCGGGTCGTCTACCTGCCCGAGTCTCGGCTGGGGGCCGCTTCAACTCCGCGGCCCACCAGGAAGTTCGCATGATCGGCGCCTACTCCGGCGCGGGGAATGGCCTTGATCCACTCCAACTGGCTGCACTTCCGGGGCTATTTGGCACGTTGAAGTCACAGACGACGCACTCGTGGAGGGTCGCCGGTGGCTAGCTCGATCAGCGATTGGTTCTTGGGCCGGCAGCTGTTGTCGCCCGGTGACTCAATGGACGACGAAATCGTTGAGTGGCAGGCGCCGTGGGACCTTCGGCCGGCTCAGCCCCCACCGCGGCGGACGAATGAGATCGCTCACGCGAAGGGATCTGGGAAAACAGGCCGGGGAACGGCGTCCGGCCGAACCGGTCGGGACGGAGCCGGTAGCGGCAAGAAGTCCCCTCGCGCCGTACCCGGTTCAAAGCCACTCGTCATCTCGGCGACCCTGCGACGACAGATCCAGGCTGCGATTCGGGAGAACCCCGATGCCGGCTCCAAGCAAATCGCAGCCGCCGTCCGAGCCTTCGGCGTACCGGTCACCAAGGCACACGTGACCGAGGCTCGACGGCAGATGCATGCCGCAAAGCGCCAGCGTGCCGTGGAGAGCCGACGTACGGCACGTCGCCGTCCGACCGCACTGCCGGCACCGGTCGCCGAGGGGCAGCGCGTTGTGGCGGAGATGCCGCTCTGCAACGCATGCGGCATTCGCGTTAGTCCAACGGGAACCTGCCGCTGCTCGTAGTCCGATCGATCCTATGGGACCTTTCCGGCGGAGCCAGGCTTCCCCTCCAGGAAGTCATCGTCCCTCTGTGGGGTGCCCCGAGCCGCTGTGGGGTGCCCCGAGCGCATGCTCGGGGGCACCCCACAGTGGAACTCCGGCTACTCGACGTCCCAATCAGTGAAGCCGAGGGTCGTCAGGTTCTCCCTGAGCGCTGTGATCTGTTCAGGCGTGAGCTTGCTGAGGTCCACGCTCTCGATGTCGACGGTGATACGAACCTGCGCGCCTGCCGTCGTCAGTGGCGTGAGGATTTCATCGCTGATGACGCTGATGTCGCGCACGGGTCGGGTTGCATCGAGTGCTTTCGCCGCGTGGAACCGTGTGGCTCTCAGCGAGGGGCCGGGGCCAGGGGCCGGGGGCGTGGGCTTGGCCGGCTTGTCAGTCTCGTCGTCAGACTCTTCCCCGGAGTCCTCGTCGCCCGTGCGACGAGTCGCGGCTTCTGCGGCTATCTGACGTTGGGCGACCGTCGGGTCGACGACGAACCCCGCCTTGCTGACCGTCAGGGGCGGCTCGTGTAAGACCAGGCCCCTGTAGCGGTTCTCGTCCACAGCGTCCGCGTACGCAAAGCCATCCTGTTCGGGCAGCAAAACCTCGGAGAGCTGATGGATGGCGGTCCTGATGACGTCCTGGTCGAGGATCCGGGGCATGTAGAGGTACTGCGTGAAGTAGCCGCAGAGGGTTTCCACAAGGACGTGTGGCTGCTTGTTCCACAGCATCAAGCGGTCGATTTCCTGCCGCAGCAGAGCGGGAGCGAACTGAGTCAAGACGAACTCAGTGGACTCCGCCTTCTTGGTGACCCGCTGAGCGAGACTCCCGCTCCCGTTCATGATAATCGTTTCGAGTTCGATCTCGCTGTCACCAGGTTCCTGGTGCGGGTTGATGACCCACTTGTAGGCCTCGCGGATCGTGTCGCTGACCGCCTGAACAGCCTGGGCGAGGCGGCCGTCGACCACCGTGATGTTGTGCTGGTCCAGGTTGAACTCCCGGACCCGCTTCTTCACCGATTCCCACGCCATCTTCCGGCGGAGCACCGAATCCAGGGTGTCGACTCGGTCTACGTCAGGAGCGAGGAACACCAGCGCGTTCTTGTGGATGCGGGGCTGGCCGCCGCGGCGGGCGAGAAACTCGACCGCCGCGTCCGCCGCGACCGATTTGGCCTTCTTCGTATGGGGGCGGTCCATCCCGAAGATGACCAGCGCTGCCGTCGGCTCGTCATCGACGTCCGCGGTTCCGTCCGGGACACGGTGGACCCGGGCGAAAATGCCGCGATCGTTCTCTTCCCGCAGGGTCCGGGTCAACTCAGCGTGGACCTCGCTGACGTCGTACCCGTCGGCCAGTTCCTGCACGATCCGCGACACGGTCTGTTGAAGTGACAACCAGTACCGGTCCTGGTCGCGGTTCATGTACTTGCCGCGGTCGCCGAGCTGGCGCAGTCCGTCGGTGACATGCGCCGGGTTGTCAGTCGGGAAAGTAGCCCCGAGGACGACGCGCTTCTGGTCGATTCCCTGGATGGGCGTGTTCCCGTCGGGGCGGGCGCTCTTGCTGACGCTGGGCGCGCTGCCGAGGAAGACCACCCGAGCGACGCGCTTGGCGGCCATCGACTTGCCGAGCAGCGGGATGTCCCGGTCGATCATGTCGGCGGTCGAGCCGCCGCCGGCGATGTCAGCATCGACAACTGGCTTCCAGTGGTCGTCGAGGTGACTGGTGATCTCCTCGAAGACCTTCGTGTCGTCCAGGGGGATGGAGGCCGGCATGATCAGTGCGGACTGGTCCCCTCGAACCCACAAAGCATGGACGACGGTCGCCATCAGTCGCAGGACGCCTCGCGTGCGCTGGAACCGCTCCAAGGTGGACCAGTCCTGGTACAGCCGGACAAACAGCTCCGGGTGAATCGGGTAGGCAGCCTTCATCACATCGCGGTACTGCGGCTGCTGCACCTCGCTGGGCAACGCGTTCGCGTGCCGGCGGTAGTGGTCCTCGAACTTCGAGACCACAAGATTGCGAGCCCTGGTGCCGTCACCGACGAGCGGCTTGAAGATGCGCCGACGGACGATCTCGTAGGACTCCTCCACGGTCGCCGGCTGCCACGGAGTCTCGACCCGGTGGATGACCGACCGCAAGGAGCGCAGCGCCTCCAGGCCGGGGGTGCCGCCGATCTCGTGGGTGTTGTCGGCTATGCCGTCGCCCATGTCACGAACGGAGTCCGACGCGGGAAGCGAGACGACGAGGATCGCGGTGTCGACGGCCTTCACGGCTTCGGTGAGCGACTGCGCGAACGTCTGGTGCGCATCGAACGTGCCGGAGGGGTACGGCTGCTCGGTGCCGCGCGAGTAGATCTGGCGCAGGTAGGCGACCCACTCGTCGATGAGGACGACGCATGGTGAATGTGCAGCCAGGAGGTCCGCAAGCTCGGTCGTCGGCGGCGGGACGCCGTTGCTGTCGTAGCGAGCGACGGTGGCGAAGGCCTCCTTGCCACCGAGCTGCCAGGCGAGCTCGCCCCACAGAGTGTTGACGACGGTTCCATCGGGCTTCTCCGTGCCGAGAACGGAGAAGTCGTTGCCGACGATGACCGCCCGGTTCACCCCGGCGGGGATACCGGAGACTCCGGCTTGCTCGCACACCTCCGTGACGCCAAGAAGAGTCTCCGCCGCGGCCCCGCCGGCGAGGTGGTAGACAGCGATCTCGGAGTGGGTCTTCCCGCCGCCGAAGGTCGTCATCAGGTCGATGACCGGTTCACCGCCGACGCCATTGAGCCGCTGCAGCGTTTGTGACAACAGGTAGCGCAGGCCCCGAGTGATGTAGGTCCGCTCGAAGAACTGGACCGGGTCGCCGTACTCCGGCCGCGCGATGCCGAGTGCGACCTGGCGAAGGTCTGCAGCGAACTGGGCGAGCTGGAACGTCCCGTGGGCCACATCGTCGTGCGGCTCGGCGACTTCTCGCCACGCTGGAAGACCTCCGGTGTCGAGCCGAACACTGAGCTGCCTCTCGGCGGCCGCCTGGTACTGACGCTGGTCCTTCTCAAACCTGATCCGCCGCAACTCCCTGCGAAGTTCGTCGATCTCGTCGGCGACAGAGACTGCGCCAACGTGCCTGAGCAGGTGCTCCCCGTCAGACAGCACCCGCTCCGCCTGCTCGTCGGTGAATCGGCCTCCGTGCGCCCACTCCTTGCGTGCGTCCCACAGCGCCGACACGCAGCGCCGCTCTTCGTGTGAGGCGTGATCTCGGAACAAGCTCTGCCACTGCTTGTCGAAGACCCAGAAGAGGTAAGAAGGGTCAGAGATGCTGTCGCCGAACTCTCGCGGCGAAGCGCCAGCGGCCGCGCGCACCTGGGTCTGCCAAACATCGCCGTACTTCCGGGTCAGCAGATCCACCATCCATGGCGAAAGTCCGGCGGCGACCGAGTCGAGGACCCTTCCGACGCGCTCCTTGTTCGACAGCCCAGCCACTAGAACAACCCATCCTTTTCAGTCGCCGCAACGGCCAGCAGGTCAGACCAGCTCCCAATGAGCGCGTTGTAGCGCTCCTGGTCCTTCGTCCAACCCTTCTTCGCTGCGATTGCATGCAGTCTGTAGACCAAAGCCTGAGCCGGATCGCGAAATGCGCCGAGTTCGCTCATCAGCCGACCCGCTTCCAGGGTCCCGCCGCCGTCGATCAGTCGGTCGGCGAGATGGTGCACCGTTTCCCATGCAGTGGGCGTCCGGTCTGACGAAGGCTTCCATTCGCGATCGAGGCCTACGACTCCCCGGACCTGCACGAACCCAGGGCGGGGGTGCTCTGCTACCCCGGCCCGGATGACGTCATCGACGGATAGTCCCTGGGGGCGCGCGAGTTGATCCGCCTGTCCGAAGGGTGCCGCCTCCCATCCGTTCCGCTCCCACCAAGCAACGGCGAACCGGGAATGCGCATCGAGCTCCCCTTCTTGCTCGTCGAGGACCTCGCCCAAGGCGGCATTGATAAGCCTCAAAGCCTGTTCAACAGGCACCCGCTGCCCGGCCTGGTCTAAGACTTCGCGGTATCGCGAGTAGACCTGCATGCCAGGTCCCATTGCAGCCTGCGCCAGGTCTACGGGCAGAATGCCGGCAGCCTGAAGGTCGTGCACGGCTGGCTTGAGCTCACGCCTGAGCGTTCTGTTGAAGTCGGCAAGTGAGCAGGTTCCAGCCGTGGGCGTACGGGGACGGCAAGCCATCACGACGTATGCAGCAACAGAGTTGGTATCCAACCCGATCATCCGTTTGTCCCGGGCCCCAAGCACTGGCCAAGTACCGGTGATCTCGAGTTCGGCTGCCACGATGGCAGTCAGAATCGACGACCATCTCGTCTCCTCCTCGCGGCCTCCCTTCTGCTCTTTGGATGCATACACAACGAGCAATGGGAGTCCGTCGGCCAACGATGCGCGAAGATTCTTGAATGTCTCCGTGAATCCGTCGATAAAATACCGACGAGCAACTTCGGAACTGTTGCCGTGATGCGCGGGAATCGCAGTGAGTTCGCCGGCCTTTGGCGCGGCCATCGTCGCGTACAAGTCGGGGTGGACCGCCCGCAGCGCACGGCGATGCCAAACGTAGAAGTAGTCGGACAGATCGGCGTAGCCAATCGCGTCAAAGTACGGAGGATCGGTTGCCACCAGCGAGGGACCGGGAGCCCTCGCGACTCTGGCGTCTTGTCGCTCCACCATCCCATCCCCAGTCCCCGCCTGTGTCACTCCAGCGAGGATGGACTTGACCGCACCCGTCAGGGAGCCCGCAGCGCTGGTCGGCGCTGGCTCTGCGAAATCCCATTGCATCGGCATGTCATGCCGGCCGAACGCTGGCAGAGCCTGGCCTGTGCCGGACCGCGAGTCGATGAACCACCTGACCTGCGACGACTGATACTGAGCCATCCGGCCAACTGCGAGGCCCAGCACGGTCGTCACCACGTCCGCCCAGGTCTTATCGGCCCCATCACTGAGAAGACGCTCATGAACGGCCGCAACCGCGTCGGCAGTTGCGGCGAGAATCTGCAGTTGCCTGCGCGTGTACTGATCCGCTTGCGTTCGAAGTCCGAATCTCGGTCCCGAAAACCATCGCGCGATGTTGGGAAGGGCAAGATCGGGAAAGTCGTCGACCGCAGGCACCTGCTCTGCGGCTCGGACATCTTCCACCGTCGGCGCCCGGTGCACCCTTGCCTGGTCTCGGTTAGCGACGACACAAGTCATGCGGAGGCCGAGCCCCCCGGTCTGTCCCTCCGAGGCGACGTAGTCTTCCTTGATCACGGAACGACAACCGAGGCATGTGAACGAGGCGCCTCGTCCAGCCTTCGGCGCATCAGGGGTCCCGTCGTACCGCATTCCTGTGACCACATCGAGGTGTACGACGCCGTCACGTACCGACGGCTGGATCCATGCAAACGCATCCTTCTTCTTCGAGAGAGACCAGGACGTCGCAAGGACAGTCTCGATGCCACAAGCCGGGTTAGGGCAGGTCACGGTTCTCGCCCACAGCCATGCCACGGGCGTTTCCCCGGGAAGGCTGGGGTAGTACGGAGTCAGCTCACGAACTGTGTCTTCGGCAATCGCCTCCGCGTAGTGAGTGACGTCCCGGGCTAGTCCGCCGAAGCTGTCATAAGTTCGCGTGCCTGGGGGCGCGTCGTCCAATGTCAGGGCGGCAGGTTCCGAGCGTCGAGCCCCTCGACGCGTTGGGGTTTCTATTTGGTCAGGGTGGAGAGGCTGCCTTCCAAAGATCTTCGGAAGCAAGTCAGTGAGTGTCCGGCTGATTAGCGCAGGCACGGGATTCAGGTCGCTGCCGAACGTGGGGAGACCGAGACGTTGCGCTTCCACGAGAGTCGACCCGCCACCGCAGAACGGGTCCATGACGGTCGGTAGGCCGTCAGGAAACTGCGATCTGATGATCTCGCGAGCCTCCTTGACGACCGCATCGTCGGGGACGTTGGCGCCGCTTGCGACGAGGCGCTTTATGACATCAAGGAGATACGCGCGCTTCTCGTCATCAGCCGGGTCGTCCACCAGGGCGGCGAAGAGCAGAGCACGCCAAGCCGGGAGGGGCATAGGCGCGAACCATTTGTGCAGGTTTCGGATAGTGCCGGTCTTGCGGTCCTTATCGGCCTTACACGCTGCGTTGATCTCGTCGAGTGGAAGCGCGACTTCGATGAGCTTCTTGTGCTCGCGGGTGTTGCTCACTGCGGGGCCATCTCCGTTCCGCGGTTCCAGAAGTAGTTCCAGTCGGCCTGGACCGCGGTCTGCCAGGGCTGGATGGGCTCGGTGATCGGCTCTCGGATGTACCGGACCGTGGTGCTGTCGTCGACGTGGACCCGAACGAGCGCGAGGACGCTGTGGTTGCGCTTGTTCAGCGCCGTGACAGCCTCCTGCCTGGTGAGGACGAAGGTGTCCTCTCCCTCCACCCGCCCCTTGACCTCCATGAAGTCGAGGCCGTCTGGGGTGTCGCACTCAATGTCGTAGCCCGGGTTGTTGTGCGGCATCTCTGTCGGATGGTGGCCGGCGAGGGATCGTTCGATGCCCAGGACGGCGTCCACCGCAATCCGTTCGATCCGCTGGGTCTCGCGGGCGCGGGTCTCAGCACCTTCGGGGTCAGTCAGCGCGTCAAGCCAGCCCTGGGGGATGACGAGGGTCGCGCCGGTGACCCGCGGCGGGGTGGCGGCGATGGAGCGTTCCAGGTCGAGTTCGCGGATGCGTCGGTCGAGGCGGCGGGCGAGCTCCTCCGCCCTGGTCTGAGCCTGATCGGCGGGCAGTCGGCTGTGCTTGCCGGCTCTCTCGTTCTCCCGGATCTCGGCAGCGCGGCGGTCCCAGTAGTTGATCTCATGTTGGAGTCGCTCGCGGACCAGGCGCTTGGTCTTATCGACTCGCTCGTGCGTGATCGCGGTCACGTGCTCGAGGTGATCGCGGGCCACCGTCGCCGATGCGTGAGTGACCATGCGCCGGTCGAGGTCGCTGGCCTGACACCAGGGCTGTTTGAGGACGTCACGGGCAGCGTCACGCTCGTCGTCGGTGGGCGGTTCTAGGTTCGGGATTGGTGTCTGCGCGATCGGACTGATGGTCCCGTTCGGGTCGAGGCGTACGTACTGGACGCGCCTGGAGATGATCTGCGGCTGACCCGTCGCATCTGCGCGACTGTCCGTGACGTCGTGCTCCAGCAGGCAGACGACATACGGATCGACTGCCGCGTCGTGCCGGTCGACGAGGACGGCGCCATGCCGAAGGGTGTCGCCGTGGCGGTCGCCGATGAGCGAAAGGATGGCGGTCATCAGAGGGTGGCCGGGGTGCATGAGGGTCGCGTCGGCGGTGTGGCCCTCGACCCGGACGTGGGCGCGGTCGAACGCGATGCGTGAGTAGGCGCCGACGACAGGAGTGCCCCGGCCGGTGATGCGGTCCTGGTCCTTGACTGCGGCGGGCACGGACCGGATCTCGTACCGGTGATGTTCTCTGCTGCGCAGAGTGCCACCGACGTCAGCGAAAGCCGCGGCGAAGAACGCCTCGACGTGGTGTGGCTGGAGTCGAGCAGCCTCGGCGCGGTCCATCTCCCTGCGCACCTGCTCGATGTCGCTCCCTGTCAGAGTCGTCGTGACGAGCTGGTCGGTCGACAGGACTTCACGGATCCCGTCGCCGACCTGCGCGTCGACGACCTCGAACAGACGTGCACGGGTCTCGGCCGCGTCGCCTTCCCGAATAGCCTGGATCATCAAGTCGCGAAGCGAGTTCCCCTCGAAGACCTGCCCGAGCACGTCGTAGACACGTCCGCCGAGCGCGCTTCGCTGCTGTTCCAGCTTCTCCAGCAGTCGCGCGTAGACGTCGCCTTCCCGAGTGTCCTTCGCGACGAGGGACCACATGTGGCACACCTCGTGCTGTCCGATGCGGTGCACGCGACCGAATCGCTGCTCGATGCGGTTGGGGTTCCACGGGAGGTCATAGTTCATCAGCAGATGAGCATTCTGCAGGTTGACGCCTTCCCCAGCGGCGTCGGTGGCGACTAGGAACACGCAGTTGGCGTCGTTTCGGAACGTCTCCTGCGCCTTCTTGCGGTCTTCCCGCCGGGTGCCGCCGTGAATCGTCACAACGGCGTCGTCGCGGCCGAGGTGGTTGCGCAGTCGTGCGGTGATGTCGTCGAGGGTGTCCCGGTGCTCCGTGAAGATGATGACCTTGCGCCGGGCGCCAGAGGCGTCGCGCATCGGGTCAGCGTCGTCGAGGGTCTCGCGCAGCCGGTCCCACTTTGAGTAGGAGCCGGAGTTGCGGATCGCGCGAGCCTGCTGCTCCAGGCCCGTCAGCACTGCGATCTCGGTCTCCAGCTCCGGGATGGAGGCCGCAGCTGTGGCGGCGGAGACGGCCTTGTCCTCCAGCGCCTCGCGTTCCTCGTCGGTGAGGTCGTCCAGATCTCCTTCGAAGCCGTCCATGTCTACCGGCTTGGCTGCTAGGCCGGCTTGCGCGTCACGGAGCTCGCCCTGCAGCCGCTGCAGACGGCGCTCCAGCGAGCGGTGAATCGCCGCCGGACTCGAGGCGAGCCGTCGCTGGAGGGTGGTGAGGGCGAACCCAACCGCAACGCGACGGCGGTTGTCCCGGTCCTGCAGCCGGTCAGCCAGGTTCATCTGGTCGCGGACGTAGTCAGTCACAGCGCCGTAGAGCGCCTTCTCCGGGTCCGAGAGGGGGTACTGGACGGTGTACGAGCGGCGCTCCGGGAACAGTCGGGTTCCGTCGAAGCGGAGCAGCTCCTCCTTGACCAGCCGGCGCATCAGATCGGAGACGTCAACTCGGCGGGTGCCTTCGCGTACGACCCCCTCGAATCGGTCCGCGTCGAGCAGCGCCAGAAACAGTTGGAACTGCTCCTCCTTGCCGGAGTGCGGCGTCGCCGTCATGAGCAGGATGTTGCGGGCGGCGCCGAGCCGCTCACCCATCTGGTACCGCTTCGTCTTCTTGACCTCGGAGCCGAACACGTTCGCCGACATCTTGTGCGCCTCGTCGAAGATCACGAGGTCCCAGTCGGTCTCGCACGCCTTGTCGAGGATCGCCTCCTTGTTGCGGGCGAGTACGTCGAGACGGGCAAGCCACAACCCGCCGCGGGCGAACGGGTTGCCGCCCTGCTCGATGGCGTCCTTCGTGAGTAGGGCGAAGTCGAGCCCGAACTTGTCTCGCATCTCGTCCGCCCACTGGTCCACGAGCGAGCCTGGCGCGACGACCATGACGTTCTGCGCATCGCCGCGCATCAACAGCTCCTTGATCAGGAGCCCGGCCATGATGGTCTTGCCGGCACCGGGGTCGTCGGCGAGGACGTAGCGCAGCGGGTGACGGGGGAGCATCTCCTCGTAGACGGCGCGCAGCTGATGGGGGAGCGGGTCGACGTCTGATGTGCCCAAGGCTGCCTGCGGATCGAAGAGATGGGCCAGACGCATCCGGCGGGCTTCCGCCGCGAGCTTGAACGAGGCTGGGTCGCCGTCGAAGGAGAACGCCGCCCCCGCCTGCACCGGCGTCAGCCCAGGGAGGTGGGAGGAGAACACCATCCGCTCGGCGAGGGCCCCTGATTCGGTGCGATACGCAACGTTCGCCGAGTCGTCCGTAAGTCGGTCGACGGCCACGATGGTGACCGGCTCCGGGCCGGCCAGCCCACGCAGAACCGCTCCTGGGCGGACCACCTCGAGCAGCTGGCTCTCGCCGGCGCCGTCCCCAGCGTTGTCCCCCGTCATCAACTGCTCTCCTTGCGTCACCAACGGTTCACTGTCTGCAGGGACGGTAGCCGGAGTTGGTGTATGCCGGACTCATCCGATGGGGTCGCAACGGCCTCCGCGGTCCTGCGGGCCCGCGGTGTGGATCAGCATGTAGCCAGGCCTCTCGTCTGCCGCATGTGGGCGGCTACTTCATGGGCTCGACAGCCAGATCAACGCCGAGAGCTGCGGCCAGCCGTAGGGCGGTGAGGCTGTCCGGCCAGAGCAGCCCCCCTCGTAGTTGGCGTAGGCCCTTGGGCGTGATGCCGCCAGCCTCGGCTATGTCGCTGAGCCTTCCACCAACGCTGAGTCGTTCCGCGATCGCCGCCTCACACAGCCTCCAGATTGCGGCCCACTGTGCGACGGCGAAGACCTGGAGTTGGCGGCGTGGCGTGCGAGGAGGGTTCTCGGCTACTCGCTCAGGGGTGAGTTCGTACCAGATGCAGTCGTAGTCGTCGGCCGCATCGGCAGGTAAGTACCTGTAGAGGGGGCGCCTAGCCATCAGCTTTCCTGTAGCCCACAGCCTGGTACTCGATCGACCCGACGAGCGCCAGGAGGAGCTGCAGGTTCGGCCAGACCTGACCGTTCAAGACGTAGGAGATCGCGTCCTCCGAAACATCGGCGTCGTGTGCCAGGTCCGCTTGGCTGAGTCGGTCGCTGCAGTCAGGCAGAGCGCACTGATGAGGAGCGGCGAGCTTCTCTGCCACAGGCTGAAGGAGTCGATCCAGGGTCAGAGCCGCCTGGCGGTCACGCTGTTCCTCGGCGCTCAAGGTCCCTACGGGTGCTTCTCGAAGCTCGTCTGGACTCCTGCGGCGCCTGGGCACGGCAACATCGTCGCGAAGCGTTCCAGCGATTCCCCGGAGCGACGCGCCGCTCTCGCACGTACTAACCGAACCTTTATTCGGGCTCCGTTGCCCCGAGGCGGCACCACAGGGGGCATGACCACCCTTGAGACCGCGGCAGGTGCTCCTGAACGCGTCCGGCAGATGAGGCCGGGACCACCGTGCTGGATGGCCAGAGTCGGGGCGGCAGTTGCCATTCTCCGCTGCCCCGAGCTCAACCTTGACCGCGTCACCGTGCCGTTGCGGTGGCGAAGGCTGCTCGCCCAGACGGCGTATGTCCTTTTCGGGTTCACCCCTACCAGGCCTGCGGCGGCGAGCGGCACGCCCGGTGCGTCGACAACGATGAACGCCCGTCTCAGGCCCCGGGGCCGTCTGACGGGCGTTCATCTGTGGTCTGGTCCTCACCGCAACTGCCAGTCGGCAGCGTCGCGGGTCTGGACCTCGCGCACCCGCCATCGTACGGACCGCACCGGGGTTGTCGTGGAAGCTCGGTGTTCGCTCGAAAGCGCGACGCCGACGGCCCCTGGATTTGCACGCTTCCTTGCACGCTCGGGTGGTGCCCCCCTGGTGCAGCCGCTGCCGAATGCCTCTATCACCTGCACTTTCATCCTCGGCTGCGACTCGTACACGCGACCAACGCCTCTCGTGTGGTGCCGTCTTTTCGGCGAATGTCACGCTCCCTACTGCGAGCACGCTGCAGCGCGCAGAGCGTTCGCCGGGACCGCGATTTGCACGCGTGCAACTCGCTCCCGGTGCACGTCCGCCGCGTGCCCCAGGGCACGCCTGACGCGAGAGCAGGTGCATGAGGTGAGGACCGCGCAGACCCCACAGGGGTTCTGGTTCACGCTCAAGGAGGCCGCCGAAGCGTGCGGCGTCAGCCGCGACACGGTCAAGCGCCGGCTGGCCGACGGCCAGTTCCCCGGGGCGGTCAAGGACGACGGGGAGAGCGGAGCCTGGCGCATCCCGCTGGTAGACCTGGTGCAGGCCGGCCTCGAGCCCGTCGTGCCCGGTCCTTCGACACCTGCGTCGCTGGCAGTGCCGCACACCGCCTCCCCGGAGGAGTGCCGGGTGTGCCGGGAGAAGCAGAGCGAGCTCGACCGGCTCCGCGAGCAGCTCGCGGTCGCCCAGGTCGAGGCGGTGTCCGCTCGCGAGCTCGCCGATGTGCACGCCGCCCATGTTCGCGACGTCATGGCCCTGGTCGGTCTGACCACCGTGTCGGCGGTGCCCGCTCCGCGGGTGGGTGCCTGATGCCCGCCCAGCGCAAGCCGGAGAACCGCACGCTGCCCAAGCACGTCTACCCGCAGGGCACGACCGGGAAGCTCTGGAAGACGATCATCCCGCTCGGCAACGGCAAGACCAGGACGGTCAGCGGGTTCACCAGCCCGACGAACGCCGCCAAGTACTACGACCTCGCCGTCGAGGAACTGCGGGCGGGCCGCCCGCTGCCGCCGAAGTCGATCGTCGAGCAGCCCCGGTCTGGCCGTTCGCTGCGCTCGTACATCCAGGACATCTGGTGGCCGCGGTACAAGCGGCAGGGCGTCCCCGGCAAGCGGGGCCCCCGGTGGGGGAGACGACCGCAGAAGGGCACTCTCGAGGGACGGCGCCGCATCATCGACCGGTACATCCTCACCGCGCCGTGGGCGGACTGGCCGATGCGGGCCATCAACCACGACCAGGTGCAGGAGTACCTCGACAGGCTCGCCGCCGAGGCGGTGGCGGAGGGCACCGACAAACCGCTTGCGAAGTCGACGCTGAACCAGGTCAGCGGGACGTTGTGGCGGATCTACGACCAGGCCATCAACATGGACCGCGCCGAGCGGATCGTCG
This sequence comes from Blastococcus sp. SYSU DS0539, assembly GCF_054050855.1. NCBI lineage: Bacteria > Bacillati > Actinomycetota > Actinomycetes > Geodermatophilales > Geodermatophilaceae > Blastococcus > Blastococcus sp. SYSU DS0539. The sequence continues at coordinate 157,025 of NZ_JBJHAF010000010.1, read as the reverse complement.
ACCACAATCCGGCCGCGTACGTCGTCGTCGATGAGGAGACGATCGAGAGGCGGCGCCGGGGAGGCGCCGAGAAGCAGCACGAGCATGAGCGCGAGGTGCCCGAGCGCGCGCTGGAGTGGGACGAGGTCTTCGCCGTCCACCAGCGGATGCTGCCGAGCGACCGCTACGTGTTCTGGGCCATCTCCGGCCTGAGCATGCGGATCGGCGAGGCGGCCGGCGTGTTCATCGTCGACTTCCTCGACGCCAGTGCCGCCGAGGGGGACGGGTACGGCTACCTGCACTGCGGCCACCGGATGCAGCTCAGTGAGAGGGACGACGAAACCGGCGAAGTGACCCACATCGTCGAGCGCGGCAAGACCCGCTCGGCCGCGCGACGGCTGACGCTGGGGCCGACGTCGACGGCGTTCCTGCGCGAGTACATCCAGCGGTTCCACGGCTTCGACCCGTTCGACCCCACCGTGCCGCGCAACGACCCCCGCCGGCGCGTCCCGATCTACGTCCTTCCGCAGGGAGGGCCACCGAAGGACAACGGCAGCGCGTTCCGGGGACGCCTGGACAAGATCCTCACCGACCTCGGGCTGACCGAGAAGACGGTCGGCCACAAGGTCACCCCGCACTGGCTGCGCAAGACGGTCGCCACCCAGCTCCTGGACGACAGGCGGGTGCCGGAGGTCGCGCGGGCGAAGTACCTCGGCCACAAGCTCGAGGGCATCGTCGACGAGGAGCGGGGGGTCCGGGGCGCCGCGGTGACCGCCGCGGCCTACAGCCTCCTCACGCTGAAGGGCCTGTCGACCATCGCGAAGGTCATCGAGGAGGTCCTGCAGACCTACTACGGCGGTGACTTGTGGGCAGTCCCGAAGGGCACCGAGGACCTGCTCACCATCCAGGAGGCGGCCGCCCTCCTGGATGTGCGCCCCCACAGCGTGCGCCGGCTCATTCACGGGGGGCACCTCCAGCGGCAGATGCACCCGGACTACCCGCACCGCCACTACGTCGCCGCCTCAGAGCTCGCTGGCCTGCAAGAGCGGTTCAGTGACGCCAACGTCCTGACCCGCGCCGAGACTGCGCGCCGGCTGCGCGTCGGCAACGGTGTCGTCTCGACGCTCATCAGCCGGGGTCTGCTGGTCCAGGTGACCACCCCGTTCGGCAGCAATGGGACCCGGAGCCGGGTGACCGTCGCGTCCATCGAGGAGTACGAGCGCAAGGCGGCGGCGGACGGATCTGGCCTCGCGTGGGTGTCGCTCGAGGAGGCCGCCGGGCAGCTGAACATCCCCCTGAAGGATCTGCGTGCACGGGTCAGGGAGCGGGTGGCGCAGGGACGCCTGCGGGCGCGGAAGAGCGGCACCAGCGGGCGAACATCTGCGTACACGCACATCGCCGAGGAGGACCTCACCGCGTGGCGTGAACGGCTGAAGATCCCCGAGGGCTACGTCGGCGCGCGGAGGGCGAAGGAGCTCATCGGTGCCTCCAACTACGACCTCCGGAACTGGCGCTTGGCCGGACGGGTGCGGCACTGGACCGACGGTCGTCACCGGGGTGTTGGAGAGCTGTGGTGGTACTCGATCGAGGATCTCCGGCGCATCGCGGCCGAGACCGCCCCTCCTGGCGATGGCTACGTGCGGCTCCAGGAGGCCATCGACGAGTTGGGGGCCTCCTACAGCGTCGTGCGAAGGCTGCTGGAGAACGGTGTCGTCGAGCATGTCCGGCGTTCGCGGGGGCCCCAGAAGACCATCGTCTGGGTGCACCGGGAGCGGCTGCGGAAGGCGCTCGCCGTGCAGGGCGCACCGAACGGCTACATCACGGTGAGCGAGGCGGCTGCGCAGTACGGTCTCGCGCCGCAGTTGATCGCCGCCTGGGCTCGCAGGGGCCGGGTCAAGGCCCAGAAGCTGACCATGAACGGGCGCGACCAGTGGTACGTGCACGGGCGGTCACTGGCCCGCTGTTTGCGCAGCTGGACCGGGGGGCTCGATGGGTGAAGCCGCGGTTCCGTGAAAGACGCACGTCTGTGCCGAATCAGCAATCCCCCGGGGTGATGAGACACCTGCGGCACCGCCGCAAGCCTCTGAATACTCGGTGACCAGAAGCCGCAGAGACGAACTGGGAGGAGGAGCGGAATGCTCCTCCTCCCAGTCGTTCCTACGCGCTGCCGGCGTTGGGCTGCAGAGCGCGGACGGCCTCCTGCAGCTGCGCGGTCAGCGCAGCCCGCAGGCTGTCCGCGGTGCTGCGGATGCCTCCGAGCGCCCGTTCGGCTGTTCCCGTGTGCCTACTGACTTCGTCGAAATGGGTCAGTAGCTGGATTCCGTGGCCGATAGCGGCCTGTGCACGAGTCAGGTCGACGGCCGGGTCTCCGTCGCTTTGGGCGGTCGCCAGGAGGGTGAGTTCCCGGATTACGGCGAGTACCAGCTTCAGCAGCTCGGGGTCGTCGGCGGAGACGACCCATGCGTTGGGGTCGACCCGGTGGAACCGGCCCGGCCCCGGCACTTGATCCGGTGTCGGAACGACGGCTAGTGCCGCCCGCGCGCGGCGGACCCGCATGGCCTCGGCCAGCTCCTCACGGTGCTGCCGCGCCGTGAGAGCCCTGGCCCGCCGCTTCGCCTCGATGGCGATGGTGGGCTGGTTGCTGCCTGATGACAGCACACGGACGACGACGTCCCCGGTCTTCCTGGTCGTGCCGGCTCCGGGGTGGGCACCGACGTGCTCGACGCAGTCGCCGGTGGCCTTCGCCCACTCGTCGACGATGTGGGCGACGGCGTCCTCGAAGTCCTTCCCCGCCGCGCTGGACTTGCTGCGCGCCGCGGCCTGGGCCTGATCGGCCTGCACCAGCGCGCGCACCGCGGCGAGTCCTTCGACCAGCTCCCGCCGTGTGTTCTCGACGGTTGCTGTGAGGTCCCGGCGCAACGCCGCGATCGGCGAGCTGGGGTTCTCGGTGCTGACGACGCTGCGCACCTCGGCGGTGTGCGAGCGCACCACCCGTTCGAGCTGGGCCAGCGCCTCGTTCTGGGCCGTGGCAACGGCCTGCCGGACAGCCTCGCGGACGTTGCCCGCACCACCGGCGAGTACAGCCGTCAGGCCCTGCTCGATCCGGGTGGGCAGGGCGCCCAGTACGTCCGTGGCAGCCTGCCGGGTGGCTAGCTCGGTGGCGTCGACTCGGGCGAGCAGGCCATCGAGCTGCGCGACGGTGGCTGTCGCGCGTGCCTGCACCGCTTCGTCGAAGCTCGCGAGGGCGCGCTCCATCACCGAAGTGGTGTCGCCGGTGCTGCGCTGTAGCCGACCGGCGATCATCCCGACGACGACGGCGGAGGCCACGTCGTCAACCAGCGCCGCGGGCCCGTGCTCGGCGAGTACGCGGCGGGCGAGCGCGACCGTCTCCGAGTGCGTGATGCGCAGGTGCTGGACTTCCAGCACGTCGTCGATGACCGTGACCCGCCCGGTACTGGACCGCTGGGCGGGGATGGCGGTCATCGAACACCGTCCGTCTGCAGGACCAGCCGCCCGATGGAGATGGGTAAACCATCGACGAGTCGTCGGCAGATGAGGCATCCGGACGCCGGCGTCACGGCATCGCCGTGGTGCTCGGCCCCGACCAGAGCGACGTGCAGCTCCGCCTGAACCGCCTGCCAGACCGCCGTGTGACGGAGTTGGAGGGCGTCCTCGATTGCGCCGAGCGAATCGGCGAGCTCTACCTCGTCGTCTCCGCCGTGCGCCTGGGCGGCGATGTAGCGGGCGCCGAGTGCTCGCCAGACGGCGAGCAGTCGGCGTAGGTCTCGGTCCCGGTGCGCTGCGTTGCCGATGCGCCGCCGCGGGCTTGGGACCGATCGGATTGGTTGAGTTGACACGGGACCCTCCAGGGTCGCCGCGGCGCGGGGGACGTCCCCCCGCCGTCCCGCGGGGGTGGCTCACGTCCACCGCCACGGCACCGTCGCGGCGCCTCGACTGGAGACAAGCCCCAATCACCGGTCAGATTCAGGCTGCTGCTCGCGGACCCAGAGCAGGCCTACGAGGCCACCCACCCAGAGCTGCTCGCCCCAGCCCATCAGCTGCTGCCAGTCCGACTCCGTGAGCTCGGCGGGCCCGACGGCCTCGTAGATCGCGTCCATGGCATCGGCGGCCTGTGTGGTGAGCAACCACGAGGGACGGCTGCAGCTGACGTCCAGCACAGAGCACGGGCATCTCGTCCCGGGCACGGTGAGTGAGCACGCATAACAGGTGCAGCAGGTGTCGAGCTGAGGGACGACCAGCGGCTCGATGGTGGGAACACGGTTCGCCACGGCGACGAGACACGTCTCGTCACAGACCATGACGACCGCTCCGCGGTCCAGAGGCACGAACAGCACAGGAGCCTCCTAGGCTCGGCCGGCCACCCGCCGGCGGGGTCAGCGCTGGGCAACGCCGCACCAGCAAGCTGCCGGCGCCATCCCCGGCTGCATTCGGCAATGGCCGGCCGTACCTGGATCGTCGGGACGTCGCTCTCGCGGGACCGTGGGGAGCAGATCCACGCTCACGCTGTCTGGGTTGAGGGCATGCCAAGGACCCCCACATCGGGAGGTGGGGGAGTGAGCAAGCGATGGCCGTGTGAAGTTGTTGGCCGGTGACACCTGCTGTGGCCGTCAGAGGCGGAGCAGCAGGCACTCCTTTCATGGGGACGAGGACGGGAGGGACGGTCACAGCAGGTGTCCGCTGGCCGTCATCGTCCGGCGGCCCACGAGCTCGCGAGGTGAGGACCTTGGCGTTGTAGGGCCTACGCCGTCGTCCGGGGCCATGCCGACGCTCGGAGCCGAGCGGCAAGACCAGCCGGCCCCAGGGCAGGCTCCGCCGCCGGAGATGGTGGTCCTCGACGACATGCAGGCTGAGGACGGCCCGCAGCCACTGCACCAGCGCGAGAAGGCCGTTCAGCATCGCGGCCCGAAGATGGCCTCGTACGCCGCAGCCAGCTCGTCGAAGGTGGGCTTGGTGTACCGGCCGATGGTGCCGGCGGCCTCGTCGCGGTGTCCGGCGTAGGACTGAGCCACGCGCACGTCGGCCACGCGACGGACGTCGTCGAGGGTGGTGTGCCGAATCCAGTGCGGGCCGACGTCGAGCGACTCGCTCCAGGTCGTGTGCTTGTCCAGCCGGTCGAACAAGGTGTTGAACCGGCGCCGTGTCAGCGGGCGACCGTCCTTGTAGCGGAAGACGGCATCCGATCTGGTCTGGGCGCCGCGGCGAGCGGCGTGAGTGAGGAGACGCTCGATGACGTCCCGACGGAGTGGAAGGTCGCGGGTTTGACCGTTCTTTTCCGTCACCGTGACGCGGCAGTCCTCGGCGTGCAGGTCTCCTACCCGGAGGTTGAGCGAGCCCTCGCGTCGGCACCCAGTGTGCCGGAGAAACTCGAACAGGAGCCCGTCGAGCTCCGGGTCGTCCCCGGTAGCAGAGCAGACGAACTGCAGCTCGGCGAGCTGCTCGTCGGTGAGCGGACGCTCCGGCGCGTTGGGGCGTTGCGGGGCCTGAAGGCTGGTGGCCGGGCTGACTTCCAGTCGTCCATCCAGGACCGCGCACTTGAAGAAGAAGCGGACTGCACGAACGAAGTTCTCGGCCGCTCCTCGGCCGTACGCGTCTGGGTCGCTGGAGCGCAACAGCCGGCCTCTGGCCAGTGCATCCGCGACGCGCCGCTCGCCGACCTGGCGGCGCACCTCGTCACGGAGAACGGTGAGGTCCAGAGGGGTCACGTCGCTGAGCAACGACCCCCCGTGCACGTCGACCAAGCGACGGAAGCCGATGCTGTAGGTCGGCAGGGACTTCCGCGGGCACGCCGCGACGACCCGGGGGTGAAACTCCTGCACGGTCTTGCCGGGCGGCCCAGCGGACGCGCCGGGCCTCGCCGAGTCGCCCAGCTCATTGGCCAGTTCGACGAGGTCGGCAGCGGTCAGGTTGTGCGCATGGATGAGGCTGGCCATCACCTGGCGCGTCAACGAGCTCATCGTCATCGTGCGGCGGCCTCCGCCGCACCATCGTTGCGAGCCTTCGCCAGTAGGGCGCCCAGGTGAACCAGGGCGAGCTGGTGCGAGTCTTCGTCGCCGGCGACGAGGAGCTGGCGAGCCTCGTGGCCGACGCCGAGACGGTGGGTGACGCCAGGCGAGAGGAGGAGGCGCTGCTGCGAGTCGACGCGTAGCTGGATGCCTGCAGTTGCACGAGAGCCGTCGGCAGCCACACCCAGCACCGCGAAGCCGTCACCGAGCTCGAGGACGTCGAGGTGCCGCGGTAGCTCGATGCCCTGCAGTGCTGAGCGCAGTCGGAGGCGGTTGCGGTGGTCCACCGTGACGAGCCGGCAGGAGACCGCCACCAAGTCCGGCACTGCGCTGGTCGGAGCTAGGGTTCGAGCCGGCTTACGCACGGTCACGGCCTGGGCTGGTACCCGAAGCGCTATGGCACCTGCCAGGTCGGTCATCTCAGGCTTCACGCCGCCAGGGGTGCCGGTCGATTCGACCAGCCCCCGAATAAAGGTTCGAAGGTCCGCGGTTGCGTTGAAGCGCCGATCGGCACCCGCTTCCGGGGCCCTCGCAATGAACTCCGGCACTCCCTCCGCCTGCATGGTGTCGTTTATAAACGACACCATGCAGGCCGTGTTGATCAGCGGTTCCTAGTCCAGCCGATCAGGGGAACTCATCGGGCCACAGGCGGACAGCGAGACTCTTCTCGAGCTTTGCGAGAGAGACGACGTCGGGCCACGAGCGGCCAGTCATCAGGTCATGTAGAGCGGACCGCGAGAGATCAGCGCGGTCGGCGACCTCCGTGCGGCTCCGGTCGCCGACGGCAGCCACCAGTCGCCGTGCGATCTCGCGGGCGTAGCGCGCCGCCACCGGGGAATCGGGCAGGAGTGGCCCGTGCGGCCAGTCGCCGCCCGCGCTGTACGCGCGCGGCGGTGGCAGTGACTGGCGCCGCCGAGGCATACCGGCACTCTCACGTACAGCGGCTCGCAAGGTAGGGAGGCGACCCGTCGCCACGCCGGTTTCTCCTGGCGCCTGGGTCGTCAGGAGCTTGAGGCACGATCGTGAGCGTGCCGGTACTTCGTCTCCGCGACATCGTCCGGGTCCGGGGACTGGACCGCGCCGGGACGACCACTGACCCCAGAGCGTGGGCGCGCGGCGAGCGGCATCGAGGCGTGACGAGCGATGGTTAGGGCGAAGCCGCGACGTACGCAGGGCGGGGGGCGTGGTGTTCAGGCTTCCGCAGCAGATCATCCGGCACAGCGGCGAACTGACGTCGCCGCGGGGACAGGTCCAGACCCTGACCGGGATCTCGCGACCCTCCTGGACGCGCATTGGCATTCCAGCCGGCACGGCGCCATCGCTGGTCGCGGGTACCACTATCAGGACGCCGTCGGCGGGTGGTTGGCGGCGCGGATGCTCGCCGGACTCGTCCCCGTCGACCGACTGGTTCCGGAGGGCCTCGATGACCTGAGCTGTGAGGGGGCCGTCCCGCGACAAGTGCAGGTCAAGTCCCGCCAAGCGCGCGTCGGCGACTTCCCGCTCGGGGACGGCGCCCGTCACCTGCTCAAGGCCTGGCAGAGGCACACCAGCCTTCCCACGACCGCTTCCCAGAAGCTGGTCCTGGTTTTCGAACGTCCGGTGGCCGGCTACGCCCCCGACGACTGGGACGTACCGCTAGGTGAAGATCTAGATGGCGCGGAGCTGGCCGCCGAGGTGCAGCGTCTGGCTGCGGAGTACGGTCTACCGGCCTCGGAGATCAGCCCGCTCATGGAGCGGGCCAGCGTCCTAGTACTGCCACTAACGCAGCTCCACGCCGACGTCGCGGAGCTGATCGGCGCACGCACTCGACTACCTGTGGGTGCGACGGTCGCGGTGATGGCAGAGCTGCGCACGGCTGTGGCAGACCGTGCAGATCGCAACGGCGAGGTCGGCTGGGATCAGCGCAGTGGGCTTAGCCGAACGGACGTCGAACACCTCGTCACGAGGTCGGCCGAGATGATCGACGTGGCGGCGTTGCAGGAAGCCGTAAGAAGCGGCGCCTGCGAGCCAGTGGATTTCGATACCCCGTTGGACACCCCGGGCTTCTACTCCGGCATCGGTGTCCAGCCGGGGCACGTCGCAGCCGGTCTGGTGGTTCCGCGACCCGGCGCGACCGATGACGTCCTTGCTGGGCTCGACGCCACGGGCAGCGTGCTCATCGTCGGGCCGTCTGGCATCGGCAAGTCGGCGGTGCTGTGGATGGCTGGCTACGTCGCCCGGCACGTCACCTGGTACCAGGTGCGCCGGCTACAGGTGGCCGATGTCGAACCGCTGATTCGACTTGCTCGAGCCGCTGCCGGGGGACGCCACGCCACTGTCGGGTTCCTCGTTCACGGGGTGGGCAGCGGCGAGTTGACCGCGTGGGACGCGCTGCATCGCCGAGTGGCGAGCATGCCGGAGGTCCTACTGGTGGGGTCCGTTCGCGAAGAGGACCTACATCCTCTTGCCACCGGCTCCGACGTGGTGCACGTCAGGCCGCAGCTGGACGAGACCCTGGCCTCCCGCGTCCACGCGGAGCTGCGCGACCGCGGGCTGACCGCCACCGCGCACTGGCGCGAGGCGTTCGAAGCGGCCGACGGGCTGACCATGGAGTTCACGCACCTACTCACGCGAGGTCGCAGGCTGCGGGATGTCGTCGGTCAGCAAGTTGCCGACCGCATCAGGGACGGCCGGACAATGGAGTTGGCAGTCCTGGCGCCGGTCAGCGTCAGCGACCGCTGGGGGGCGTCGCTATCCGTTGAGGCGTTGACTGCGCTCATCGGTGGCTCCCCACCCGACCTGCAGGCTGCGTTGTCCCGACTGGTCAAGGAGCACTTGATCACTGTCCGGAATGGCAGCGTCAGCGGCTTGCACCCACTGCGCTCAGCGGCGCTGTGCGAGGCCGTGCATCACGTGCCGCCGCCGCTGCTGAGTTCCACAGCCCGGGACGTGACCGGCCAACTCGACAGCCCGCAACTGGCCGGCTTTGTGGCCCGCCTCCTGGCCGCGGAGTCCGACCTGGACCGAGTGCTGATCCGGGCTCTGGCCGACCGGCTGGCGCGCTCCGCCATGGGTGACGTGGCACTTGCCGCAGCTGCGCTGAACGGCTTGCGTTTGGCTGATTTCACGCGCACGGCCCGCCGCTGGGCAGACATCTTAGAAGCGCACGACGTGCCACCGCCCATGCGTCCGCTGGCACTCAACCTGGCCATGATCGACACAAAGGTGGGGGAGTGGTTCGATCCACGGCTAACCGCGGCCGTCGCCGCGATACGGCAGACCCGCGACGACGCATCGTCGCCGTTGCGCGATGCCCTCCTCGCCGAACTAGGCGCTGATCGCCTCACGACGCTGCTCGCGAATGGCGGCAGCCGGGCGCGGGCCACGGCACTGCTGGCAGCGATCTCCGGAAGCGGACTCCACCTCATGCCGGATACCGACTCCCCGCTCTGCGCAGCTATGACGGAGGCGCCACTGGAGGAGCTGGCCAGGCTGCTTGAGGCGGCCAGCGCAGTGAGCCCAACCACGGGGGAGGCGCTGCTCCAGATGGCCGGGGGAGTAGCTGGCATCCTCGAGCGGCTCCTGGATGCTGAGCCGTGGCTGCTCAACCTCTACGTCGTGCGCGATGGCGCCGAAATGGTGCTGCGCGGCCAACTGCTGCACGTGTCTGACCGGGTCAACCCCGATCCGCACGCGCACATCGTCGAGATCGCTCGCCGGGGACTGCAGTGCCTCCCCGGTGTGGAGCGCGCCGACCTGACGACGGTCACCGCGTCGGGCCAACCTCTCGGCTACGGCGGGCACCTCCCGGGTTCCACCGGCCTGCTGCGGCAGTACGCCGTCGGCCAGACCGTTGTCTCCTGGAACCGGACCCGCGCACGCTACGCCAGCTCGCTCGTGGCAGCGGAATCCACGACGGCGCGGCTGACCACCGGATTGGCCGTGCTTGAGCGCACTGGTCACTTTCTGGGCCGGGCTGCGGAACTGTGGGTTGCCTCCCGCGGCGGGCAGCAACTTCAGCGACTGAGCACTGAACGGCAAGGTCTGGCGACTGACATCGAGCGCCTCATGCCGAGGCCGATCCGCGACCCCGTCGCAGATCCCGAGGACGAGCGCGTCGCCGGTTTCGAGGACGACCCGCTGCACAGCCTGACTCACGGGATCGTGCGCAACCTCGTCGGCGGGTTGTTCAACACTGCGCAGCGGCACGCAGCGATGGCGTCGATCGCTCGGGACACGCTGCTGCCCAAGATCGCTGAGCTAGAGCTTGAGCCCTGGCAGCTACTCGGCCTCAAGGAACCACCACCGATACTCGACCGCATCGGCACGACCCTGTTGCAGTTGGCCGACGTTCTCGATGAGCTCGCCGCGGGGCATACCACTCTGTCTACGGTGTCAGCGCTGACCCGTGGGTGGCCACGAGATGACCGCCTGCGCCTAGCAGCGCAGATCGCGGCCGATCGCGCCGCGGAGCGTTATCACGCGAGTTGTGACGCGCTGCGGCAGCGCGCAGCTGAGCACGGTTGGCAGGTCCAGCCGCTCACACGCCCGGACGCCGGCAAGGGGAGCTGGCCGCCGGTGGAGACAGCGTTGGTGGTCACTCTCGACGGATTTGAGCGGTACGAAGAGACCATGACCGGCCTGGCGGATCTCATCGCTGGCTCCGACCTTCCAGGACAGTCCGCCGACCTGCTTCCTCTTGTTGCCTCCAGCGTGCGACCTCACTTTGCCGCCCGCGCGCAGTCCGGCAAGTTGTTCCCGGTTCCGGGCATCGCTGATCGCTGGCTGTCGCTGATAGATGTCCCTCTGGAGACCCCTGCCGCCGACGCCATCGCGACTGCGATCGCCGGCTTGCATGAGCTGAGCGCGCTGGCGCTCCTGGAGAGCCGGCGCATCACCGGCCCGGACGCTCAGGCCGTCGTCAACGAGGCCGTGCGACAGATCGGACGGGCCCTCGAGGCGCTGCGTGCCCTTCCACAGGACCGAGTGGTCAGCTCGTTGCACGATTCCGTTGCGGAGATGGCCCAGCAGGTGCAAGGCGAGTTCGACGCCTCGACGGAGGGCTCGGCAGGGGCGTTCGCGGGAGGGCTTAGTGGTGGGCTAACCACCACCACCGACGAGCTCGCCAACGCCAACTTCCTGCTAGCGCTGGCCACTCAGTGGGACTCCGATCCCTCGGCAGCCATCGCCTGGCTCGGCTGAATCTCGCGGACCATTACATCGAGTGGCGCGGCAGCAGCGCGATTGCCAGCGGCTCGGCTAAGCGGGACGTCAGCTCGGCCAAGAAATCGGCGTAGTCTGGGGCTGAGGGAGGATGCGCCCATCGCCTCCACTAGCGCGCAAGTACAGATAGGCAACTCGCGCGATCGTCTGCCTCATAACGGCCTTAGTTGCCCTAATCTGGGTGATCTTGATCCTGGCTATCCCGTCAGTCGGAGGCTGACATGGACAGTGCTCAGGGTCCAGGCGGCTAGGTCGGGAGGGCGATCTACCTCCTGAGAGTCCGCCCTCTGTTTCCGGCACTGGCAACATCACACGGCGCCGCAGGCTCCCGCGCGGCGTCCGCGCATGGGAGGGTTCCGCGGCTACCGTCAGGACCTCCTAGGGGAGGGATTCATTGAGGGTGCCGCGTGCCAATCACGAAGCCGTGACGTCGGTAAAGAGCCGCCTGTAGTGACAACACCGGACTACCAGTTGCACACCCTCGGGTGGCGCGCATTTCAGGACCTGGCACAAGTTGTCCTCCGTGACGTCCTCGGACAGCAGCTGGAGGTTTATAGCGATACGCGCGACGTCGGGCAGGATGGCGCGTTCGCTGGAAAGGCGACGCCTGCAGCCGCCGGCGAGTTGAGCGGCATTCACGGCGCAGTCATCGCTCAGATGAAGCACACCACCAAGGCGGGCGCGCGCCTGGCCGCCTCCGACGTAGAGGACGAGCTATCGAAGGTCGAGCGGCTCGTGGCTCGAGGCCTGTGCGACAGCTACATCCTGATCACCAACTCTCGAGTCACGGGCGCAGTCGCGACCAAGGTAAAGGAAGCGCTGCGAGCTCGGGGTGTGCAGATCTCAGTGGTGCTGGGGCATGAGTGGCTTTCGCAGACCATCCGCGACAGCCCACGCATGCGCGCCCTTGTCCCTCGCGTCTACGGGCTCGGCGACCTCAGCCAGATCCTCGACGAGCGGATCTACGCTCAGACGCAAGCACTGCTGGAGTCACTCAAGGACGACCTTGCCACCTTCGTCGTCACCGACGGGTACCGCGAGGCAATCGATGCACTGGAACAGCATGGATTCGTCTTGCTACTTGGGGAACCTGGGGCCGGGAAGACGGTCACCGCGGCAACGATCGCAACCGCCGCGAGCGATCTTTGGGGCCTTCAGGTAGCGCAAATCGACCACCCATCTGCAATGCGCCACTGGAATCCCAACGAGCCACAGCTTCTATGGGCAGACGATGCGTTCGGCGCCATGAACCTCAACCAGGATCTCATGGATTCCTGGAATCGAGCACTGTCGCTTGTGCGAGCGATCGTCCGCAAACGGAGCCGCATCATTCTGACGAGCCGTGACTACATCTGGCGTGCCGCCCGTCGTCACTTGAAGGAGAGTGCGTTTCCGTTCCTTGAAGAGGAACGAGTCACGATCGACGTGACGTCATTCTCTCGCGATGAGAAGGAAAAGATCCTCTATGCGCACCTGCGCGCCGGGCGTCAGCCGCAGGCGTTTCGAGCGGCTGCGAAGCCACACCTGCGCGCTCTGTGCGGGACGATCGACCTCCTCCCGGAGACTGCCCGGCGACTCGCGGACCCGTTCTTCACCACAGGCTTGAACCCGTCTTCGATGCGGGACGTCCAGCAGTTCTTGACGCACCCCAGGGGATACTTGAAGGAACTTCTCGAGAAGTTGGATGCTCCGCACGAGGCCGCGGTCGCGCTCGTCTTCACGCACGACGGGCACCTTGCGTGCCCATTTACGCCGACGCCGGGGGACGAGGGCCTGATCAGCAGCATCGGTGCCACCGTCCCGGCCGTGCGGCAGGCGCTCGGCAACCTCGGCGGCACTCTGTTGCGCACCGACGCCATACGCGGTGAGTACGCGTTTCGGCACCCCAGCATCGGTGACGCCTACGCCGAGCTGCTCACAAATCAGCCCGAGAAGCTCGTCATCTGGCTTCGAGGCGCTCCGCTGCGCCAGATCCTGACCGAGGCAACTGTCGACATCGACGACCCGGATCGACCCGGCGTGGCGGTCCCCCCGAGCCTGCGGGCAGAACTCGTCGCGCGAATGGACCGCGCGAGCGCCGAGCACACCACACAGATCGTTAGATTTCTCGCCGACCGCTGCTCGCCCGAGTTCGCGCGCGGACACCTAGCTGCGCGGGTACACCTTCTCGAGCCGCTGACCCACCCTGGCATGTACCTGTACCGCAGTTCGCCATCCCTTGTGCTCCTGGGCCTTCTCCGCGAACGTGGCATTCTGCCCGAGTCTGCTCGGCTCGAGTTTGCCAAGCACATAGCGGAGAACGCCCTCGACGGCCCGGATCCCGCTTGGTGCAGCATCGACATGGTCCGCGAAGTACTGACGGAGAGCGAGCTGCAATCTATCCGCCAGGCGGTCCGCGAGGCGCTCGTCACTGACGAGGCGCAATGGTTCACCGACGCCTGGGACACGTACAACTACCCAGGAACCGATTGGGGATCGCCCGGCACTTGGGTCGAACCTCTTCGGGATGCAGTGAATGAAATGCGTGGCGAGTTTATCGACGACAAGGAGGCCACTCAGGGGCTCGACTGGCTCGAACGGCACGCGCAGTACCTTGAGGAGACTCTCTCTGAGGATCACCCTGAGTACGACGTTAGGGAGGTTGGCTCGTCGCGCCGGCAAGCTCCCGAACGCCAAGCGTCCGCGCGGGCACCGCGACGCCACACCGGCCGGGATCCATTCGACGACGTCGACAGTTGATCATCAAAGCTAGCTCCCTCGCGTCTGAAGGATGCTCCCGTCGCAACCGACATCCAGCCACCCCCGTCCTGGCGGCACAACTGTCGGTTCTGACGGCGTCCAAGGGGAGGCTTCGAAACTCTGACGTAAGGCAATCGCCCAGCACCGCCGGCTGAGTGGGGAGTGAAACCTCGTCCGAGGTCGGCGTCCCTGCAGCGTTCTCGTCTCTAATGAGGCACGCGCGGTACCGGGCGATCGGCCAAAGCGGCCGGCTGCGGGCTGGGTGTCCCGACTAGGTCGATGACGGCCCAGGGGAACTCGGCTTGGTCGCCGAGGTCTCCTGCGGCTCCGTGGCGTCGGTCACCAGGGCGCGGTCGATCGGCTCGGGCAGACTGGCATGGCCGCGGAGAAACGCCGCGATCAGTCGCCGGGCGTGGGCCAAGTCCTCTCCTGCTGCGCCGGAGACCCGGGTGAGGGCATGGGGCTGCACGTGCCGACGGTGAACGAGCCGTTCATGTACCACCAGGTCAAGATGGCGCGGGAATAGCGCGATCCCGGGGGTATCCGCCAGGCGTGAGCTCAGCTCGATCAGCTGGTCGGCGTAGTCGGGAGGCCGGGGGAGGAAGGCACCTTGCGTCTCGACCTGGATCCGTGCGGGGGCGTTGGCCTCGGCTAGCACCTTGCTCAGGAACTTGTCGAACGATGCTGCCAGCGTCTTCATCTGAGGCAGCGGGACGGCGCCCTCCGTGACGCGCGCTGATGCCAGCGCATGCCACTCATCTGGGGGGAGGAGGACTGCTTGTTCCAGGGTGGTCACGAGGTTCAGGCCGAACACCGACAGTGCCTCGGCGTAGAGCCAGCGCACCGTTGGTTCGTCGAGCCCCTCGGGCGGATCGTTCCACCACCCGCCCAGCCGGGCGAGCAGCCCGAGGGTCCGCTTGACTGCGGCCCAGGGCTCGAGGAACCAGACCTCGCAGCGCAGGAACCAGAACGCCCGTTCGATCTCGGGCTTTCCCTTGACCTGGCGCTGGACGTCCCGCGTGCGCTGCAGGCCGGTGGGACCGTGCGCCCCAATGTCGGCGACCGGCGTGACGTCGGCGGCGTGCTCACGCCGGGTCAAGTCCTTCAGGCTCATCGCGCGCACGCCCAGGCCCGCGGCCAGTTCGCGCACCCGCCGTGAGGGAATGAGCGCCGTGACCAGCTCGGCCGCTTCCGCCCCCACGAGCGGCATCAGACCGGTCAGCCAGATGATCCGGTCCAACGGCTTCGGCGCGTTCTTGCTGGTGCCGGCCTTGCATTCGCCGATCGTCTTTACCCGACGCAGCTGCGGGGTGAAGGAGAAGGCCAGCAGGTCAAGGTCGGTGATCAGGAGCGGGTCCGGGTCGAAGTGCCGCTGCAGGTCGATGCCACGGCGGGCGTAGCTGCCCTCCCAGAAAACGACCCGCGCCAGCCGCATCTCCAGTTCCATGCCCTCATCGCCGATGGACGCCGACGACGGTCGTCCCGGCGGGCGCCGGACCACGGACACCGGTCGCGGGGCCGACAGCCGCTGTGGCGTCGCCTTGGTGCCGTCACCCTCGCCGTCAGTTGCCGACTCTGGCTGCTGATCAGTACTCGTGTCGCGCGACACGCTGCGCCTCCTGAACTGCCTCTCGCAGCTTGAGGACGGCCGCGTCGCTGATCTCGTTGGCGGCGCCGGTGGCTGCCGCCTGAGCCCGCTCGGACTCCGGCGTGCTGAACTGCGCGGGAGGGCGCAGCAGGCCGACATCCCCGGCGTCGCCGCCAGGTCCCTCCCCGAACGACTGCTGCAGCCACCCCAGGCCGCCCTCGATGATCTCGTTCTTCACCGCATGCAGGAACGCCCGCCCGTTGCCGGCGTCAGAGACTGAGACAATCCCTGCCCGTTCCAGCAGTCGATAGTCGCTCGCGATGTTGCTCGCCGGACCGACTCGGCCGCGGCGCAGCAGTCGGTCGACCAGCACGGCCGGGTCGGAGATCTGCCCCCGGCCGGCGGCGGCCTTCTCGTGGCCGTAAAGGATGTGCGCCACGAAGAGCTTCCGGAGGTGCAGCGCCTCGGTGGTGACCAGGGTGTCGTCGACGGGCTCGTAGATCGGGCTGAATACGTAGGTCTGCGGAGCGGCGCCGCCGTAGCTGCTCGTCACCGTCGCCGCCTGTACGAGGCCGACCTTGGTCGCGCTGCGGAGCACCGACGGGTCGAAGGCTCCATACGCGGCGACGGCCAGAGCCGGGCGCGCGCTGGCCTGCTCGGCGATGCCGAGCAGGGACTCCCGCTCAGCCGGGGGCAGTGAGCGCAGGAAGGTTGCCACATCGACGCCGGCGCTGGCCGAGCCCCAGACGTTCGGGTTGTAGATCACCTTTTCGTTCAGTGCCGCGGACGCCACGGTGTTGTTGATCCCGGCGGCCACCCCCAGCCGAGTTGCCTCCCGTGCCTGCTCATCGGTGAACCCCCGGTCGACGAGGGACTGCGCGTGCTGCGCCACGGTCAGCGGGGCCCACGCGGCGAGCTCGACGCTGTGCAGCACTGCGAGGTCGCCGACCGAAGGGCTCAGCACGTCGAGGACTTGCATCGCCTGAGTGACCAACGGCGCGGAGACGCCGACGTACTCCTCGATGTGCGTGATCGCGGCGCCGTCGGTCCGATAGTCCACGATGCCCGCGGTCTTCAGTGCCGGCAGCACCTGGCCGCGAAGCTGCAGAGTGCCGATGCCGGCGTGGGCGGCGTACTGCGTCGCGAGGTCCCCGGTGAGGCCGCGACCATGACCGCGCAGGCGCGACGCGAAGTCCATGGACCGCCCGGCGACCAGAAGCGTCTCCATGGCTGCCGAGACCAGCGGCTCGCGGATCAGCGGTTCTTGGTGGTGTATGTAGATCAGCGCGCGGCCGAGCCGCGCGGTGCGGTCCGGCCGTCGTGCCTGGGCCGGTGACGACAGGGTCACGTCGGCTCTCACTTCCCCATGAAAGAGGGCCGCGTCCGGAGTCGGACGCGGCCCAACCGATCACGTTGCGTGGGCGATTGCCCACGCTGTGGTGTCCGAGGGGGGACTTGAACCCCCACGCCCGATAAAGGGCACTAGCACCTCAAGCTAGCGCGTCTGCCATTCCGCCACCCGGACGAGTGCGAGGAGAAGACTACCTGACCACCGGGGGCCGATCACGCACCCCCCGGCGGTGCCGTGGCGCGTCAGGCGGGGGCCAGGGCCACCCGTCCGCGGCCGGCCCGCTTGGCGTCGTAGAGCGCCGCGTCGGCCGAGGTGTAGAGCGCGCGCCGGTCCCGCGAGTGCCGCGGTACGTGGGCCACCCCGAGGCTGATTGACAGGGACAGCAGGGTGCCGTCGGGCAGGCACAGCGGCTCGGCCCGGACCGCGTGCAGCAGCTCCTCGGCGCGGCGGGCCGCGACTTCGGGGCCGCAGCCCGGGAGCAGCACGGCGAGCTCGTCGCCGCCCAGCCGGGAGAGGACGGCGTCGTCGGTCCGGATCCGGCCGCGCAGCACCTGCGCGAGGTGCACGAGGACGTCGTCCCCGACCGGGTGTCCGTGGGTGTCGTTGATCGACTTGAACGAGTCGACGTCGATGAGCACCAGCGCCGTGCCACCGGGCGCCGACCGCCCCATCGCCGACTCCAGCGCCTGCTCGAACGCCCGCCGGGTGGCCAGGCCGGTCAGCGCGTCGACGGTCAGCTGCCGCTGCAGCGCGTCGACCAGCAGGTCCTGCGTCCGGTTGGCCCGCACGAGCAACGTGGCGATCACGGCGAGCACCGCCCCGAAGACCAGCACGTCCGTGATCGCGGCGGCCGGCGGCAGGAGCTGGAGCAGGGTGATCAGGTCGGCGGCGAGCGCGGCCGCGGTCACCAGGGCGACCGCCGGGCCGCGCAGGTGCACGGCGACCCACAGGACCGGGAAGGCGAAGAACGCCTGGGCGCCCGCGGAGCTGTCCGACGTCACCGAGTTGAGCGTCGCGATCAGGACCACGCTGCCGAGCCCCAGCACGATGCAGATGTTCCAGCGGTCCAGCCGCTCCGGCGGCAGCAGGCAGACCAGAGCCGCCCCGAGCAGCGCGGCCACGCCCAGCCAGTGCGCCGGCCCCGCAGAGGATCCGTCGTTCGGCGTCCGGATGAGCGGCAGCGCCAGCAGGACCGCAGCGCTGGCCACAAGGAGGAAGGCGGCGCTGTTGACTGCCGCCCGGGGGTCCCGGGCGCTGAACGGTCGAGTCGTCCTCACGCGCAGGTCATCGGCCGGGGATGTCGGATGGTGGAGGCCCGTTTCACCCGTCGGGGGCAGGCGGTGTTCCGGTGGGGGACGATCGGCCCATGGCCGAGAACCCCGCCCCGCTCACCGGCGCCCAGGACGAGGTCGCCGAGCTGCTCTCCGACCTGATCCGGATCGACACCACCAACACCGGCAGCACCGCCACCAGCGCGGGGGAGCGGGGAGCTGCGGAGTGGGTCGCGGGCAAGCTCGACGAGGCCGGCATCGACTCGGTCATCCACGAGTCGGAGCGGGGGCGTGCCAGCCTGGTCGCCCGCATCCCGGGCACCGATCGCAGCCGCCCGGCGCTGCTCGTGCACGGCCACCTGGACGTCGTCCCGGCCGACCCCGCCGAGTGGAGCGTGCACCCGTTCTCCGGTGAGGAGCGCGACGGCTACATCTGGGGCCGCGGCGCGGTGGACATGAAGGACATGGACGCGATGGTCCTGGCCCTGGTGCGGGACTGGGCGCGCACCGGCGTGCAGCCGCCGCGCGACATCGTGCTCGCGTACGTGGCCGACGAGGAGGCCGGCGGCAAGCTCGGCGCGCACTTCCTGGTCGACGAGCACCCCGATCTGTTCGAGGGCTGCACCGAGGCCATCAGCGAGGTGGGCGGCTTCAGCATCACCGTCCGCGACGACCTGCGCCTCTACCTGGTGCAGACCGCCGAGAAGGGCCTGGCCTGGATGCGGCTCACCGCCGGCGGGAAGCCCGGGCACGGCTCGTTCGTGCACGACGACAACGCCGTCACCCGGCTCTGCGAGGCGGTGGCGCGTATCGGCGCGCACCGCTTCCCGCTGACCCTCACCCCGCCGATGCGGGCGTTCCTCGCCGCGGTCGAGGACGCCTACGGCATCGAGATCGACCCCACCGAGCCCGAGCTCGCGCTGGCCCGCCTGGGCAGCATCAGCCGGATGATCGGCGCGGCCCTGCGCAACACCGCCAACCCCACCATGCTCGACGCCGGCTACAAGGCCAACGTCATCCCGGGAACGGCGAGCGCCACCGTCGACGGCCGGTTCCTCTACGGGCAGGAGGAGGAGTTCGAGCGCCAGCTCGCCGCGCTGATCGGCGAGGGCGTGCAGCGCGAGTGGCTGGTGCACGACCAGGCGGTGGAGACGACGTTCGACGGCCCGCTGGTCGACCAGATGGTCACCGCGCTGAAGGCCGAGGACGACGGCGCCCGGCCGGTGCCGTTCACCATGAGCGGCGGCACCGACGCCAAGAGCTTCCAGCGCCTGGGCATGCGCTGCTTCGGCTTCTCGCCGCTGCGGCTGCCCGCGGATCTGGACTTCGCCTCGCTCTTCCACGGCATCGACGAGCGGGTGCCGGTCGAGTCGCTGCAGTTCGGCGTCCGGGTGCTCGACCGGTTCCTCCGCAACGCATGATGTGATGCGGGGGTGACCGACACCACTCCCGCCCCCGGATCCGTCGCCCTGATCACCGGAGGGACCGGCGGCTTCGGCCGCGCCCTCGCCACCAAGCTCCGCGAGCGCGACGTCACCGTCGTCCTCGCCGACCTGGACAGCGAGCGCAACCGCTCGGTCGCCGCCGACCTCGGCTGCGAGTTCGCCGTCCTCGACGTCACCGACCGGGCCGCCAACGAGGCCCTCGTGGCGCGCATCGAGGCCGACCACGGCCGGCTGGACGCCGCCTACCTCAACGCCGGCATCTCCGCGGCCAAGAGCGAGGACGTCCTGGACCTCGACGAGTTCATGCGCGTCGTCGACATCGACCTGTTCGGCGTCGTCTACGGCGTGGCCGCCGCCCGCCCGGCCATCAAGCGGGCCGGCGGTGGCGCGATCGTCGTCACCGCGTCGCTGGCCGGCCTCTCGCCCATGGCCACCGACCCCGGGTACAGCGTCGCCAAGGGCGGTGCCATCGCCTTCGTCCGTTCCATGGCCCCGCGGCTGGCCGCCGAGGGGACGACGATCTCCGCCATCTGCCCCGGGTTCGCCGACACCGCGATCATCGACCGCATCCGCGACCAGTTCACCGCCGCAGGCTTCCCGGTGCTCACCGCGGAGGAGGTCGCCGACGCGATGATCATGGCGTGGGGCTCGGCCGAGCCCGGCGCGGCGTACGTCATCCAGCCGGGCGTCGGCACGGTGCCCTACAAGTTCAAGGGCGTGCCCAGCGCGAAGACGACGACCGGCGAGACCGCCGTCGTCCCGGAGGCGCTGCGGCCGCCGTCGATGCGCTGAGCGCCGGTCAGTCCTGCCGGCAGGCGAAGAGGAATGCCGGCGGGACGTTCCACGGCGTCACCCGCCACCGCACCGACGAGAAGCGCTTGCGCAGCTCCGGGAGCAGCAGCGGGGAGTACTGGATGACGACGGTGCTGCCGCCGGGGGCCACGGCGCCGGGGAGCACGTCGAGGATGCGGCGGCGCAGCCCCGGCTCCAGCGACGTGTAGGGGAGCGCGGAGACCACGACGTCGGCCCGCGCGTCCCCGAGGTGCGCGCCGAGGTTCTCCGCGGAGTCGCAGACCACCTGCACGCGCGGGTCGTCGAAACGCTCGTCGAGGAGCTTGGCCAGGCGAGGGTCGATCTCGAGGGTGATCAGCCGCGCGCCGGGGCTCAGCCGGGCCAGGATCTCCTGGGTCTGCGCCCCGGTGCCGGCGCCGAGCTCGACCACCAGCTCGGCGCCCGGCACGTCGGCCATGTCCAGCATGTCCCGCACCGCCGTCCGCGAGGTGGGCAGCACCGCGCCCACCTGCCGCGGGTTGGCGAGGAACGCGCCGAGGAAGCGCAATCGGTCGGTGAGCTGCTCGATCATCGGGTCCCTTCCCGGGTCACCGCGGGGAGGGCGACCATCCCTGCGCACACTGGCATGCCTGCGGCTCCAGGTCGAGAGGGCCGGCGGCCCCCGTGACGACGGTCACCGCCGGTCTGGCAAGGTCGGGGCCATGCGTGCATGGCGGGTCCACGAACTCGGCGACCCCTCCCAGGTGATGTCTTTCGACGAGGTCGACCAGCCCGTTCCCGGCGAAGGCCAGGTGCTGGTCAAGGTGCGGGCGGCCGCGCTGAACTTCCCCGACGTGCTCATGGCCATGGGCAGGTACCAGGAGAAGCCCCCGCTGCCCTACACGCCCGGCGTCGAGCTGTGCGGCGAGATCGTCGAGACCAGCCAGCGGGTGATCGGTTCGCCGTCCGGCGGGCCGGGCGCGTTCGCCGAGTACGCGCTGATGGACGCCGCCAACGCCTGGCCGGTGCCCGAGGGCATGTCCGACGAGAAGGCGGCCTCCCTCTACCTGACCTACCAGACCGGGCACGTCGGGCTGCACCGCCGCGCGAACCTACAGGCGGGGGAGTTCCTCCTCGTGCACGCCGGTGCCGGCGGGGTGGGGACGGCGGCCATCCAGCTCGGCAAGGCCGCCGGCGCGACGGTGATCGCGACGGCCGGTGGCGCCCGCAAGACCGAGATCTGCCGCGAGCTGGGCGCCGACCACGTCATCGACTACACGACCGAGGACTTCGTCCCGATCGTCAAGGAGGTCACCGGCGGGCACGGCGCCGACGTCGTCTACGACCCGGTCGGCGGCGAGGTCTTCGACAAGTCCCGCAAGTGCATCGCCTTCGAGGGCCGCATCGTCGTCGTGGGCTTCACCAGCGGCACGATCCCGCAGGCCCCGGCCAACCACGTGCTGGTCAAGAACTACAGCGTCGTCGGCCTGCACTGGGGGCTGTACAAGAAGATGGACCCGGCCCGGATCGGCATGGTGCACGAGGAGCTCACCCGGCTGGTCCTCGACGGCTCGATCGACCCGCTGGTCGGCGCGACCCTGCCGCTGGACCAGGCGCCGCAGGCCCTGGCCCGGCTCGCCTCCCGCGACACCGTCGGCAAGGTCGTGCTCGTCCCGTAGGCAGTCTCAGCGTGTGCGCCGACGCGGGGTTCCCACGCGCAGAACCGGGCGTCGGCGCACACGCTTACCCTCGAGGCCGTCATGCCCGGTCCGTCGCTGCCCCTCGCCGACGACCGGGCGGACCTCCGGGCGGACTGCTCCCGGTGCGCCGGGCTGTGCTGCGTCGGCCCGGCCTTCGCCGCTTCGGCGGACTTCGCGATCGACAAGCCGGCCGGCACCCCCTGCCGGCACCTGCGCGACGACTTCCGCTGCGGTATCCACGACCGGCTGCGCGACCGCGGCTTCCCCGGGTGCACGGTGTTCGACTGCTTCGGCGCCGGGCAGCGGATCACCCAGCGGACCTTCGGCGGCCGGGCCTGGCGGGAGACCCCCGAGCTGGCCCGCGCGCAGTTCGCCGTCCTGCCGGTGGTGCGGCAGCTGCACGAGATGCTCTGGTACCTGGCCGAGGTCCCGACGCTGCCCGCGTCGGACGGCCTGCGCGACGACGCCGAGCGGCTGCGGGCCGAGGCCGAGCGGTGCGCCGACGGCTCCGCCGGGGAGCTGACCGCGCTGGACGTCGGCGGGCTCCGGGACCGGGTCGGCGAGCTGCTCGGCCGGGTGAGCGAGCAGGTGCGCGCCGGGAGCCGGGCGCGGGACCGCCGCGGCGCCGACCTGATGGGCCGGGACCTGCGGCGCACCGACCTGCGCGGCGCGGGGCTGCGCGGGGCCTACCTGATCGGAGCGGACCTGCGGGGCGCCGACCTGGGGACCGCCGACCTCCTGGGCACCGACCTGCGCGCCGCCGACGTGCGCGGCGCGGACCTGAGCCGGTGCCTGTTCCTCACCCAGCCGCAGGTCTCGGCGGCGCGCGGGGACGCCGCGACCCGGCTCCCCGCCGCGGTGCGCCGGCCGGCGCACTGGGCCTAGATGACCGGCTTGGGCAGGTAGGACAGCCGGGCGCGGCGCCGCAGGATGACCTTGCGGGTGCCGTCGGCGTGCAGCTGCAGGCGCGCGAGCTCCCAGCCGCCGACGTCGGACTGCAGGCTCAACATGGTCGCCGCCGCGGACCGGGACGTGCCCGGGGGGATCCGCAGGGGCGCGAACTCGTAGTCCCCGGGCGTGTCCATCGGCTCGATTGTGCCTGCCGTTCGCGGTCCGGTCACGGGTTCGTCGTCTCCCTCACACCTCCTCGCCCTGCCGGGCCGGGCGGTGGACGGCACGATGGGGGAGGACCGAACCCGCTTCCCAGGGAGGACGACGTGACCGAGCCCGGTTTCTCGAGCGACGTGCCCGACGCCGACCGCGCGGAGCAGGAGGCGCTCCTCGACCCGCCCGCCCCCGGTCGCGCCGGGGAGGCGACGCCCCCCGCCGGCGAGGTGCCCGAGGCCGATGCGCTGGAGCAGCAGCTGGCCGCCCGGCCCGGCGAGGCCGGGGCTCCCCGCGGGCCGATCGGGTACCGCGAGGCCGATGACGCCGACGTCCTCGAGCAGGACGCCGACGTCCCCGTGGACGAGGACGACCTCCCCGCCTGACCGGCGCGCGTACCGCCGGTCAGCCGGCCGGGTGAATCGCCGGCTCCGGCCTGCCCCCGGGCCGCGATCCGGGGAGAGTGGGCGGCGGACCCCGGCGAAGGAGGAGGGATGACCGGCCACCAGCACGGTCCGGCCGTCTCGGACGCGGAGGTGCGCGCGGCCGCCGAGCGGTGGGCGCGGGCCGCCGGCGTGCCCCTCGAGGCCGCGCACGGCTCGGCAGCACACCCGGCACCGGTGGCGCTCCGGCTCCTCCGTGGCAGCTTGCTCGGCGCGGCGCTGGGCGTGTTCCTGCTGCTGGTCGCCCGCGGGGAGGCCGGCGCGGCCGGCCTCTGGGTGCTGCTCGCCCTGGCCACCGGACTGCGGGTCGGGCGGATCACCACCGAGCGGCGGCACCGCGTCCCCGGCCGGACGGCGCCGTCCCGGGGCTGACCGCCGGCGCCGGTCCCGGCGCACCCTTCCCGCCGGGAACGATCTTTGGTCAGGCTGCCCTAACTGATCGAGGAGGGGTCATGCCGAGCTGCCCGAGCCACCCCGCGTCCGAGCGCCGTCCCGCGACCGGCGGGCTGCGTCCCGCCGCCGCCGAGCGCGCCCGCACGGTCGCCACCCGTGCCGCGGCCACCGTGTGCGCCCGTGGCGTCGAGGGCGGTCGGGTGCTGGCGCACACGGTCACCGGGGCCGGGCAGGTCCTGCTCGTCGTCCCGGCCGACGGCGACCTGCTGTCCGCGGTCCGCGCGGCGCCGGACCAGGACCTCTCCGCCCTCGTGATGGTCAGCGACCACGCCCCGGTTCCGCTGCGCCGGCCCGTGCGGGCCCAGCTGTGGCTCTCGGGTTGGGCGACCCCGGTCCGCCCGGCCGACCGGCGCGCCGCCGTCCTGGCCTTCGCCGAGAGCCGCCCGGCTCCCGCGCTGCTCGACGTCGGCCGCACCGCCGAGCTGCTGCGGCTGGATCTCGCCGAGGTGGTCCTGGGCGAGGGGAGGGAGGGGATCGACGTGAGCCCGCAGGAGTTCGCGGCGGCCGTGCCCGATCCGCTGGCCGGCATCGAGTCCGACCACCTGCGGCACCTGGCCGGCCACCACGCCGACGTCCTGGACCTGCTGGCCGGCCGCCTGCCGGCCGGCTTCGTCGGCCCCGGCGACGTGGTCCGGCCGCTCGGCCTGGACCGGTTCGGCTTCCGGCTGCGGATCGAGGGGCCGTACGGGGACACCGACGTGCGGGTGCCGTTCCCGCGCCCGCTCACCTGCGCCGGCCAGCTCGGCCCGGCCGTCGCGCAGGTGCTCTGCGCCGCCCGTGCCGCGCGGCCCCGCCGGGGCTGAGCTCAGCCGGCGATCTCCCGCAGGAGCTCGGCCAGCCGGGTCCGCCGCGGCCGCACGTCGACGTCGCGGACGGCCCGGGCCAGGGCCGCACCGCTGGCGTGCACGATCGACAGGTGCCGCTGCGCCCGGGTGAGCGCGGTGTACACCAGCGGGCGGGACAGCATGCCGCCGGCCTCCGGCGGCAGCACGACGACGACGCCCGGCCACTCCGAGCCCTGCGCCCGGTGCACGGTGATCGCCCAGCCGTGCCGCAGGTCGAACAGCGCCTGGCCGTTGACCGTGACCGGTCCGGAGCTGAAGTCCACGTTCAGCGAGCCCTCGCCGGTACCGGTGACGACGCCGACCTCGCCGTTGGCGAAGCCGGTGGGCTCCAGGTCGAGGTGGTTGGCGGTCGCCACGACGCGGTCGCCGGCGTCGAAGCCGAACACCGCGCCGTCGCCGGGGTTGAGCTTCGCCTTGAGCGCCTTGTTCAGCTCGATGGTGCCGGCCGGGCCGCGGTGCACCGGGGTGACCACCTGCACCGCGCCCGGCTCGATGCCCAGCGCCCGGGGGATGGAGTCGGTGACCAGCTGCACCACCCGGCGGGAGGCCTCGGCGCTGCCGGTGGCGGGCACGACGACCACCTCGCGGTCGGGGGAGTCCACCGGCGGCAGCTCCCCGCTCCGCACGGCCGAGGCCAGCCGGGCGATCGCCCCGCCCTCCGCCTGCCGGTAGAGGGTGGTCAGCTCGGTCACCGGCACGACGCCGGAGTCGATCAGGTCGCCCAGCACGTGGCCGGGGCCGATCGAGGGCAGCTGCGCCGGGTCGCCGACCAGCAGCAGGTGCGTGCCGTCCGGGCAGGCCTCCAGCAGCGCCGCGGCCAGCTCGACGTCGAGCATCGACGCCTCGTCGACCACGATGACGTCGGCGTCCAGCGGCCACTCCTCGTTGCGCGCGAAGCCACCGGAGGCACCCTGGGCGCCGAGCAGCCGGTGCACCGTCACCGCGGGGTGGTCGGTCAGCTCCTCCAGGCGCTTGGCCGCCCGGCCGGTGGGCGCGGCCAGCGCGATGTCGGTGCCCTTGGCCTGCAGCAGCTTCACCACCGCCGCGACGGTGCGGCTCTTGCCGGTGCCCGGCCCGCCGGTGAGCAGGCTGACCCCGGCCGAGAGCACCTGCGCCACGGCCTGCTTCTGCGCCTCGTCCAGGCCCTTGGCCACCGAGCGCACCGAGGCGGGGTCGGCGATCCGCTCGGCGGCGGCCGCCAGTCGGGCCACGCCCTCGGCCACGGCCTCCTCGGCCATGCCGAACCGGGCGAGCGAGAGCGTGCGCAGCGACGGATCTGGCTCGGCCGGCTCGTCCGCGTCCTCGTCGAACTCCGGCTCCGGGGGCTCGTGCTCGAGCACCTCGCCGGAGTCGACGGCGGCGACCACCGCCGCCGCGGGATCGCCGATGCCCTCGGCGCGCAGCGCCGCCACGACCAGGTCGATCGGCAGCACCGTGTGCCCGTCGCGGGTCGCCGTCCGCAGGGTCAGCCCGACGATGGCCCGGCCGCGGCGGGCGTCCTGCCGGTCGGCGCCCCGGAGGACGGCGATGGCCAGCCGGTCGGCGTCGCCGAGCGTCACCCCGGGCAGCGCGAGCAGCGCCCACGGGTCGTCGCGCAGCCGGCGCGCGGCGTCGGGGCCCAGCCCGTCGGCCACGCCCGCGGCCAGCTTGGCGGGCAGCCCCGCCGTCACCAGCATCTCCACCACCTCGTAGGTGGGGGCGGCGGCGAGGAAGCTCGAGAACAGCCGCTCGGCCCGCTGGCGGCCCACCCGCGGCAGCTTCATCAGCCGGTCGGCCGTGACGTCGTCGGGGCGGGTGATGCCCGCGGCCGGGAGCTCCGCCGCCGTCCGCTTGCCCAGCCCGGGCCACAGCCCGGCGGTGCAGAAGGCGGCGAAGACCAGGTCCGGGCCGGGGGTGGTCGGGTCGGCCGTCACTGCTCGGACCGGTGCTCGGGGTAGCTGAACGGGGGCGCGGAGACGTCCTCGAGCGCCGTGCGGATCGCGGCGGGCAGCCGCACGCCGTCGGCGTCGAGCGAGGCCTGCAGCTGCTGCGCGGTCCGGGCGCCGACCACCGGGGCGACGACGCCCGGCCGGTCGCGCACCCAGGCCAGCGCCACGGCCAGCGGGCTGGTGCCCAGCCCCTCGGCGGCCGTGATCACGGCCTCCACGATGCGATCGGACTTCCTCGACCGGAGCCCGTCGATGAAGCCCTGCCACGGGGGCGAGGCGCCGCGGGACTCCGTCGGGGTGCTGTGCCGGTACTTGCCGGTGAGGATGCCGCGGCCCAGCGGCGACCAGGCGAGCACGCCCAGGCCCAGGGCCTCCGCGGCGGGCACGACCTCCCGCTCGACCCCGCGCTGCAGCAGCGAGTACTCCACCTGGGTGCTCACCAGGGGGGTGCGGCCGGGCCACGCCTTCTGCCAGGTGGCGGCCTGGGCGGTCTGCCAGCCGGTGAAGTTGCTGATGCCGATGTAGCGCGCCCGGCCCGAGGCGACGGCGAGGTCGCAGGCGGCGAGAGTCTCCTCCAGCGGCGTCGTCTCGTCCCAGGCGTGCAGCTGCCAGAGGTCCACGTGGTCCAGGCCCAGCCGCTCCAGGGAGGCGTCCAGCGCCGAGATCAGGTGCCCGCGGGAGGCCCCGCGGCCCATCGGCCCGGGCCCGGTGCGCCCGGCGGCCTTGGTCGCGACGAGGACGTCGGACCGCGGCACGACGTCGGCCAGCAGGTGCCCGAGGACCCGCTCGCTCTCGCCGTCGCAGTAGACGTCGGCGGTGTCGACCAGCGTCCCACCGGCGTCGACGAAGGCGGTGAGCTGCATGGCGGCCTCGTCCTCGTCGGTGTCACCGCCCCACGTCATCGTGCCCAGCGCGAGCCGGGACACGACCAGACCGCTGCGTCCCAACGCCCGTTGCTCCACGACCGGCCAACCTACCGCCGCCCCCCGGCCCGCACCCGGGAGCACCGGCCGGTCCGGGGCGCCGCGCCGGTCGAGCGGCTCCCGGCGCCTAAGGTTCCCCCTCGTGCCCGACCGATCCCCTCCCCGTCCGGCCGCCCGACCCTCGTCCGGGGGGTGCTGAGGATGGGCTGGATCGAGGCGGTCGTCCTCGGCCTCGTGCAGGGGCTCACCGAGTTCCTGCCGATCTCCTCCAGCGCCCACCTGCGCGTGGTGGGGGAGGCCTTCGGCTGGGCGGACCCCGGCGCGGCCTTCACCGCCATCACCCAGATCGGCACCGAGGCCGCCGTCCTGCTCTACTTCCGCAAGGACATCGGACGGATTCTCGTCGCCTGGGTGCAGTCCCTGGCCGGCCGCCGGAAGGGTGATCCCGACGCCCGCATGGGCTGGCTGATCATCGTCGGCACCCTGCCGATCGTCGTCCTCGGCCTGCTGTTCCAGGACAGCATCGAGACCACGTTGCGCGACCTGCGGATCGTCGCCGTGGCGCTCATCCTCTTCTCCTTCATCCTGTACTGGGCCGACCGCGTCGGCGCCAAGCAGCGCGAGCTCAGGGACCTGACCGTCGGCCACGGCATCGCCTTCGGGTTCGCCCAGGCCATGGCGCTCATCCCCGGGGTGTCCCGCTCCGGCGGCACCATCACCATGGGGCTGTTCCTCGGCTACTCCCGGTCGGCCGCGGCCCGGTACTCGTTCCTGCTCGCCGTGCCCGCCGTCCTGGGCTCGGGCTTCTTCCAGGTCTACGAGTCGCTGAGCGGCGACGTCGAGGGACGGGCCATCTCCTGGGGGCCGACGATCCTGGCCACGGTCATCGCCTTCGGCGTCGGGCTGACGGTGATCGCGTGGCTGCTGCGCTACCTGGACCGGGGCAGCTTCACCCCGTTCGTCGTCTACCGGATCGTGCTGGGGGTCCTCATCCTCGTGCTGGTCTTCACGGGCGTGCTCGACCCGGTGGGCTCGAGCGAGATCAGCCCCTCGCCCGCCCCGCGCTGACCGGGCGGGGGTCGCTTCCCGCGACCCCGCCCGGTCGCCACGGGTGCCGTGGGGCTCAGCCCTCCGTGCCGGCGTCGAGGTCCAGCGTCCCGATCATCGCGTCGAGCACCGCGGCGTTGCCCTGGTAGTCGAACCTGGGCAGGCCGACGGTGTCGGCGACCAGCGTGCGGGGGCCGTCCTCGCCGTCCTGGACCCGGATGGCGTACCGGGTCGAGGGCGTGCCCTCGGGCCAGAGGCCCTCACCGGTGGCGGTGCGCTCGATCCGCACGGATTCCCGGCCGTCCACGGTCAGCTCGCGGCGCGCCTGCTCCCCGGGCTGCTCCTGGGTCACCCGGTCGAACGCCACCGGCTCGACCGAGAAGGCGATCGCGGCCACGCGCACGTCGGTGGTGTCGGGCACGTCGAAGTCCTGCGGGGAGAACCGGCTGCAGGACGGCACGGTCTCACCGGCGTTGACCGACCAGGTCGAGGGGTGGTCGACGGCGTACCCGGCCGGGCTGGTGCACGTCTCGCCGAGGGAGATGCCGGTGCCCGGCTCCCGGTCGAGCACGTCGATCACGATCCGCTGCGGGTCGGACAGCCGGGCGACGGCGAACGGGCGCTGCTGGTCGAGGCCGGCGTAGAAGGCGTACCGCCCCTCGTAGAGCGTGTCGGCGACCAGCGCCTCCAGCACGCTGGTCCCGGCGATCTCCAGCCGCTGCTCGCCGTCCCACGGCTGGACGCCCTCGGGGGCGTCACCCGGATACAGCAGGTTGGACAGCGTGATCCCCAGGGTGGCGTCACCCGGAACCCCCAGCGGGTGGCCCGAGCCCGCGCTGCGCGGGTCCTCGGTGTAGCCGATCTCGTAGCCGGCTTCGCCCTCCCCGGCGAGCTCGAGGACCATCCGGTCGAAGCCGTCATGGGCTCCCAGCCGGACGTCGGTCAGCACGACCGGCGAGCCGGTGGCCTCGGCGGCGACATCGGCGGTGCCCCCGTGGCCGACCGGCGCGATGCCGCCCGAGCCGCCGGGCTGGTGCAGGACGTCGACGACCAGGCGCGCCGGGTCGGCGAAGGTGGTCACCCCGAAGGGCACCCGCTCGTCCAGCCCGATCGTCCAGGACAGCAACGACTCGAAATCGCCCGTCCCGACCGCCTCGGTGATCACCTGGCCGCCGGGGGCGGTGATGTGATCGCGCCCGGAATAGGTCTCCCGGGGCTGCTCGCTGGAGAGGTCGACCCCGCTGGCGGGGCTGACCTGCACCTCCAGGAACGCCGGGCCGGCCACGTCCACCCGCCGGCCCGAGCCGTCCTCGGTGATCGGCGGCTCGACGTAGCCGACCCGGTAGCTGGGGACCTCCTCGCCCTCGAACTCGAGGACGAACCGGTCGAAGGTCTCGTGCCCGGCGGCGCGCACGTCGGTCAGGTAGGCGGGGGAGCCGGCGGCGGGGAAGTCCCCGGTCTCTACCGTCTCCGTGCCGGGGTCGCCGACCGGGGGCAGCGGCTGGCCGGCTGGCTGGAGCGTGCCGGCCGCACCGGGCGCGGTCGGGACGGCGGACGGTGGTGGGGCCGTCGGGGAGCCGGTGGTCACCAGCAGGGTGCTGGCGCCCAGCCCGGCGAGCAGCAGTCGCATCATCACGAACTCGCTTCCGGTCTCGGGGATCCGGGTTCCCTGGGCCTGCCCGCGCACCGCGCCCCCGAACTCGGCTCGGCGTCCCGTCATCGGATCGTCACGTCCACCGGGGGACGTGACGGACCACCGCCTACGCTCGCCCCGTGACCACCGTGATCCTGCTCCGGCACGGGCGGACGACCGCCAACACCGGCGGCGTGCTCGCCGGCTGGACCCCGGGCGTCCAGCTGGACGAGTCCGGTCAGGCGCAGGTGCGTGCGGTGGGGGAGCGGCTGGCGAAGGTGCCGCTGGCCGCCGTCGTCAGCAGCCCCCTGGAGCGTTGCCGGCAGACCGTCGGCGCCGTCGTCGCCGGCCGGGAGCTGGAGCCGCAGACCGACGACCGCCTGGGCGAGTGCCGCTACGGCGACTGGACCGGCCGCAGCATCAAGGAGTTGGTCAAGGAGCCGCTGTGGAAGGTCGTGCAGCAGCACCCGTCCGCGGCCGTCTTCCCCGGGGCCGAGGGGGAGGGGCTCGCGCAGACCCAGGCCCGGGCCGTGGCCGCGGTGCGGGACTGGAACGCCCGGCTCGGCCCCGACGCGGTGTGGCTGGCCTGCAGCCACGGCGACGTCATCAAGGCGATCCTGGCCGACGCGCTCGGCCTGCACCTGGATCAGTTCCAGCGGATCGTCGTCGACCCGGCGTCGATCTCGGTGGTGTCCTACACCGACACCCGGCCGTTCGTCGGCCGGATCAACGACACCGGGGGCGACGTCTCCGGGCTGCTCCCGCCGCCGCGGAAGGGCCGCCGGCGCAAGGCCTCCTCGGACGCCGTCGTGGGTGGCGGGGCCGGCGCTCAGGCCTGAGCTGCTGACGTCGGCTTTCCCCGCCGGGTCGTCCCGGCGGGTCGTGGGCGCCCCCGCGTAACCTGGGCCGCGTGCCCCGTCAGGTCCATCTCTTCGATCGCCCCAGCCGGTTCGTCGCAGGGACGGTGGGCCAGCCCGGTGACCGGACGTTCTACCTGCAGGCCACCGACGACGCCGGCCGCACGGTGAGCGTGGCGCTGGAGAAGGCCCAGGTCCAGGTGCTGGCCGACCGGATGAACGAGCTGCTCGACGAGGTCAGCAACCGCGCCGACTCGGTCATCCCGGTCGAGGCCGACGTCGACGACCTCGATCCGCTCACCGCGCCGGTCGAGGAGGAGTTCCGGGTCGCCGCCATGGGGCTGGCGTGGGACGGCGCCGCGGAGGCGGTCGTGGTCGAGGCGGTCGCCGCCGGCGAGGAGCCGATCGACGAGGACGCCATCCTCTCCGACAGCGACGAGGGCCCCGACGCGCTCCGGGTGACGATCACGCCGATGGCCGCGCGGGCGTTCGTGGCCCGGGCCCTCCGGGTGGTCGCCGCGGGCCGGCCGTCCTGCCCGCTGTGCTCGCTGCCGCTCGACCCGGTGGGCCACGTGTGCCCGCGGCAGAACGGCTACCGCCGCTGAGCGGCGACCTCTCGATGAGCGAGCAGCCCGCCGATGCCGGTCTCCGCCCGCCCGCCGACGACGCCGAGGCCCACGAGCTGCTCACCGAGGGCGTCATCGACGTCGAGGGCCGGATGCTCGACGCGTCCAACGTGACGCTGGTCGGCGCCATCCGCACGGACACCCTGGTCGCGGAGTGCGTCTACAAGCCCGTCGCCGGGGAGCGCCCGCTCTGGGACTTCCCCGACGGCACCCTCGCCGGCCGGGAGATCTCCGCCTACCTGGTGTCGGAGGCGACCGGCTGGTCGGTCGTGCCCCCGACCGTGCTGCGGGAAGGCCCGTTCGGCCCGGGCATGGTCCAGCTCTGGATGGACGGCGACCCCGAGATCGACCTGGTCGCGTTCGTCCGGCGCGACGACCCCGCGCTGCGCCGCATGGCCGTGTTCGACGCCGTCGTCAACAACGCCGACCGCAAGGGCGGGCACATCATCCCGATGCCCGACGGCCACGTGTACGGCGTCGACCACGGCATCTGCTTCTCCGTCGACCCGAAGCTACGCACGCTGCTGTGGCGCTGGGCGGGGAAGCCGCTGCCCGCCGAGGCGGTCGCGGTGCTGGAGCTGCTGGCCGACGCGCTGCGCGACGAGCTGGGGGAGCAGCTGCACGAGCACCTGACCCGGACCGAGGTGCGCTGCACGCAGCGACGGGTCGCGGAGCTGCTGCGCACCGGCCGCCACCCCGAGCCCAGCGGCGAGTGGCCCGCCCTGCCCTGGCCGCCGTTCTGAGCTGACCGCCGACTGCCGACCGCCGACCGCCGATCGCTCTGATACGTCTCCGCGCGGTTATCGGGCCCGTCATCACCGCGTTCGTGCGTATCCGCGTGGCATGCGTTCGGCCGCGTCGTCGCCGGCGCGTGCCGCGCTGTCGGTGGGCCGGGCCAGGATGCGCACCATGTCTCATCGCAGCCGGCTCGCCATCCTCCTGCTCGACCCCGCCGGGCTCGTTTTCTGCGTCGTGGGCGTCCAGACCGGCGACGAGTTCGACCGGCACGCGGTGACCTGGCCGTGAGCACCCCGGGTGGATGCGCTCGTCGAGGACTGAGCTACTCGAGGTCGACCAGGCCGATCATCGCGGCGGCCTGCAGCGGGTCGCCGTCGACGGTGAGGATTTCCAGCGGCACCCGGCGCCAGACCGCGAGCAGCAGGTCGCCGGCGGTGCCGGTGAGCGCCGCTATCGGGAACGGCCTCGTGCCGGGGAACAGGGTGCGCTCGGCGTCGGCGTCCACGGCGTGCAGGACGACGGGGTGGGCCTGCTCGGGCGGCCCGTCCGGGAACGCGGCGGGCACCATGACCTCCAGCCACTCGTCCAGTCCGTCCAGGCCGATCGCGGTGGGGACCGGCCGGACGTCACCGAGCACCTGCTCGACGTCGACGCTGTGCACGGTGGCCTCCTGGAGCTGGCGGCGCAGCACGAACGCGACGTCCTGCTGCGGCGCCCAGGTCCAGACCCGCTCGCCGGGTTCCGCGCCGGCCAGCGCCGCCTCCAGCTCGGCGCTCTGCGCGGTGATGTAGCCCAGCAGCTCGTCGTCGGGACGACGGCGCGGCCGGGTGTAGCCGGACGGGTCCGCGGCGCGGGTGCGCACCATCTCGGCCCAGAAGTGCTGCACCTCGGCCAGGTGCCAGGCCAGATCGGCCAGCGTCCAGCCGGGGCAGCCGGGCACGCGTGCGCGCCAGCCGGCGGCGAGCACGGCCTCCGCGGCGGCGTCGGCGAACCGGGCGTCCGCCCGCCGCAGGGCCGGCAGGTACTCGTCGAGCTCCATCGCTCCTCCTCCCGCGGCCGGTGGGGACCGGGTCGCCCCTCCGACGTGATGACCCGCACGGACCGGCGGGGCGGCGGCGTCGGACCTCGGCTCTAGGCTCGTGCCGTGCTCTCCTGGCCCGCTCCGCTGCTGCCGACCCTGCCCGGCACCGGCCCCGTCCTCAAGGTCTACGACACCGCCCAGCGGCAGGTCGTCGCGACCACCCCCGACCGGACGGCCCGGATGTACGTCTGCGGCATCACCCCGTACGACGCCACCCATCTCGGGCACGCCGCCACCTACCTGGCCTTCGACGTGATCAACCGGATGTGGCGCGACGCCGGGCACGCGGTGCACTACGTCCAGAACGTCACCGACATCGACGACCCGCTGCTCGAGCGCGCCGACCGCGACTCCGAGGACTGGGTCGTCCTGGGCATGCGCGAGACCGCGCTGTTCCGCGAGGACATGACCGCGCTGCGCGTGCTGCCCCCGGAGGACTACGTGGGCGCCGTCGAGTCGATCCCGCGGATCGTCGCGCACGTCGAGCGGCTGCTCGACGACGGCCTGGCCTACGCGCTCGACGACGGCACCGGTGACATCTACCACGACGTCGCGCAGGCGCCGGGGTTCGGCTCGGAGTCCGGCTACGACGAGCCGACGATGACGGGCTTCTTCGCCGAGCGCGGGGGAGACCCCGACCGGGCGGGCAAGCGCAACCGGCTGGACCCGCTGCTCTGGCGCGGCCAGCGTCCCGGTGAGCCGGCGTGGGCCGGCCCCCGCGGCACCGCCGGCCGGCCCGGCTGGCACATCGAGTGCGCCACGATCGCCCTGGACACCATCGGCATGGGCTTCGACGTGCAGGGTGGCGGCAGCGACCTGGTCTTCCCGCACCACGAGTTCTCCGCCGTCCACGCCGAGGCGCTCACCGCCACCAAGCCGTTCGCCAAGGCGTACGTGCACGCGGCGATGATCGGGCTGGACGGCGAGAAGATGAGCAAGAGCCGCGGCAACCTGGTCTTCGTCTCGAAGCTGCGCGGCGAGGGCGTGGACCCGATGGCCATCCGGCTGGCGCTGCTCTCGGGCCACTACCGCACCGACCGCGCCTGGACGGCGGAGCTGCTGACGCAGGCCGAGCAGCGGCTGGCGACGTGGCGCCGCGCGGTCTCCCGCGACGCCGGCGCGCCGGCCGGGGCGGTCCTGCACGGGCTGCGCGAGAGGCTGGCCGACGACCTCGACAGCCCGGGGGCGATCGCCGTGGTCGACGCCTGGGCCGAGCGCACGCTGGCCGGCGGTGACGACCTGGAGGAGCAGGCGCCCCAGGTGGTCTGCGACGCCGTCGACGCGCTGCTGGGCGTGGAGCTGCAGGAGAACTGATGACCAGCGCCCCCGCCGGCCCGTTCCGGCTGACCGACCGCGCGGCGCGGGAGCAGGCCGAGGAGCAGCTCGCGCCGGCCGCGACCCGGTCGGCCGCTACCCGGGGGCGGGTGCGCGAGGAGCCCGAGGACGCGCTGCGGACGGCGTTCGAGCGGGACCGCGACCGGATCCTGCACGCCAAGGCGTTCCGGCGGCTCAAGCACAAGACGCAGGTCTTCCTCAACCCCGACGGCGACCACTTCGTCACCCGGCTGAGCCACACGCTGCAGGTCACCCAGGTGGCGCGGTCGCTGGCCCGGGCGCTGGGCCTGAACGAGCCGCTCGCCGAGGCGATCGCCCTGGGCCACGACGTCGGGCACTCGCCGTTCGGGCACATCGGGGAGGAGGCCTTCGACCCGTACGTCCCCGGTGGCTGGCACCACGCCGCCCAGGGGGTGCGGATCGTCGAGGTGCTCGAGGACCTCAACCTCACCTGGGAGGTCCGGGACGGCATCCGGGCGCACAGCTGGAAGATCGACCCGCCGCCGGCCACTCGGGAGGCCGAGTGCGTGCGGTACGCCGACCGCGTCGGCTACCTCTCCCACGACGCGCTGGACGCCGCCCGCGCCGGGGTCATCCGCGCCGCGGACCTGCCGGCGCGCGCCGTCGCAGTGTTCGGGCAGCCGGGCAGCGAGATGGTGGGCGCGATGATCGACGCCGTCGTCGCCGGGTCGCTGGCCCGGGACGGAGCGGCCGGCGCGGTCGTCATGGACGCCGAGGCGCTGCAGGCGATGCACGAGCTGCGCGACTTCATGTTCGCCCGCGTCTACGCCTCCGACGTCGCCGCCGGGCAGAAGCACCTGGCCGTCGACGTCATCCGCCGGCTCGTCGACCACCACCTGGCGCACCCCGAGCTCATCCCGGCGTCCTACCGCGACACCGAGGCCGACGCGCTCACCCAGGTCGTCGACTACGTCTCCGGGATGACCGACCGCTTCGCCCTCGCCACCCACGACCGGCTGTTCGGCACCGACACCGCGGCGCAGATGCGCCCGCTGCTGCGGACGAGCTGACGGGCCCACGCCTCGGCGCGGCACGGACCGCCCCGCGCGCGGCCTCGGCCTGCTTCGATGGCCCCGCCCCGGAGTGGGCCCACGCGGCGAAGGGTTCTGGGATGACGCAGCAGCTCCCGACCGATCGCACCTCCGCCTTCGCCGCCGCGGCGGAGCGGCTGCTGGCCGAGCACCCCGGTGACGAGCAGTGCCGCATGCTCCGCTCGCCGGGGCTGAGGACGGGCGGTTCTGCTACGGCTTCGCGCCCGCGGGCGCCCTGATCGTCAAGCTCCCGGCGGCGCGGGTGCAGGAGCTGGTCGCCGAGGGCCGGGGCGAGCCGTGCTCCCCCCGGCCGGGCCGGCCGGTGCGGGAGTGGGTCAGGATCCCGGAGCCCGACGAGGCGGCCTGCGTGACCTACCTGCGGGAAGCGCGGGCGTTCGTCGCCGGTACCGCCGCGCCGTAGCCGCGCGCTCGGGCGGCGTCAGCGGGGCGCCTGCAGCGCCGTCATCCGCGCCGCGGCGTGCTCGGCAGCGGTGATCAGCCCGCGGCGGTTCTGCCGCCGCCGACTGTCCGGCTGTCGCGGTCTCCCTCGCATTCGAGAGGACGACCGGACGGAGTCGACGCGGGCGGTTGGGGGCCTCGGTCAGGCGCCGCCGGCGGAGCCGCCGCGACGGCGCAGGTAGCGCTCGAACTCCCGGGCGATCTGGTCGCCGTTCGCCTGCGAGAGGTCGACCTCCGTCGCCCGCTCCTCCAGCGACCGGACGTACTCCACGACCTCGGCGTCCTCGCTGGCCATCTCGTCGACGGTCTGCACCCACTCGTCGGCCTGTTGCGGCAGGACGCCCAGCGGCACGGTGGTCTCCAGGACCTCCTCGACCCGCTGCAGGAGCGCGACGGTGGCGCGCGGCGACGGCGGCTGCGACACGTAGTGCGGAACCGCGGCCCAGAAACTGATCGCCGGCAGCCCGGCCTGCACGCAGGCGTCCTGGAAGACGCCGAGGATGCCGGTCGGCCCCTCGTAGCGGGAGGTCTCCAGCGCGTACGCCCGCGCCGACTCGCCGTCGTAGGCGGACCCGGTCACCGGCGTCGGCCGGGTGTGCGGCGTGTCGGCGAGCAGGGCACCGAGGGCGACGACCATCGAGACGTCGAGCTCCTCGAGGATGTCGATCAGCTCCTCGCAGAAGCTGCGCCAGCGCATGTTGGGCTCGATCCCGCGGATGAGCACGACGTCGCGGCCCAGGCCCTCGGGGTGCGCCACCGAGATGCGGGTGGTCGGCCACTCGATGCGCCGGCTCACCCCGCCGACCAGGGAGACCGTCGGCCGGTTGACCTGGAAGTCGTAGTAGTCCTCGGGATCCAGCGCGGCCAGCGGCTTGGCGTCCCAGATCAGCTCCAGGTGCTCCACGGCGCCCGTGGCCGCGTCACCGGCGTCGTTCCAGCCCTCGAACGCCACCACGACCACCGGGTCGGTGAGCTGGGGCAGGTCGTCGGCGCTGGACTTCGGATCGATCACCCCTGTCAGCCTACGTCGATCCGGCCCGCAGCCCCCGGACGCGCACCGCCGGCCCGCAGCGGCCGCCGCCGTCCGCCCGGTGGGGGAGCGGCGGAATGAGACCATGGGGGCGACGTTGCTGCTGTCGACGCCCCGGGTGTCCCGCTCCGGGCGCCCGCGGGCGTGGCCCAGCGCCCAGATCGAACCGCGAGGAAGCCCGTGCCCGCATCCCCCTCCGTCCGTCCCGACGCCACCGCGCAGCTCACCGCTCTGCTGGAGCAGCGCATCCTGGTGCTCGACGGCGCGATGGGGACGGCGATCCAGCGGGACCGCCCCGACGAGGCCGGCTACCGCGGGGAGCGGTTCGCCGACTGGCCGAGCGACGTGCAGGGCAACAACGACCTGCTCAGCCTCACCCGGCCCGAGCTGATCGCCGGCATCCACCGCGAGTACCTCGAGGCCGGCGCCGACCTGATCGAGACCAACACCTTCAACGCCACGACCATCTCGCTGGCCGACTACGGCATGCAGGAGCTCGCCTACGAGCTGAACGTCGCCTCGGCCCGGCTGGCCCGCCGCGAGTGCGACGCGATGACCGAGCGGACGCCGGACAAGCCCCGGTTCGTCGTCGGCGCCATCGGCCCGACCAGCCGGACGGCGTCCATCTCACCGGACGTCAACGACCCCGGCGCGCGCAACGTCACCTTCGACGAGCTCGTGGCCGCCTACCTCGAGCAGGCGAACGGCCTCGTCGACGGCGGCGCGGACGCGCTGCTGATCGAGACGATCTTCGACACGCTCAACGCCAAGGCGGCGATCTTCGCGCTGGAGACGCTGTTCGAGCAGCGCGGCCGTCGCTGGCCGGTGCTCATCTCCGGCACGATCACCGACGCCTCCGGGCGCACGCTGTCCGGCCAGGTGACCGAAGCGTTCTGGTACTCGGTCCGGCACGTCCAGCCGCTGCTGGTGGGGCTGAACTGCGCCCTCGGCGCCAAGGAGATGCGGCCCTACATCGCCGAGATCTCCCGCGTCGCCGACACCTTCGTCTCCTGCTATCCGAACGCCGGTCTGCCCAACGCCTTCGGCGAGTACGACGAGTCGCCGGAGGAGACCGCGGCGATCGTCGCCGAGTTCGCCGGCAGCGGGTTCGTCAACCTGGTGGGCGGCTGCTGCGGCACCACGCCGGCGCACATCGCCGCGATCGCCCGGGCCGTCGAGGGCAGCACCCCGCGGACGCCGGCCGAGATCCGGCCCGCGCTGCGGCTGTCCGGCCTGGAGCCGCTCGTCGTCACCGAGGACAGCCTGTTCGTCAACGTCGGCGAGCGCACCAACATCACCGGCTCGGCCCGCTTCCGGAACCTGATCAAGGCCGGCGACTACCCGGCCGCCCTCGCCGTCGCGCGCCAGCAGGTGGAGGCCGGCGCGCAGGTCATCGACGTCAACATGGACGAGGGGATGATCGACGGCGTCGAGGCGATGGACCGCTTCACCAAGCTGATCGCCGCCGAGCCCGACATCAGCCGCGTGCCGACGATGATCGACTCGTCGAAGTGGGAGGTCATCGAGGCGGGCCTCAAGTGCGTCCAGGGCAAGGCGATCGTCAACTCGATCTCGCTGAAGAACGGCGAGGAGGAGTTCGTCCGCGAGGCGCAGCTGTGCCGGAAGTACGGCGCCGCCGTCGTCGTCATGGCCTTCGACGAGGACGGGCAGGCCGACGACCTCGAGCGCCGGAAGCAGATCTGCCGCCGGGCCTACGACATCCTCACCGGGCAGGTCGGCTTCCCGGCCGAGGACATCATCTTCGACCCGAACGTCTTCGCCGTCGCCACGGGCATCGAGGAGCACGCCAACTACGGCCTGGACTACATCGAGGCCACCCGATGGATCAAGTCCCACCTCCCGGGCGCGCTGGTCTCCGGTGGCGTCTCCAACGTCTCGTTCTCCTTCCGCGGCAACAACCGCGTCCGCGAGGCCATCCACGCGGTGTTCCTCTTCCACGCGATCGCCGCCGGCATGGACATGGGCATCGTCAACGCCGGTGCCCTCGAGGTCTACGACGAGGTGCCCGCCGAGCTGCGGGAACGCATCGAGGACGTGATCCTCAACCGGCGGCCGGACGCCACCGAGCGGCTGCTGGAGATCGCCGGCGACTACGCCGGTGACGGCGCGGCCCGGGAGGTCGCCACCGAGGAGTGGCGGTCGCTGCCGGTGGGGGAGCGGATCACCCACGCCCTGGTGAAGGGGATCGACGGGTTCGTCGAGGACGACACCGAGGAGCTGCGGCAGGAGATCGCCGCCCGCGGGGGCCGGCCCATCGAGGTCATCGAGGGCCCGCTGATGGCCGGCATGAACGTCGTCGGCGACCTGTTCGGGCAGGGCAAGATGTTCCTGCCGCAGGTGGTGAAGAGCGCCCGGGTGATGAAGAAGGCCGTCGCCTACCTGATCCCGTTCATCGAGGCGGAGAAGCAGCCGGGCGACGCCGAGCGCAGCAACGGCAAGGTCGTCATGGCCACCGTGAAGGGCGACGTCCACGACATCGGCAAGAACATCGTCGGCGTCGTCCTGCAGTGCAACAACTACGACGTCGTCGATCTGGGCGTCATGGTTCCGGCGCAGAAGATCCTCGACGCCGCGAAGGCCGAGGGGGCCGACGTCATCGGCCTCTCCGGGCTGATCACGCCGTCGCTGGACGAGATGGTCAACCTGGCCGCGGAGATGGAGCGGCAGGGCTTCACCATCCCGCTGCTGATCGGCGGGGCGACGACCTCGCGCGCGCACACCGCGGTGAAGGTGGCGCAGAAGTACTCCGGGCCGGTCATCTGGGTGAAGGACGCCTCCCGGTCGGTGCCGGTCGTGGCCGCGCTGCTGTCCGACGAGCAGCGGCCGAAGCTGCTGGCCGACACCGACGCCGAGTACGAGACGTTGCGCGAGCGGCACGCCGCCCGGCGGGACAGCCGGTCGCTGCTGCCCCTCGCCACCGCCCGCGCCGCGG
This sequence comes from Blastococcus sp. SYSU DS0539, assembly GCF_054050855.1. Classification (NCBI taxonomy): domain Bacteria; kingdom Bacillati; phylum Actinomycetota; class Actinomycetes; order Geodermatophilales; family Geodermatophilaceae; genus Blastococcus; species Blastococcus sp. SYSU DS0539. Next base: position 116,449 of record NZ_JBJHAF010000010.1, on the reverse strand, counting down.
CCACCCCGATCGACTGGGCGGACTACTCGCCGCCCCGCCCGCGGATGCTGCTGCAGCAGGCGAAGGACGTGTGCACCGGGCCCGGCTGCGACCACCTGCACGACCGGGCGACCCAGTTCGTGAAGACGTTCCCCGACTACCCGCTCGAGGAGCTGCGCGGCTACATCGACTGGCAGCCGTTCTTCAACGCCTGGGAGATGCGCGGCCGGTTCCCGGACATCCTGCACAACCCGGCGACCGGCGAGGCGGCGCGGCGGCTCTACGAGGACGCGCAGGGGATGCTCGACCGGATCATCGGGGAGCGGTGGCTGCGCGCCAGCGGCGTGTTCGGGCTGTTCCCGGCCAACCAGGTCGACGGCGACGACATCGAGGTCTACACTGACGAGTCGCGCACCGCCGTCCGGACGACGCTGCACCAGCTGCGCCAGCAGACCGAGGGCCGCGACGGCTCGCCGCGCAAGTCGCTCGCCGACTTCGTGGCCCCGCAGCGGACCGGGCTCCGCGACTACGTCGGCGCGTTCGCGGTGACCGCCGGCCTGGGCTCGGCCGAGCGGGTGGCGGCGTTCAAGAAGGAGAACGACGACTACAGCGCGATCATGCTCGAGGCGCTGGCCGACCGGCTGGCCGAGGCGTTCGCCGAGCGGCTGCACGAGCGGGTGCGCACCGAGTTCTGGGGCTACGCCGCCGGCGAGCGCCTGGACAACGAGTCGCTGATCGCCGAGAAGTACGCCGGCATCCGCCCGGCGCCCGGCTACCCGGCGTGCCCCGAGCACACCGAGAAGCAGACCATCTGGGACCTGCTCGACGTCGAGGCCGCCACCGGCATCCAGCTCACCGAGAGCATGGCGATGTGGCCGGGCGCCGCGGTGAGCGGGCTGTACTTCTCCCACCCGCAGTCGCAGTACTTCCTGCTGGGCCGGGTCGGCCGCGACCAGGTCGAGGACTACGCGCGGCGCAAGGGCTGGACGGTCGCCGAGGCGGAGAAGTGGCTCTCGCCGAACCTGGGCTACCGCACCGAGGACGAGTGACCGGGCCGGCCGCCCGGCCGGGTCACTCGAGGACGACGAGCACGTCGGCGAGGGACGCCGAGGTGCGGCTGGTGAACCGGTACTCGCCCGGCTGCTGAGGGGCCGGGAAGGTGGTCAGCGTCCGGCCCGGGACGACGACGTCGAACGCGCCGTCGTCCGCGGTGATCGTCACCTCCGCGTCGGTGCCGTTGTGCACGGTGACCCGGGAGCCGGCGGCGACCGGACCGGCGACGTGGAAGCGCGTGCCGTCCACGAGCACGCCCACCGACAGCTCCCCGTGGTCGTGCCCGGCCATCGGGTCGGCCGCTCCCGTCGCCGCGGGCACCGGGGCGGCGGGCACGGCGTCCGCCGGGGGTGGCGACGCGGCGAGCGCGACGGCCAGGGCGACGGTCGCGAGCAGCAGCACGACCTCGCCCGCGGCGAACCGGCGGAAGCCGCGGCCGTCGCCCGCGCGCAGCCGGGGAAGGGTGCGCCGACGGTGCTGCCGGCCGAGGACGCCCAGCACGAGCAGGGCTGCGGTCTTCAGCACCAGCAGCGCGCCGTAGCCGGTGCCCAGCGCCGCGAGCACCCGGCCGGCGGCGCCCAGCACCAGCACCGCGGCGAGGACCCCCGAGATCGCCGTCGCCAGGAAGCATCCCAGCGCCACCCGGCTGAACCGGGGCGCCGCCTCGGCCATCGCCGTGCCGCGGCGGCCGGAGGTGAGGAGAGCGAGCAGGCCACCGACCCACACGGTCGCGGCGGCGACGTGGACGCCGAGCGTCGTGACGGCCAGGAGGTGGAGCTCCGCCCCGGCGGAGTGGCCGGTGAGCACGACCGGGACGACGAGCGCCGCCAGCGCTCCGGCCAGCAGCAGCCGAGCGCCCGGCACGGTCGTGCAGCGCCGCGCGGCGACGGCGAGGAGGCCGCCGAGCGCCACGCCGAGCAGGGCGGCGCGCCCGGCCCCGGTGTCCGTGACGAAGACCCGCAGCGACGCCCAGGACGGCGACGTGGTGCCCACCAGCAGGCTGAGCGTGAGGAGGCCGCCCAGCGCGGTCGCGGCGGTCCAGGCCAGCGCCCAGGCCGAAGCCGCGCGGAGCGCCCGTCGCGACTCCGACCGCAGCCCGGCCCGGCCGGGCAGCAGGACGGCGGCGAACAGCAGCGTGCCGACCGTCCCCACCGCCGCGACCCGGCCGGCCAGCGTGACCAGCGGCAGCCCCCGCTCGACGAGCCGCCCGGCCCCGGGGAGCCCGGAGGGAGCGGGATCCCCGCCGCCGAGGGCCAGCGCCCACAGCAGCAGCGCGGCCAGGCCGCCGCCCGTCAGCAGGAGCGCGGGCCACGGCACCCGGCCGGTGCGCGGTCGCCCGTCCTCGACCGGCGCCGGAGCGGCGAGGACGGGGGGCACGGCGCGGCTCACGACCGCCCGCGCAGCCGGCCCGCGACGAGCACGCCGAGCCCGAGGACGACGACGGCGTCGGCGACCGGCCACCCCGCCGCGAGGCCCGTGCCGGCATTGTCCGTGCCGGTGGTGGTGTCCGTGCCGGTGGTGGTGTCCGTGCCGGTGGTGGTGTCCGTGCCCGTGGTGGTGTCCGTGCCCGTGGTGGCGGCACCCGGCGCGGGCGCCACGGCCGCCGGGGCGCTGCCCGCGGCGATGGTGAAGTCGAAGCTGCCGGCCAGCGGGTGCCCGTCGGAGGTGGTGCTGCGCCAGTCGACGCGGTAGGACCTGGCGGGCAGGGGGCCGGCGAGCGACTGGACCACCGACGTCCCGCGGAGCTCGGCGGCACCCTCGGACACGGTGCCGCCGTCGGGGCCGACCACCGCCACCCAGGTGCCGAGCGGCAGCGGGTCCCCGGTGAAGGCGAGCTCGACGGCGGCGGGTGCCGGAGCCACGGTGGCGCCGGCCGCCGGGCTGGTGCCGATCAGGCCGTCGTGCGCGAGCGCGGACGACGTCGGGCCCAGGAGCAGGGCACCGGCCACCAGGGCGAGCAGCGCCGCTCCCCGCTGCCGGGGCGGCCGGCCGAGGGGCGCGCGTCGGGAAGCAGTCATGTCCCTCCTTCGTCCGCGGAGGGGTTTCCGGTTGTCCTGCGCCCGGCCAACCGCCCGCTGCGGGCCATCCGGTGCCGCACGATCCGGAATCCCTCGATCCGGAGTGAACCGATCAGGTGTCGCATCCCGAATGCAGGACGGACAGCGCGGCAGCAGGGGGTTCTCCTGCGGGGGATCCCCGCTGCTCCGGGTCTCCGGACCGGATCCACGGCCGGCGCACAGGCGCGCCGGCCGGCACGTCGGGTGGACGGTCCCGGACCGCCGCCCCCACTCCGAGCACGAGGAGCACACCATGCGCAAGGCACTCGCCCTCCCGACCGTCGCGCTCGCCGCGGCGGCCTTCCCGGTGCTCACCCTCTCGGGCGCCTCGGCGCACGAGGGCAGCACGAGCTTCCAGGCCGACCTCGGCGCCCTCAACGCGTCCGGGGTCGACGGCACCGGGATGGTCACCCTGGACGGCAACACGGCGACGGTCATGATCACGGCGTCCGGCCTGCTGGCCGGCTCCCCGCACGCCCAGCACTTCCACATCGGCGCGCAGGGTCAGTGCCCGACCGACGCCGACGACGAGAACGGCGACGGCTTCCTCAGCGTCACGGAGGGCGCGCCCTTCTACGGCGCCATCGGGTCGTCGCTGACCACGACCGGCGACACGAGCCCGGAGAGCGGCCTGGCCATCGACCGCTTCCCGACCGCCGAGGGCGGCTCGATCAGCTACGAGCGGACCTTCGAGGTGACCGACGACGTGCACGCGGCGTTCGAGGACGGCACCGCCGTACTGGTGCTGCACGGCGTCGACAAGGACGGCAGCGGTGCCTACGACGGCGACGTGATGAGCGACCTCGACCCGTCGCTGCCCATGGAGGCCACCGCCCCGGCCGCCTGCGGGGTGCTCGAGGCCGCGCAGATGGGCACCGCTCCCGCCGGTGGCGCCGAGACCGGCGCCGGCAGCACGGCCGGCACGGAGAACCAGGCCGCCGTGGGCATCGGTGCCCTGGCCGCAGTGGGTGCGGCTGCCGCCGGTGCCGTCGCCTACCGCCGTCGTCAGGCCGACCAGGCCTGATCCGGCACGCGGGCCGCGCGGCAGGCAGCACGCCTCCCGCGCGGCCCGGCTCCCGCCCACCCCATCTGGAAGGACCCCCGTGACCGAGCAGAGCAGCCGCCGGCCGAGCGCCCGTGCCTGGCTGGCGCTGGCCGTCGGCCTCCTCGTCGTGGCGGTGGTCGCCGTCGCGGTGGCCGTGACCGGGCAGCGGCAGGCACCGCAGCCCGCGGCGGCGGCGCCGGACCGGGTCCAGCCGGCGCCTCAGGCCGGGCCCGCGCCCTCCGCCCGGCCGGCGCCCTCCGCCGGGCGGGCGCCCTCCGCCCGGCCCGCGCCCTCCGCCGGGCGGGCGCCGTCCGCCGAGGTCCCGGCCGTGGCCGAGCCGGTGTCGGTGACCATCCCGGCCATCGACGTGACCAGTGACCTGCTGCGCCTGGACCTCAACGACGACGGCACCGTCGAGGTGCCCCCGCTCGGTCCCGACGACCAGGCCGGCTGGTACCAGCGCGGCCCGGTCCCCGGGGCGGTGGGGCCGGCGGTGTTCCTCGGCCACGTCGACTCCGCCGAGCACGGCCCGGGCGTGTTCTTCGACCTCGGCGGGCTGCAGCCCGGCGACGAGGTGGAGGTGGCCCGCGCGGACGGCACGGTGGCGGTGTTCGCCGTCGACGCCGTCGAGCGGCACCCGAAGGACGACTTCCCGACCATCGCGGTCTACGGCAACACCGACGACGCGCAGCTGCGGCTGATCACCTGCGGGGGCGACTTCGACTCCGCGGTGCGCAGCTACGAGGACAACGTGATCGCCTTCGCCACGCTGGTCGGCACCCGGCCGGCCTGAGCGGCTCCCCACGTCCGGCCGGCGCGGTCCCTAGACTCGGGCGCGTGGCGGTGGCTCCGGTGGGTGGACGGGGCGCCGTGAGCCCCTCGGTGGACGACGGGCTGCAGGCGGTGCTGTTCGACATGGACGGCACGCTGGTGCAGACCGAGGAGTACTGGGGCGAGGCGATGTTCGAGCTCGCCGCCTCCCTCGGCGGGCAGATGTCCCCGGAGGCCCGGGCCGCGACCGTCGGCACGAGCATGCGGCGCTCGATGCAGGTGCTGCACGCCGATCTCGGCGTGGAGCGGAGCGAGGCGCAGCTGCAGGCCGACGCCCGTCGGGTCGAGGACCGGGCGGGGGAGCTGATGGCCACGGCGGGCATCCCGTGGCGCCCCGGTGCCCGCGAGCTGCTGGCCGACGTCCGCGCCGCCGGGCCGGCCACCGCCCTGGTGACGACGACGCCGCGCCGGCTCGCCGCCATCGTGCTGGCCAGCATCACCGCCGACCTGGGCGCCGACCCCTTCGACGTGACCGTCTGCGGCGACGAGGTGCCTGCCCGCAAGCCCGACCCGGCGCCCTACCTGCAGGCGGCCGCGGCGCTCGGCGTCGACCCGTCCGCCTGCGTGGTCGTCGAGGACTCCCTGGTCGGCGTCACCGCCGGGCTGGCCGCCGGGATGGCCGTCCTCGGCGTCCCGGCGCTCCAGCCGATCCCGCCGGCTCCGGGGCTCACCCTGCGGGACACCCTGGCCGGCCTCGGCGTCGCCGATCTCGCCGAGGTGCTGGCCGCCCGCTGATCCCGGACCGATCCGGCGCGCGCCGGAGCGGTCGGTACGGCCCCGTCGCTAGCCTGCCCGCGTGCCGGCGCTGCCCGAACTCCCGGATCCCCGCCCGACCGCCGACGAGGCCGAACTCGTGCTCGCCTGGCTGGACCACCTGTGTGAGTCGATCGCGCGCAAGGTGGTGGACCTCGACGAGGCGCAGGCGCGCTGGCGTCCCGACGGGGCGCTGATCCCGCTGCTCGGCATCGTCAACCAGCTCACGCACGTGGAGTGGCGGTGCATCGACGACGCGATGCACGGAGCAGTCGTCAGCCGCAGCGAGGCGGAGTTCGCGCCAGGGCCGGAGCTGACCGTGGCGGAGGCGGTGCACCGCTACCGGCAGCGGGCCGCAGCGACCTCCCAGGCGGTGCGGTCGATGTCGGTGACCCGGCCGTGCGCGGACGGCAGCGGCCGGGACCTGTGCTGGGTGCTGCTGCACCTCGTGGAGGAGACCGCCCGGCACGCCGGCCACGCCGACGCCACCCGGGAACTGCTGGACGGCGTCACCGGATAGCGCGCGGGAACCGGGCCGGAACCAGCCGCCCGGCGCCGCACCAGGTCAGACGGGGCTGACCGGGAGGGTGGTGCGCCAGCCGGCCGCGGCGGCGGCCTCGGCGGGGAACGGCGGGGGAGTGCCGCCCCAGGACGGGCACAGCGCCTGGTGGTCGCACCATCCGCAGAGCCGGGTCTTGTTCGGGCGGAACTCCCCGGTGGCGACGGCCCGCTCGATGGCCGACCAGATGGCCAGCAGCGTCCGCTCGAAGCGGATGAGCTCGTCCTCGTCCGGGGCGTAGGTCAGCGCGTCGCTGTCGCCCAGGTAGATGAGCTTCAGCTGGGCGGCGACCACACCGCGGGTGCGCCAGAGGACGAGCGCGTAGAACTTCATCTGGAACAGCGCCTTCGACTCGAACGCCTCCCGCGGCATCGAGCCGGTCTTGTAGTCGACGACGCGCAGCGCGCCGTTCGGCGCGACGTCGAGCCGGTCGACGTAGCCACGCAGCAGCAGCCCGTCGGGCAGGGTGACCTCGACGAGCTGCTCGCGCCCCTCGGGCTGGATGCGGCGCGGGTCCTCCAGCGCGAAGTACTTCTCGACCAGCGTGCCGGCGGACGCCAGCCATGCCTCCACCGACTCCGGCGCGTTCGTGTCGGTCTCGGCGCCGTCGGGCTGCGCCGTCGCGAACAGCTCGGCGATGCCCGGCTCGTCGCGCAGGTCGGCCCAGGCCGGCTCGAGCAACTCCAGCGCGTTCTCCGGCGTGCGCTGCGCCGCGGGGAGGTCGTAGAGCCGCTCGAGCACCGAGTGCACCAGGGTGCCGCGGACCGCGGCGAGGCTCTTGCGCTCGGGCAGCCGGTCGATGGTGCGGAAGCGGTACAGCAGCGGGCAGGTCTTGAAGTCGGCCGCGCGGCTGGGGGACAGCGACGGGCGGCGGGGGGCCGGGGCGTCCTCGACGGGCGGGACGGCCGCCGGAGCGGAGCCGTCGGCCTGCGGATCGGTCTGCACCATCGCCGTCATGCACCTGAGGCTAGGTCGCCCCTCCGACAGTTCCGAGTGTCCGCGCCGACGCGCAGGGCACGGGTCACAGCGACCGCCTCCGTACGCTGATCGCCCGTGGACAGTTCGCAGGAGCCCGGGACCGACGTCGTCGACGAGGCGCAGCCCGCGCCGGAGGAGGCGCCCGAGGAGCCGGCCCAGCGGGCGGAGCCGGTCGAGGGCGCCTTCGTCGCGGGGGACCGGGTGCAGCTCACCGACCCCAAGGGCCGCCTGCACACCGTCGTCCTCACGCCGGGCAAGCAGTTCCACACCCACCGCGGGGCGATCGAGCACGACGACCTCATCGGCGCGCCCGAGGGCTCCGTCGTCCACTCCACCGCCAACACCGGCTACCTGGCGCTGCGGCCGCTGCTGGCCGACTACGTGCTCTCCATGCCCCGCGGTGCGCAGGTCATCTACCCGAAGGACGCCGCGCAGATCGTCGGCTTCGGCGACGTCGGCCCGGGCATGCGGGTCCTGGAGGCCGGGGCCGGCTCGGGCGCGCTGAGCTGCTCGCTGCTGCGGGCGGTCGGCGCCGAGGGGTCCCTCACCAGCTACGAGCGGCGGGAGGACTTCCTCGACGTCGCCCGCGGCAACGTGGGTGCCTTCTTCGGCAAGGTGCCGGCCAACTGGGACCTCCGGCTCGGCGACCTGGCCGACCACCCGGCCGACGAGGTCGTCGACCGCGTCGTCCTCGACATGCTCGAGCCCTGGGCGGTGCTGCCCACGGTCGCCGCCGCGCTGCGACCCGGTGGCGTGCTGGTCGGCTACGTCGCGACGGTGACCCAGCTGTCCACCTACGTGGAGGCGCTGCGCGCGCAGGGCGTCTGGACCGAGCCGTACGCCTGGGAGTCGCTGCTGCGGCCGTGGCACGCGGTCGGCCTGGCGGTGCGCCCCGAGCACCGCATGGTGGCGCACACCGCCTTCCTGGTGACCGCGCGCCGCCTCGCGGAAGGCACGGTCGCCCCGATCCGCCAGCGCCGGGCGCAGAAGCACTGAGCGGACACCGCCGGGCGGGCACCGGCAGCCGGAGGTGAGCTCCGCGAGCCCACGGCGAAGTGTCGGCGCGCGTGTATAGATTTGCGTCCTGGCTCCCCCGACAGTGCGGAGGTGCGTGATGGGCCTGGGTCCCGACGAACTGCGCGCGCGGCGCGAACGCGACGTGACGGCGCTGCTCAGCCAGATCTCCTACCTCGAGGAGGAGATCGGCCTGCTCCGCCGCAAGGTGGCCGACAGCCCGCGCCAGGTGCGCGCGCTGGAGGAGCGGATCGCCGAGGCGGAGGGCCGGGCGGCCTTCCTCTCGGAGCGCAACGACAAGCTGGCCGGCACGCTGCGGGACGCCCGCGAGCAGCTGGTCACGCTGAAGGAGGAGGTCGACCGCCTCGGGCAGCCGCCGTCGGGCTACGGCGTCTTCCTCACCGGGTACGACGACGGCACCGTCGACGTCTTCACCGGTGGCCGCAAGCTGCGGGTCTCCGTCTCGCCGAACGTCCCGGTGGACGGGCTGCGGCCCGGCCAGGAGGTCATGCTCAACGAGGCGATGAACGTCGTCGAGGCGCGGGAGTTCGAGCGCCAGGGCGACGTCGTCATGCTCAAGGAGCTGCTGGAGCCGGTCGACGGCGTCACCCAGCGGGCGCTGGTCATCGGGCACACCGACGAGGAGCGCGTGGTCTACCTCGCCGACTCGCTGACCGGTCAGCCGCTGCGCGTGGGTGACTCGCTGCTGCTGGAGACGCGGTCGGGCTACGTGTACGAGCGCATCCCCAAGAGCGAGGTCGAGGAGCTCGTCCTCGAAGAGGTTCCCGACATCGACTACACCGACATCGGCGGCCTCTCCCGGCAGATCGAGCAGATCCGCGACGCCGTCGAGCTGCCGTTCCTGCACGCCGACCTGTTCCGCACCTACGAGCTGCGCCCGCCCAAGGGCATCCTGCTGTACGGCCCGCCCGGCTGCGGGAAGACGCTGATCGCGAAGGCCGTCGCCAACTCCCTGGCGAAGAAGGTGGCTGCCGCCAAGGGGGACGGCGACACGAACCAGGGGAAGTCCTACTTCCTCAACATCAAGGGCCCCGAGCTGCTCAACAAGTACGTGGGCGAGACCGAGCGGCACATCCGGCTGGTCTTCCAGCGGGCGCGGGAGAAGGCCAGCGAGGGCACCCCGGTCATCGTCTTCTTCGACGAGATGGACTCGATCTTCCGCACCCGCGGATCGGGGGTGTCCTCGGACGTCGAGTCGACGATCGTGCCCCAGCTGCTCAGCGAGATCGACGGCGTCGAGGGCCTGGAGAACGTCATCGTCATCGGCGCCTCCAACCGAGAGGACATGATCGACCCGGCGATCCTCCGGCCCGGCCGGCTCGACGTGAAGATCAAGATCGAGCGGCCGGACGCCGAGGCCGCACGGGACATCTTCAGCAAGTACCTGACGACGTCGCTGCCGATCAACCCCGAGGACCTCGCCGAGCACGGGGGCAGCCGCGAGGCCACGATCGCCGGGATGATCCAGCGCACCGTCGAGCGCATGTACACCGAGAGCGAGGAGAACCGCTTCCTCGAGGTCACCTACGCCAACGGTGACAAGGAGGTCCTGTACTTCAAGGACTTCAACTCCGGCGCCATGCTGCAGAACATCGTCGACCGGGCGAAGAAGATGGCGATCAAGGAGCACCTGGAGACCGGCACGTCCGGGCTGCGGGTCAGCCACCTGATGCAGGCCTGCCTCGACGAGTTCAAGGAGAACGAGGACCTGCCCAACACGACCAACCCCGACGACTGGGCGCGGATCTCGGGCAAGAAGGGCGAGCGGATCGTCTACATCCGCACGCTCATCAGCGGCAAGGGCAACGAGGCCGGTCGCGCCATCGACACGGCGACCAACACCGGCCAGTACCTCTAGCAACCGGCGACGGCCCGGTCACCCCGCGGGGCGCCCGGGCCGTTCGCGTGCCGGCGCTCAGCCCAGCCGGAGCACCTGGCCGGGGTGAATCAGGCCCGGGTCGGCGCCGATCACGTCGCGGTTGGCGTCGTAGACGGTGCGCCAGTCCACACCGGCGGCCGCAGCGATCCGCGACAGGGTGTCACCTGCCTGGACCGTGTACTGCTGCCCGGCGTCGGCCGGCGCGGGCGCCGGTGCGGGTGCCGGGGCGGCGGCGCTGCCGGCCTTGTCCGCCTCGGTCAGGCCCAGCTTCGCCGAGCACGCCGGCCAGGCGCCCCAGCCCTGCACGGCGAGGGTCTTCTCGGCGATCGCGATCTGCTGCTCGCGGGTGGCGAGGTCGGCCCGCGGTGCGAACTCGGTGCCGCCGAAGCCGGCCCAGGTGGACGGGAAGAACTGCAGGCCGCCGTAGTAGCCGTTCCCGGTGTTGATCGCCCAGTCGCCGCTGCTCTCGCACTGCGCGAGACGGTCCCAGGTGTCCCCGTCGGCGGCCGTGGCGGTGCTGGTCCCGAGGAAGGGGGCCAGGAGGAGGGCGCCGGTGGCGGCGACGCCGGCGGTGCGGCGCCGCAGGGAGCGGGTGGACAGGCGGGAGGTGGTGCTCGGGTTCGTCATGATCCTCTCGAAGGGCGGGCGCCACGTGGCCGCCGGTCGACGGCAGCACGCTCCGCCCACGGAGCCGGGGAGACGAGGGACCGGGCCGCTGGGCGGAGACGACGCGCGGCACGTCCGGTGGGTGCGCGGGGAGCGGCTCGACGGCCGTGGCATCCCGCGCACGTTCCCGACCGCTCTGCTGCGGGCGGGGCACCACCGAGGCTACGGATCCGTTCCGACATGTGCCACCGCCCCGGTCCGGTGCCGGACGGGGGACCCGGGACGGCTGCGGCCTAGGGTTGGGCCATGAGCGTGCGGCGGGTCATGGGCACCGAGGTGGAGTACGGGATCTCGGTGCCGGGGCAGCCGGGTGCGAACCCGACGACGTTGTCCAGCCAGGTGGTGAACGCCTGGGCCGTCGCCGAGGCGCCCACCCCGCGCCGGCCGCGCTGGGATTTCGAGGAGGAGTCCCCGCTGCGGGACGCCCGCGGCTTCGACCTCACGCCGGCGCAGGCGCTCGACCACAACGACCTGGACGAGGACTCCGGGATGGCCAACGTCATCCTGACCAACGGCGCCCGGCTCTACGTCGACCACGCGCACCCGGAGTACTCGACGCCGGAGGTCACGACGCCGCGCGACATCGTGCTGTGGGACAAGGCGGGGGAGCAGGTGATGGCCGAGGCGGCCCGCCGGGCCGCCCGCGTCCCGGGCACCCAGCCGATCCAGCTCTACAAGAACAACACCGACGGCAAGGGCGCCTCGTACGGCTCCCACGAGAACTACCTGATGGACCGGCGCACCCCGTTCATCGACATCATCCGCGGGCTGGTGCCGTTCTTCGTCACCCGGCAGGTGTTCGCCGGCTCGGGCCGGGTGGGCATCGGCACGGAGAGCCGCAAGGACGGGTTCCAGCTGTCCCAGCGGGCCGACTTCTTCGAGGTCGAGGTGGGGCTGGAGACGACGCTCAAGCGGCCGATCATCAACACCCGCGACGAGCCGCACGCCAACCCCGACGAGTACCGCCGGCTGCACGTGATCATCGGCGACGCGAACCTGGCCGAGCTCGCCACCTACCTCAAGGTCGGGACGACGTCGCTGGTGCTGGCGATGATCGAGGCGCGCGCCCTCCCGAACGACCTGGCTCTCGAGGAGCCGGTGCAGGAGCTGCAGGCGGTGAGCCACGACCCGTCGCTCACCCACCGGGTGCTGCTGCGTGACGGCCGGCGGATGACCGCCATCGAGATCCAGCGCAGCTACCTCGAGCGGGCGGCGCGGTTCGTCGAGAGCCGCGGGGAGGCCGACGAGCAGACCGTCGACGTGCTGCGCCGCTGGGCCGAGGTGCTCGACGACCTGGAGACCGACCCGATGCGGCTGGCCGACCGGCTGGACTGGCCGGCGAAGCTCCGCCTGCTCGAGGGCTACCGGTCCCGCGACGGCCTGGCCTGGGGGGACTCCCGGCTGCGGCTGGTCGACCTGCAGTACTCCGACGTCCGGCCGGACAAGGGGCTGTACCACCGGCTGGTGGCCCGCGGCGCGATGCAGCGGCTGCTGACCGACGAGGAGGTGACCCGGGCGATGGTGCACCCGCCCGGCGACACCCGCGCGTTCTTCCGCGGCGAGTGCCTGCGGCGCTTCCCGGCCCAGGTGGCCGCGGCGTCCTGGGACTCGGTGGTGTTCGACCTGGGCCGGGAGAACCTGGTGCGGATCCCGACGATGGAGCCGCTGCGGGGGACCCGCGAGCACGTGGGCGCCCTGTTCGAGGCGTCCGCGACGGCCCAGCAACTGGTCGACACGATCACCGGGGGCTGAACCGCTTCCTCCGCCGTCGGTGGCGGGGGAGCGCCGGTCCGGCGCGCGCTGCTCAGTCGTTGCCGCCCTGCGTGGTGTCACCGGTGCCCTGGATGGCTCCGGCGAGGTCCCAGCTCCGCGCCGTCTCGCGCAGCCAGTGGGCCCACTTCTCGACCTCGGGGCCGTACTCGCCGTCGACGGCGTCCTCCATGATCCGCCGGACGTCGGCACGGGCCTCCTCGGGCTCCTGGCCGAGGACGTCCCGGATGTCCTGCCGCAGGGTCGGCGGCAGCGATGCGAGCATCCCGCCGAAGCGCTCGGACAGGTTCTCGGCCCGGGCGCCGTAGTCGCCGTCCAGCGCGTCCTGCACGATGTCCTCGAGCTCCTGGGTGCGCTGGGACGCGGGGGTGTCCTGCAGCTCCTGCAGGTCCCGCTGGAGGTGGTCGGGCAGCCAGTCGCCGAACTTGATCGTCGGCAGGTTGCCGAGGGCGTCCTCCGCCTGCCGCTGTGCCTCGTCCGCCGCCTGCCGCGCCTCGTCGAGGGCCTGGCGGGCCTCCTGGCGGACGTCCCGAAGGGCCTGCTCGGCCTCCGTCACCGCCTGCTCGGCCTGCTGCTGGGCACGGGCGCTGCCGTTCTCGGCGGCCTGCTCTGCCTCCCGCTGGGCGTCCTCCAGGGCCTGCTCGGCCTCGCTCACCGCCTGCTCGGCCTCCCGCTGGGCCCGGTCGTCGACGGTCCCGGCCTCCTGCTGGGCGTCCTGCAGGGCCTCCTCGGCCTCGGCCACCGCCTGCTCGGCCTCCCGCTGGGCTCGGGCGCTGCCGTTCCCGGCGGCCTGCTCGGCCTCCTGCCGGGCGTCCTCCAGGGCCTGCTCGGCCTCGGCCACCGCCCGCTCGGCCTGCTCCTGCACCGCCTCGACGGCCTCCCGGACCTCGTCGGCCGGGGCGGCGACCGCCGCGGGGGCCATGAACACCGCGGCCGCGGTCAGAGCCGCGGCGCCGGCGCCGGTCACGGGACCTCGTCGTCCTCGAAGTCGCAGATTCACGTCCGTCTCCTCCATGCCGACTCACGTGATGCGAGCCGCGCCGCCTGCTCCGGCACCGCGGTGCGGGCTCTCGTCGGGGTCCTCGCGAACCGGGGCGGCAGCTCCGCACCCTGTGTGTGCCCAGTGCGCGCCGGAGGGAGCCGTGGCGGGACATGACAGTCCGATGACTACGGCGCGACATGCCGGCCGGGCAAGCGGGGGAGGCGGCGTCGCGCGGGTCGGTCGGGAACCGCCGGATGTCGGTCCCGGCGGGTAGCTTTCAGCACACAGCAGATCCGAGGAACCGGAGGGCACATCGTGGCGACGAGGGACACCGGCGGGCAGCAGAAGGCGACGCGGTCGCGCGAGGAGACCGAGGAGGTCGAGGCCTCGGTCGACACCGAGGTGGCCGAGCGGCACAAGGAGATGACCGAGGACGTCGACTCGCTGCTGGACGAGATCGACGACGTGCTCGAGGAGAACGCCGAAGACTTCGTTCGTGCATACGTACAAAAAGGAGGGGAGTGACCAAGATCATCTATGTGGTGCGAGCCCCGGATGGAGACCAAGTTCTGTCGTGACTGCGGCCGCCACCGGCCCGTAGCGGAGTTCACCAAGAACCGGCGGTCTCGTGACGGGTTGGCCTTCTACTGCCGGGAGCACCTCGCGGAGCGATCAGCCCGCAGCCGCGAGGCCAGGCGGGTCCAGCCTCGCCGGCAGCGCGTCACGCCTGCCGACGTCATCGTTCCCGAAGGCGCCAAGTGGTGCCCGGACGGCGGGACGGTCCAGACCCTGACCAACTTCCCGCGCTCCCGGGGCAGCGCCACTGGCTACGCGACCTACTGCCTGCCGTGTCACAACGAACGGGGAAAGGCGTCGCGAGCCAAGATCGGTGGTTCGCGGACCTACCACCTGACGCGCCGGTACGGGATCACGGCGGCGGAGGCGGACGTCATGCTGGCGGCCCAGGGCGGGTTGTGCGCGCTCTGCCGCAGGGCTCCGGCCGAGCACGTCGACCACGACCACGAGACCGGCGCGGTCCGGGCGCTGCTCTGCTTCAACTGCAACGGCGGCCTGGGCCAGTTCCGGGACGATCCCGAACTGCTGCACGTGGCCGCCTTCTACGTCGAGCACCATCGGCAGCGGCAGGCGCTCGCCCTCCTGGCGCGGGTGGGCGCGGAAGAGCCGGACGATCCGGCCGACGTCCCCGGCCGCCGGTAGGGTCGCAGCGACGCCCGGGAACGCGCAGCACCAGCACGCGCGGCGAGGGGGCGGAGCAGCGGTCACGCCGGCGCGAGCAGGCGGGAGAGGTGGATGGGTGAGCGAGTCGTCGGCTGGCCGGAGCGGGTTCCCGCCCGCCTACCTGGACCGGGTGGGTTCCTCGTTCACCGACTTCCTGTCGTCGGCCGCGCCGGACCTGCTGCCCGGCCGCCGTCCGGTCCCGGGCCTGCCCGTGGGTGACGTCACGCCGCACGGCACCACGATCGTCGCGGCCACCTACGACGGCGGCGTCCTCATGGGCGGCGACCGCCGCGCCACGATGGGCAACCTCATCTCCAGCCGCGACATCGAGAAGGTCTACCCGGCCGACTCCTACAGCGTCATCGGCATCGCCGGCGCCGCCGGCATCGCCATCGAGATGGTGAAGCTCTACCAGGTCGAGCTCGAGCACTACGAGAAGATCGAGGGGCTCACGATGAGCCTCGACGGCAAGGCCAACCGGCTGGCGCAGATGATCCGGGGCAACCTGGGCGCCGCGCTGCAGGGCCTCGCCGTCGTCCCGCTGTTCGCCGGCTTCGACCTCGACGCCGCGCCCGGCTCCTCGCCCGGGCGCATCTTCAGCTACGACGTCACCGGCGGGAACTACGAGGAGCGCGGCTACGCGGCCGTCGGCTCCGGCTCGCTGTTCGCCAAGAACTCGCTGAAGAAGACCTGGCGGTACGCCCTGCCGGCCGACGAGGCCGTCCGCACCGTCGTGGAGTCGCTCTACGACGCCGCCGACGACGACTCCGCCACCGGCGGCCCCGACCCGGTCCGCCGGCTCTACCCGATCGTGTACCGGGTCGACGCCGAGGGCGCCGTCCGGCTGACCGACGCCGAGGTGGCCGCGGTCGCCGACCAGATCGTCACCGAGCGCGCGGCCGCCGACCGGCAGAACACCCAGCGGGAGGCCTGAGCCATGACCATGCCGTACTACGCCTCCGCCGAGCAGGTCATGCGCGACCGCTCGGAGTACGCCCGCAAGGGCATCTCCCGCGGCCGCAGCGTCGCCGTCCTCACCTATGCCGACGGCGTCCTGCTGATCGCCGAGAACCCCAGCTCCACGCTGCACAAGATCGGCGAGATCTACGACCGGATCGGCTTCGCCGCCGTCGGCCGGTACAGCGAGTTCGAGAGCCTCCGGGTCGCCGGCGTCCGGCTGGCCGACGTCCGCGGCTACTCCTACAACCGGCGCGACGTCACCGGCCGGGTCATCGCCAACGCCTACGCGCAGACCCTCGGCGCCATCTTCACCGAGCAGATGAAGCCCTACGAGGTCGAGCTCTGCGTGGCCGAGGTCGGCGAGACCCCCGAGCGCGACCAGCTCTACCGGCTCACCTTCGACGGCTCCGTCGTCGACGAGCCCGACTTCGTCGTCATGGGCGGCCAGGCCGACTCCGTGACCTCGCACCTGCGCGAGAACTTCCACCCGGGCATGGGCCTGGCCGACGCGCTGAAGGTCGGGGTGGACGCGCTGTCGGCCGTCAGCCCCGCCACCGCCGGCGCCGCGGACGGTGGCCCCGCCCGGCTGGGCGCCCGGCAGCTGGAGGTCGCCGTCCTCGACCGGCGGCGGCCCAAGCGGGCGTTCCGCCGGGTGGTCGGGGCCGCCCTCCACGGGCTGCTGGGCGACGGGCAGACCGACGAGGGCGAGCCGACGCAGACCGCCGCCCACGCGCCCACCCATCCCGCTCCCGGCACGCCCGCCGGCCTCGGTGACCCGGCGGCACCCGACACCGCGGGCGGCGTTCCCGACACCGGCGAGGGCCACCCGCAGACCGACGGGGACGCGCGGGACTGAGCTGCGTCGGCGGGGTAGGGGGAACGGCATGCCGAACTACCAGGTCAACGACGACGCCGTCGCGCAGGCGCGCAGGCTCATCGACGCGGGCACCTACGACGACCGGACCGAGTGGTCCGACGCCGCCCCGTCCGCCGACGACGGCAACACCGAGATCGACGAGCACGGCTGGGACGGCTACGCCGCCTGGCACCTCGCCGTCGACCCGGACGCCAACGAGGAGACGAAGAAGCGCTACTCCTTCCCGTACGGGGACTTCGAGAAGGTCAACCGGGCCGCGCTGATCCACGGCAAGCAGCGGGCGGCGCAGAACGGGCACGAGCAGATCGAGCAGGCGTTCGACGACCTGCTGCAACGGCTCGACGCGAAGCGGTAGCGGCCCGCCGGTCCGGTGGTGGGCCGGTGTCGCTTCCGGCGCCTAGTCTCGGGGCGTGGACCGACGGATCTTCGGGATCGAGACCGAGTACGGCGTCACGTGCACCTTCAAGGGGCAGCGCCGCCTGTCACCGGACGAGGTGGCCCGCTACCTGTTCCGGCGGGTGGTGTCGTGGGGGCGCAGCTCGAACGTCTTCCTGCGCAACGGCTCCCGGCTCTACCTCGACGTGGGCAGCCACCCCGAGTACGCGACGGCCGAGTGCGACGACCTCGCCGAGCTCGTCACCCACGACAAGGCCGGCGAGCGGATCCTCGAGGGGCTGCTGGTCGACGCCGAGCAGCGCCTGGCCGAGGAGGGCGTCACCGGGGACATCTACCTGTTCAAGAACAACACCGACTCGGCCGGCAACAGCTACGGCTGCCACGAGAACTACCTCGTCGGACGGCACGGCGAGTTCGGCCGGCTGGCCGACGTCCTGATCCCGTTCCTGGTCAGCCGGCAGATCGTCGTCGGCGCCGGCAAGGTCCTGCAGACGCCGCGCGGCGCGATCTACTGCGTCAGCCAGCGGGCCGAGCACATCTGGGAGGGCGTCTCCAGCGCCACGACCCGCTCGCGCCCGATCATCAACACCCGGGACGAGCCGCACGCCGACGCCGAGCGCTACCGCCGGCTGCACGTCATCGTCGGCGACTCCAACATGAGCGAGACGACGACGCTGCTCAAGGTCACCATGACCGACCTGGTGCTGCGGATGATCGAGGCCGGGGTGCCGATCCGGGACATGAGTCTGGAGAACCCGATCCGCGCGATCCGCGAGATCAGCCACGACATGACCGGCCGGCGCAAGGTGCGGCTGGCCGGTGGCCGCGAGATGTCGGCGCTGGAGATCCAGTCCGAGTACCACAGCCGGGCGACGGAGTTCGTCGACCGCGAGGGCTGCAGCCCCGTGCACCGGCAGATGCTGGAGCTGTGGGGCCGGGTGCTCAAGGCCGTCGACAGCGAGGACCTGGGCCTCATCGACCGCGAGATCGACTGGGCCATCAAGTACAGCCTGATCGAGCGCTACCGGGCCAAGCGCGACCTGCCGATGTCGTCCCCGCGGATCGCCCAGATGGACCTCGCCTACCACGACATCAGCCGGACCCGCGGCCTCTACTACCTGCTCGAGCGCAACGGGCAGGTCGAGCGCGTGGTCCACGAGCCGAAGGTGTTCGAGGCGAAGAACGTGCCGCCGCAGACCACCCGCGCCAAGCTGCGCGGGGAGTTCATCCGCAAGGCCCAGGAGAAGCGGCGGGACTTCACCGTCGACTGGGTGCACCTGAAGCTCAACGACCAGGCCCAGCGCACCGTGCTGTGCAAGGACCCGTTCAAGGCCGTCGACGAGCGGGTCGAGAAGCTCATCGCCTCTATGTGACGCGTCCGAGTGGGCCCCGGAGGGGTCCGCGATGGACGCGCCGGACACGCCCTGCGCGGGACGTGTCGCGGCGCGGCGGCCGGAGGCGTCCCGGCGCGGCACGTCGGCTGGGCTCAACGCAGCCGGGCACGGCTCCTGGCCGCGGTGTCGGCCGGAGGCCGACGAGTCAGACCGGCACCTGGAGAGCTGCGTACCGGCCGGCCGCGGCGGCGGCCAGGAAGTAGGCGCGCTCCTCCGGGTAGCCGCGGCCCATCGTGCGCAGCGGGACGGGTGAGAGCCCGAGCGCGGTGTCCAGCCCGTCGGTGTCCACCCACACCACCACGTTGCGCTCCGGCTGCCCGGCGAGGTCCTCGTCCACCTGGCCGCCCAGCTCCGACGACAGCCCGCGGGGTGCGATCAGCGTGACGCCGCCGAGGGCCACCCGCCCGAACGCGGTCAGCGAGTGGTGCGAGACCCCGCGGTGCCGCGGGCGCGGATCGGCGTCGGAGATGCGCAGTGCCCCGATGGGCAGCCCGCCGAGCACGCTCACCGCGTTGCACGCCTCGCCCGCGGCGACGCCGGAGAAGCCCCACGGCGTCCCGGTGCCCAGGTTCCCCGGCCCCTGGCTGACGATCGCCAGGTCGGCGCCGAGAACGTGCTTGGCCGCCAGTAGCCCGGTGTGCAGCGTGACCGCCTCCACGTCGCCGCCGAAGGCCTGCCCCACGGTGACCACGCCGGCCAGCGAGTTCTTCAGCGTGTCCAGGGTGCGGGAGAACCCGGCGGGGAGCGCGCCGCCGTCGGTCATCACGTAGGCGACCTTCAGGTCGGGATCGGTGGCCAGCATCCCGATCAGGACGGCCGGCAGCGCCGAGTGCAGGTCGGCGACGACCACGGGCATCCCGGCGAGGTCGTCGGCCGCGGCGATCGCGGCGTGGTGCTCGGTCTCCTGCTCGTCGACGCCCTGCACCGTCACCTGCAGCGGGGTGTACCGCGCCTTGACCAGGTGCCCGGGGCCCGGCGGGTCCGGCGGCAAGCGGTCCGGCACGGCGACGACCATCGCCACCCCGCCGGTGCCGAGGCCCTGCGCCCACGCCGTCGTGTTGAGCAGCACCTCGTCGTCCACCTGCGGGATGCCGACGACCGACGGGTAGGCCAGCGCCTTCACCGAGCCGTCCCCGGGCACCTCGACGGTGAGCTCGAGGGAGTCACGCCCCGCCCGACCGGTCGCTGTCACCCGGCCGCGCCGCCAGCGGATGCGCGAGGGGGGCGGCGGCGAAGCGGAGAAGGGCATGCCCGGAGGCTAGCCAGCGGCGCAGCGGCTCATGCACCGGCGGCCTGTTCCGGCTCTCGCGTGACTAGCCTGAGCGCCATGGCGGCGAAGCGGGCGGAGCGTCTGGTGAACCTGGTCATCGCGCTGCTCAGCACCCGGCAGTACGTCACCGCCGCGCGGATCCGCGCCACGGTGCCCGGCTACGAGGCCGACGACGGCAGCGACCGGGCCGACGAGGCGTTCAAGCGGATGTTCGAGCGGGACAAGGCCGAGCTGCGCGAGATGGGCGTCCCGCTCGAGACCGGCCGCACCAGCGTCTTCGACACCGAGGACGGCTACCGCATCGCCCGCGCCGACTACGAGCTGCCCGAGATCCACCTGACCGGCGGGGAGGCGGCCGCCGTGGGGCTCGCCCTGCGGCTGTGGGAGTCGGCGCAGCTGGCCGGCGCCGCCCAGAGCGCGCTGGTCAAGCTCAAGGCCGCCGGGGTCGACGTCGACACCTCCCGCCCGATCCCCATCCAGCCCCGGCTGGACCGCAACGAGGCCGCCTTCGAGCCGTGCTACGCCGCGGCACGCGACCGGCGCCGGCTGCAGTTCGACTACCGGCGCCCGGACGAGGACACCGCCGTCCGCCGGGACGTCCAGCCGTGGGGCGTCGTCGCCTGGCACGGGCGCTGGTACCTGGTCGGTCACGACCTGGACCGGCAGGCCCCGCGGGTGTTCCGGCTGTCCCGGGTGGTCGGCGCGCCCCGGGCCGTCGGCCCGGCCGCGGCGTTCGAGCCGCCGGCCGACCTCGACCTCACCGCGGTCGTGGCCGGCCAGGTCGGGGGAGAGGAGCACCTGGTCGTGGTGCGGGCCCGCCCCGGCACGGCGGTCGGGCTGCGCCGGCACGCCACGTCGCTCGGCCCCGCCGACGACGGCAGCGGCGGGATCGAGGACCGGCTGCAGCTGCGCACCACCGAGCCGTGGGCGCTGGCCGACCAGCTGGCCGCCTACGGAGCCGACGTCGTGGTGGAGGCGCCCACCCAGGTCCGCGACGCGGTGATCGCCCGGCTGACCCGTCTCGCCGCGATGGGGGAGCGCGCGTGAGCACGACCGACCGGATGACCCGGCTGCTGGCCCTCGTCCCATACCTGAGCGCCCGCCCCGACGGGGTGCCGGTCGCCGAGGCGGCCCGCGACTTCGGCGTCTCCGAGCGGCAGGTGCGCAGCGACCTCGAACTGCTGTGGATGTGCGGCCTGCCCGGCTACGGCCCCGGCGACCTGATCGACGTCGCCTTCGAGGGCGACCGCGTCCGGGTCACCTTCAGCGCGGGCATGGTGCGGCCGCTGCGGCTGACCACCGACGAGGCGGTGGCCCTGGTGGTGGCGCTCCGCACGCTGCTCGAGCTGCCGGGCCTCGCCGAGCGGGACGCGGTCAGCCACGCGCTGGCGAAGGTGTCGGCAGCGGCCGGCGACGCCGCCGACCGGGTCAGCCCGGTGGCGGTCAGCGTGGACGCGCGCGAGGAGAACCTGGCCGTCGTCCACGACGCCCTGGAGCGCGGCCGCGCCCTCCACCTGCACTACTACGTGCCGACCCGCGACGAGCGGACCGAGCGCACCGTGGACCCGATGCGGCTGCTCCTCGTCGACGGCCGGTCCTACCTGGAGGCCTGGTGCCGGCGGGCCGAGGGGGTCCGACTCTTCCGCCTCGACCGGCTCGACGACGTCGCCGTCCTCGACGAGCCGGCGGCGCCCCCGCCGCAGGCCACCGGGCGGAACGTGGACAACGGCGTCTACCAGCCGGAGCCCGACGCCCCGGCGGTCCGGTTGCGGCTGGACCGCAGCGCGCGGTGGGTGGCCGAGTACTACCCGACCGAGGACGTCACGCCGGTCGACGATCCGCCCGGCGGGCTGGCCGTCACCGTCCGCACCGGCGACCTGGCCTGGGCGCGGCGGCTGGTGGCCACCCTCGGCGGGGGAGCGGTCGTCGACGAGCCGGCCGAGATCGGCACCCAGGTGGCCGCCGAGGCGCGGGCGGCCCTCGCCCGGTACGGGCTGACGCCGGCCGGGGACGGCTAGGGTCGCACCGTGGTGTTCTGGATCGTCCTGGCCGTCGTGGTGGTGCTGGCGCTCGTCGTCCTCGGCGTGGTCGCGCACGGCACGCTGGGCGCCGTCGGCCGGCTCGGCCGCGAGCTCGCCGCGGCCGAGCGTGACGTCGCCCCCGTGCGGGACCAGGTGCAGCAGTCCGCGGAGCGCGCCGGCCGGTTGCGCGGCGAGCGCACGACCGCCGGCTGAACGGCGGGCGAACAGGACGCGGCCCTACCGGACGCGTCCGTGCGGGCCCGGGGAACGCGCGCTCCCCGGCGTAGCATCGCCGCAGCCACCCGAACATCTGGAGGACGCGCCATGGGACTCGGCCCGCTCGAGATCGGCCTGATCATCCTGGCCATCCTGCTGCTCTTCGGCTACAAGAAGCTGCCCGACGCCTCGCGTTCGCTCGGCCGTTCGCTGCGCATCTTCAAGGGCGAGATGAAGGGCATGAAGGAGGACGACGTCCGCACCAGGGACGCCGCCTCCACCACGCCGGTCCGCGGCGAGATCGTCTCCCCGGCGGCTTCCTCCGGCGACCTGGACGCGCAGCTGCAGGAGGAGGCGCGCGCCGCCGAGCTCCGCGCCGCCGAGCTGCGGGCCCGCGCCGACCAGGCGCGCACGGCCGACGGCCCTCGCTGACCTCCCCGGAGTTCGAGCGGTGAGCGAGGCGACCCGCGGCGCACGCCGCCGGCGGCGCCCACCCCGCGACGCGCAGGCCACCATGAGCCTGGTCGCGCACCTGACCGAGCTGCGCAACCGCATCGCCAAGGCGCTGTTCTTCGTCCTCGTGGCCACCGCGGTCTCGTTCTGGTGGTACGGGCACGGCCTCGGCGAGTTCATCCGCGCCCCGTACTGCGGGCTGCCCGAGGACCTCCGCTACGGCGGGGACGACGCCGGCGGCTGCGGTCTGCTGATCACCAACGTCTTCGGGGGCGTCTTCATCCGGCTCAAGGTGGCCTTCCTGGCCGGCGTGGTGCTCTCGGCGCCGTTCTGGCTGTACCAGCTGTGGGCGTTCATCACCCCGGGCCTCAAGCGCAACGAGAAGCGCTACGGCGTCGCGTTCGTCGCCGTCTCCACGACGCTGTTCTTCCTCGGCGCCGTGCTCGCCTACGTGTCGCTCTCGGCCGGCCTGGAGCTGCTGCTCGGCCTCGCCGGGGACGGCGTGGTCGTGGCGCTCACCGCGCAGGACTACATCGGCTTCGTGCTGTCGCTGCTGGTGGCGTTCGGCGCCAGCTTCGAGGTCCCGCTCATCGCCGTCGCGCTGAACCTGGCCGGCGTGCTGAGCCACGAGGTGCTGGCGCGGAGCCGGCGGTGGATCTTCTTCCTCACCATCGTGTTCGCCGCGTTCGTCACCCCGACGCAGGACCCGTTCACCATGCTGCTGATGGCCGGGCCGATGATCGTGCTGTTCGAGCTCGCCATCCAGCTGGCCCGCGTGGTCGACCGGCGCCGCGCCCGGCGCGCCGCGGCCGAGCACTTCCACGACCTCGGCGACGACGAGGCCTCTCCGCTCGACACCCGCCCCTCCACCCTCGACGAGCCCGTCGACTCCTCGCCGTCCTCCCGCGGCTGACGGTCGTGGACGTCGCCGTCCTCACCAGCCCGGCCGCCGGCCGGGGCCGGGCCCGGACCCTGGGAGCCGCGGTGCCGGACCTGCTGCGGGCGGCCGGCCTGACCCCGCTGGTCCTGGACGCGGCCACCCGGCCGGACGCCGAGCGGCAGGCGGCCGAGGCGGTCGCCGGGGGAGCGGGCGCGGTGCTGGCCGTCGGCGGGGACGGTGCGGCGCACGCGGCTCTGCAGGCGGTCGCCGGCACGACGGTCCCGCTGGCCCTGGTCCCGGCCGGGACGGGCAACGACCTGGCGCTCGCCCTCGACGTGCCGGCCGACCCCGCGGCGGCGGTCCGTGCCGCCGCCGCCGACCTGCTCGCCGGGCGCTCGCGCGCCGTCGACGCCGGGCGCTCCGCGGGCCGGTGGTGGGCCACGGTGCTGTGCTGCGGCTTCGACTCGGCCGTGACCGACCGGGCCAACCGGCTGCGCTGGCCACCGGGGCGCCGGCGCT
This sequence comes from Blastococcus sp. SYSU DS0539, assembly GCF_054050855.1. Classification (NCBI taxonomy): domain Bacteria; kingdom Bacillati; phylum Actinomycetota; class Actinomycetes; order Geodermatophilales; family Geodermatophilaceae; genus Blastococcus; species Blastococcus sp. SYSU DS0539. The sequence continues at coordinate 92,637 of NZ_JBJHAF010000010.1, read as the reverse complement.
ACGACCTCGCCGTCCTGGCCGAGCTGGCCCGGCTGCGCCCGTACGAGGTGACGCTGTCGCTGGACGGCGCCGCCCGGACCCTGCCGGCGACGATGGTCGCCGTCGGCAACACCGCCTGGTACGGCGGCGGGCTCCGGATCTGCCCGGGGGCCGACCCGGCCGACGGTCTCTTCGACGTCACCGTCGTCGGCGCCACCACCCGGCGGGAGCTGATCCGCACCAAGCCCCGGCTGGCCGACGGCTCGCACGTCGACCACCCGCTGGTGAGCGTGCACCGGGCCGCGCGCGTGGAGCTGGCCTGCGCCGGCGTCACCACCTATGCCGACGGGGAGCCGGTGGCGCCGCTGCCGCTGGTCAGCGAGTGCGTACCGGGCGCGCTCCGCGTCGTCGGCACGGGCCCGGCGACGATCAGCTGACCCGATCGTGCGGTGTCATCCCTCAGCGCACACCGTGAGGGAGGACACGCGACGATCGGGGGACCTGATCGTGGCGAGCCGATGGCTGGGGGCGCGCCTAACGTGGGGGCATGTCCAGCCCCGCTGAGCGGTACGCCGCTGCCCGGAGGCGGACCTCCCACCCCACGCTGGCCGACTTCACCGCCGAGCTGGGCTTCGCCCTGGACCCGTTCCAGGTAGAGGCCTGCGAGGCGCTGGAGAAGGGCTCGGGCGTCCTGGTCTGCGCGCCCACCGGCGCCGGCAAGACCGTGGTGGGCGAGTTCGCCGTGCACAAGGCCCTGGCCGAGGGACGCAAGGCGTTCTACACGACGCCCATCAAGGCGCTGTCGAACCAGAAGTACAACGACCTGGTGGAGCGCTACGGCGCCGACCGGGTGGGGCTGCTGACCGGCGACAACGCCGTCAACGGCGACGCCCCGGTCGTCGTGATGACCACCGAGGTGCTGCGCAACATGCTCTACGCCGAGTCGCCGGCGATCGCCGGCCTCGGCTACGTGGTCATGGACGAGGTGCACTACCTCGCCGACCGGTTCCGCGGTGCCGTCTGGGAAGAGGTGATCATCCACCTGCCGGCGTCGGTCACGCTGGTCTCGCTGTCGGCCACGGTGAGCAACGCCGAGGAGTTCGGCGACTGGCTGGTCACCGTCCGCGGGGACACCGCGGTCGTGGTCAGCGAGATCCGGCCGATCCCGCTCTGGCAGCACATGCTGGTCGGCAACCGGGTGTTCGACCTGTTCGCGCTCCGTCCGGCCGCGCACGCCGGCGAGCAGGGCGACAGCCCCCGCCCGCTGTCCACCCGGGAGCGGGGCGCCTCCGTGGTCGACCCGGAGCTGGTCCGCTACGTGCGCGAGCACGAGCGGCGGCTCGACAGCTGGGGCGGCTCCGGCCGCCGGGAGAGCCACCACCGGCCGCGGTACCGCCCGCCGGCCCGGTCCGACGTCGTCGAGCGGCTCGACCGCGCCGGCCTGCTGCCGGCGATCACCTTCGTGTTCAGCCGCAACGGGTGCGATGCCGCCGTCCACCAGTGCCTGCTGAGCGGCCTGCGGCTCACCGACGAGACCGAGCGCGCCGAGATCGCCGCGATCATCGACGAGCGCACCGGCTCGCTGCCGGAGGAGGACCTGCACGTCCTCGGCTTCTGGGAGTGGCGCGAGGGGCTGCTGGCCGGGCTGGCCGCCCACCACGCCGGCCTGGTCCCGGCGTTCAAGGAGACCGTCGAGGAGTGCTTCGTCCGTGGCCTGGTCAAGGCCGTGTTCGCCACCGAGACCCTGGCGCTGGGCATCAACATGCCGGCGCGCACCGTCGTCCTGGAGCGGCTGGTCAAGTGGAACGGCGAGGCGCACGTCGACGTCACCCCGGGGGAGTACACCCAGCTCACCGGCCGGGCCGGCCGCCGCGGGATCGACGTCGAGGGGCACGCCGTCGTCGTCTGGGCGCCGGGCATGGACCCGTCGGTGGTCGCCGGCCTGGCCAGCACCCGCACCTATCCGCTGCGGTCGAGCTTCCGGCCCAGCTACAACATGGCGGTCAACCTGGTCAGCTCCTTCGGCCGGGCGCGGGCGCGGGAGCTGCTGGCGTCGTCGTTCGCCCAGTTCCAGGCCGACCGCTCGGTGGTCGGCCTGGCGCGTGCGGCGGCCCGCCACGAACGGGACGCCGAGCAGTTCGCCGCGGAGATGCGCTCCGACCGCGGGGACGTCGGCGCCTACGCGCAGCTGCGCCGGGAGATCGCCGACCGGGAGAAGGAACTGTCCCGCGACTCGCAGGCCAAGCGCCGCATGGAGGCCTCCGACGCCCTGGCCGCGCTGCGCCCCGGTGACGTCATCCGGGTGCCGACGGGGCGGCGGCAGGGGCTCGCGGTCGTCCTCGACCCGGGCATCACCGATCTGGCCGACCCCCGGCCGCTCGTGCTGACCGAGGACAAGTGGGCCGGCCGGCTCGGCTCGGGCGACTTCCCCGCTCCGGTGACGGCGCTGGCCCGGGTGCGGGTGCCGAAGAACTTCAACCACCGCAGCCCGCACGCGCGCCGGGACCTCGCCTCCACGCTGCGCAACGCCCGCGTGGAGCACGACCTGGGCGCCCGGCGGGTGAAGCACCGCTCGGCCGCCGCAGACGACCCGGTGCTCGCCGATCTGCGCCAGGCGCTGCGCAACCACCCGGTGCACCAGCTGCCCGACCGCGAGGAGCGGGTGCGGATCGCCGAGCGCTGGCTGCGCGCGGTCCGGGAGGCGGAGACGCTGCACCGGAAGATGGCCGAGCGCACCGGCTCGCTGACCCGGCAGTTCGACCGTACCTGCGACGTCCTGGAGGAGCTGGGCTACCTGGTGCCGGAGCCGGCGCCGCTGGTGGCCGCGGAGACCGAGGTGGTCGGCGCGGACGACGGCGGGGTGGCGAGGGAGGACCGGGTCACCGACGACGGCCGGCGGCTCTCCCGCATCTGGTCGGAGGCCGACCTGCTGGCCGCCGAGTGCCTGCGGGCCGGGGCGTGGCGGGGGCTAAACCCGGCCGAGCTCGCGGCCGCGGTCTCCGCGCTCGTCTTCGAGGCCCGGCGGGACACCCCGAGCCTGCCCGCGGTACCGGCCGGCAAGGTCGCCGCGGCGATCGGGGAGATGCGCCGGATCCGGTCGCGGTTGCAGGACGTCGAGCTCGACCACGGCGTCCCGGCGAGCCGCGACCTCGACCTGGGCTTCGCCTGGGCCGCCTACCGCTGGGCCGACGGGCAGAGCCTGGACCGGGTGCTGGCCGGGGCGGAGCAGGCCGGCACCGAGCTCTCCGGCGGGGACTTCGTCCGGTGGACGCGGCAGCTGATCGACCTGCTCGACCAGCTCGGCAAGGTCGCCGACGACGGGGTCGCCCGCACGGCCCGCTCCGCGGTGGACCGCATCCGCCGGGGTGTGGTGGCCGTGGCCGTCGGCGGCTGACGAGCGCGTCGCCGGCCGCGGGCAGCCGAGCCGGTGCGGCAGAATCCCAGCGCGTCCCGCCGAGGGGTGCCACGGACCCGGGAGCGACCATGACCGACCCGCCGCAGCCCTCCGGCCGGACCGGCGGGGACCCGGACGGCGGTTCGGCGCCCGGATCCGGCGACCTCCCGCCGCACGGGCGGCAGGCCCCGTCCGGGCAGGCCGGTCCCTGGGGCCAGGAGCCGGGCGGTCCGCCGCACGGGGCGACCCAGCCCTACACCCGTCCGCCCGGGGGCTTCGGCCGGCCGGGACCACCGCCCCCGCAGCAGCCCTGGGGACCACCGCCGTGGGCGCCACCGGCGTCGCCCCAGCAGTACGGACGGCCCCCGGGCGGCGCCACCCCGGCCTCCGGTGCGTTCGGTCACGGCGCTCCGGATCGCGGCGCTCCGGGGCGCCGGGGGCCGCGGTGGGGCCTGCTCGCCGTCCTGGCGGTCCTCGTCGTGGTCGTGGCGGCCGTCGCCGTCCTCGCCGGCACGGCCGGGCCGACCGTGCTGTCGCGCGCGGCGGTCGAGCGCGACGTCGCCGCGCAGTTCGAGCAGCGCGAGGGCGTGGCGGTGGACCTCCAGTGCGCCGAGGAGATGACCGTCGAGCGGGGCGCCGTGTACGAGTGCACCGGCGTGACCGCCGACGACGAGCAGGTGACCCTCCGGATCGAGATCACCGACGAGGACGGCGCCCGCTACTCGTGGACCGAGCCCTGATCCCCGTCAGCCCAGCACGCCGTCGGGCCAGCCGAGGGCCGCGCCCAGCCGGCTGAGCGAGGACTGCAGCCCGTGGGCCTCGGCCAGCCCGGCCAGGGCCGCGGGATCGGCAGGGGAGCGGGGGAGGGCGCCCTCCACCGCGGGCAGGTCGATGTCCCTCGCCACGGCGACCACCACGGGCGCGGCGTCGAGGTAGTCGTTCGCGGCGTGCAGCTTCTTCAGCACGGCGGCGGTCAGCGGCGGCTCGGGGACGACGGTGCGTGCGGCCGCCGCCCGGATCCCGGCGAGGTCGCCGAACTCGTTGATCAGCGCGGCCGCCGTCTTGGCGCCGACCCCCGCCACACCGGGCAGCCCGTCGCTGGGGTCGCCGCGGAGCACGGCGAAGTCGGCGTAGGCGCGGCCGGGGATCCCGTACTTGGCGGCGACCGCGGCCTCGTCGACGAACTCCAGGTCGGAGATGCCCCGGGCGGTGTAGAGGATCCGCACGCCGCGGGCGTCGTCGACGAGCTGGAACAGGTCCCGGTCACCGGTGACGACGTCGACCGGGCCGCGGGCGCGGGTGGCGAGCGTGCCGATCACGTCGTCGGCCTCGTAGCCGGGGGCGCCGACGCGGGCGAGCCCGACGGCGGCGAGCACCTCGACGAGGATCGGCACCTGGGGTCCCAGCTCGCCGGGGGTCTCCTCGCCGCCGTCGGGCGACAGCCGGTGCGCCTTGTAGGACGCCAGCGCGTCGACGCGGAACGCCGGCCGCCAGTCGTCGTCCCAGCAGGCCACCAGCCGGTCGGGATCGTGCGTGGTGAGCAGCCGCGCCGTCATGTCCAGGAAGCCCCGCACGGCGTTGATCGGGCGCCCGTCCGGCGTCGTGACGCTCGTCGGGACGCCGTAGAAGGCGCGGAAGTACAGCGACGCGGCGTCCAGCAGCATCGTGGTCACGCGGCCGTCCCGCCGTTCCCGGCGGACGGGTGGCGACCCGCCTCCCGCGGTGCCGTACTCCTGCGGAACCTTCCGAACTCCTCCACGACGGCGGACGGTAGCGGTCTGGCAACGATTGGGGGAAACGGCGGTGCCGCCTGGTTAGTCTGCGCTGGTGGGAACCGTGACGACTCCGGCCGGAACCGGCCCGCTCGTGACCATCGACCGGGTGCACGCCGCGCGGGCGGTCGCTGCGGAGCTGGGCGTCGACCTGCTCGTGCTCACGCCCGGCGCCGACCTCCGCTACCTGTGCGGGTACGACGCGCACGCGATGGAGCGGCTGACCGCCCTCGCCGTCCCGCGCACGGGGGAGCCGTTCCTCGTCGTGCCGCGGCTGGAGGCGCCCATGGTGGGCGTCAGCCCCGCCGGTGCCCTCGGCCTGGAGCTGCTCGCCTGGGACGAGACCGACGACCCGTTCGCGCTCCTCGCCGGTGCCGCGGCCGAGCGGCTGGGTTCGGCTCCGGCGCGGGTCGCCGTCGGCTCCCGCACCTGGGCCGAGCACACGCTCGGCGTGCAGCGGGCACTGCCCGGCGCCGTGCTGGAGCTGGCCTCGCCGGTCGTCGACCGCCTGCGCATGGTGAAGACGCCCGCCGAGGTCGAGGAGCTGGCGCTGGCCGGCGCGGCCATCGACCGGGTGCACGCCCGCATGGGGGAGTGGCTCACCGTCGGGCGCACGGAGGCCGCGGTGGGCGCGGACATCGCCGCGGCGATCCTCGCCGAGGGGCACGTGGGCGTGGACTTCACCATCGTCGGCTCCGGGCCGAACGGCGCCAGCCCGCACCACGAGCTCTCCGACCGCATGATCGCCGCCGGCGACCTGGTCGTGGTCGACATCGGTGGCGAGACCGCCACCGGCTACCGCTCCGACTGCACCCGGACGTACGTCATCGGCGGCGCGCCCGACGCCGAGGTCGCCGAATGGTACGCCGTGCTGCACGCCGCGCAGCAGGCCGCGACGGCGGCGGTGCGGCCGGGGGTCACCGCCGAGCAGGTCGACGCCGCGGCGCGGGAGGTGATCACCGACGCCGGCTGGGGCGAGTACTTCATCCACCGCACCGGCCACGGCATCGGGCTGGACTCGCACGAGGCGCCCTACATCGTCGCCGGCAACGGGCTGCCCCTCGAGCCCGGGATGGCGTTCTCCGTCGAGCCGGGCATCTACCTGCCCGGCCGCCACGGCGCGCGCATCGAGGACATCGTGGTCTGCACCGACGACGGCGTCCGCGTCCTCAACAACGGTTCCCGTGAGCTCGTCGAACTCCCCGGCTGAGGCCGGGGCGACCGCGGTCGACGTCGACCGCGCCCTGCTGGCGGCGCTGGCGCGGGACGGCCGGGCGAGCTTCACCGACCTCGCCGAGCGGGTGGGGCTGTCGGTGTCGGCGGTGCACCAGCGGGTGCGCCGGCTCGAGCAGCGCGGGCTGATCACCGGCTACCGGGCGACGCTGGACGCCCCGCAGATCGGCCTCCCGCTGACGGCGTTCGTGTCGATCACACCGACCGACGCGCAGACCGACGACGCGCCGTCCCTGCTCGCCCACCTGGACGCCATCGAGGAGTGCCACGCGGTCGCCGGCGTGGAGAGCTACATCCTCAAGGTCCGGGTGGCCTCCCCGGATGCGCTGGAGAACCTGCTCAAGGAGATCCGGTCCGCCGCCAACGTCACCACCCGGACCACGGTGGTGCTCTCCACCTCCTACGAAGCCCGCCCGCTGATCTGATCCGCTGGACAGCCGTTCGAACGTGTGTTCGGATGGGGGCATGCGGTGGGACGCGCAGCGGCTGGACCTGGACGAGCCCGGGGCTCTGCCCGGGATGCCGAGCATCCGCGGGCTGCTGCGCAGCGTGCAGGTGCCGGAGTTTCCCGGCCTGACGTTCCACGAAGTGCGGGCCAAGAGCGCACTGAACCGGGTGCCGGGCGAATCGGCCATGCCGTTCCCGTGGACGATCAACCCCTACCGGGGCTGCAGCCACTCCTGCGTGTACTGCCTGTCGGGGGACACGCAGGTGCTGATGGCGGATGGCTCGCACCGCGCCATCGCCGATCTGCGTCCCGGGGATCGGATCATCGGGACGGAGCAGGGCGACCGGCACCGCCGGTACGTCGAGACGGACGTGCTCGCGCACTGGTCGACGGTCAAGCCTGCCCACCGGGTGACGCTGGCCGACGGCACCACTCTCGTGGGCAGCGGCGATCACCGGTTCCTGACCCGCCGAGGGTGGAAGTACATCACCGGGGCGTGCGCCGGGGCTGGTCAGCGCCCGCACCTGACGACGAACGACGAGCTGCTGGGCTTCGGCCGCTCGGCCGGGAGCACCGATGCCTGCCAGGACCACCGGCGGGGCCACCTGACGGGGACGGTGGGCGGGAACGCGCACCTCGAGGTGTACGGCCACCAGCGGGCCGGACGAGCCCACGGTGACGTGCACCGCTCCCGGTCGGCACTGGCGGAGGAGGAGCGAACCGACCGCGTCCGCACCGTCCGGCTGCGTGGCGGCCCGAGCCGGCACCTGGCCTTCATCCACCTGGTCGACCCGGCCGTCCGCCGGAGATGCCAGGTGCAGGGCACCGCCGTCGAGAGCGCGGCGGACCTGCGGGTCCTCAGCGTCGAGGACATCGGCCTCGAGATGCCGATGTACGACATCACCACGGGCACCGGCGACTTCATCGCCAACGGCGTGGTGAGCCACAACTGCTTCGCCCGCCGGACGCACGAGTGGCTCGAGCTCGACTCCGGCCGGGACTTCGACAGCCAGGTGGTGGTGAAGACCAACCTGGTGGAAGTGCTGCAGCGGGAGCTGGGCCGCCCGTCCTGGCGGCGCGAGCACGTGGCGCTGGGCACCAACACCGACCCGTACCAGCGGGCCGAGGGGCGTTACCGGCTCATGCCGGGCGTCATCGGCGCGCTGGCCGGCTCCGGGACGCCGTTCTCCATCCTGACGAAAGGCACCCTGCTGCGCAGGGACGTGCCGCTGCTGGCGGCCGCGGCCCGGGACGTGCCGCTCGGCCTCGGGGTCTCCCTGGCCATCTGGGACGACGCCCTGCACGCCGGCCTGGAGCCGGGCGTGCCCACGCCGCGCGCCCGGCTGGACCTGGTGCGCGCGCTCACCGAGGCCGGCCTGCCGTGCGGCGTCTTCCTCGCCCCCGTGCTGCCCGGCCTCACCGACTCGGTGGAGCACCTCGACGCCGCCCTCGGCGCGATCGCCTCCGCCGGCGCCGCCGGGGTGACGGTCATCCCGCTGCACCTGCGCCCCGGCGCCCGCGAGTGGTTCATGGCCTGGCTGGCGCGCGCCCACCCGGAGCTGGTCCCGCGCTACGAGCGGCTCTACGCCCGGCACGCGTACGTACCGGCCGAGTACCGCGCGTGGCTGGCGCGTCGCGTGGCCCCGCTGCTCGCACGTCACGGGCTCGACCGGCGCTCCGGGGGGGCGGCCCGCGGGGTGGACGGGGTGATGGCCGACGGTGTCCCCGGGGACCCGGAGGTCGGTTTTCCCGCGGGCAGCCTGCCCTCGGGCGGGCTGCCCGGCACCGCTCCTCCGTCCGCCGGTGGACAGTCTCCAGTCACCGCGATCCCGTCCGAGCCGCCCGGGCAGCTGACGCTGCTGTGAGCGGAGCTCAGCCGGCCAGCCGTGAGGTGCGGGCCACCGCGCGGCTCGCGCGGACCTCGCCCCGCGCCGCGACCGGGGGAGCGCCGGCGGCCAGCGCCAGCCGGCGGTAGGAGTCGTAGGACAGCGACCGGTAGGCGGCGGCGAGCTCCTCGACCGCCTCCCGGCGCGACGGCGGCACGGTCGCCCGCAGGTGCCCGACCGTGCTCCGCACGTGCTTGGTGAAGGTGGCCTGCAACGCCTGGCTGGACAGCCGGCCGCCGATGCGGGAATCCAGCCCCGGGCCGCGCCGCAGCGCGGGGAGCACCCAGGCGCTGGCCGCCAGCGCGGGGTACCTCACCCGCACCGCTTCCCACGCGTGCCAGGCGGTGAGCGCCCCGGGGACCGCCCACTCGCCGTCGTCGGTGGACAGGAGCAGCCGGCGGGTGGTGATCTGCACCTGGTCGCGGCGCAGTGACCGGAACACGCCGACCGGCGCCGGCCAGCCCAGGGCGAGCGCGCACCAGGCCACCGAGCGGAGGTGCTCCGGATCGTCGCTGCGGATCTCGGTGAGGGGCCGGAGGTCCAGCAGCGGAGGATCGGGCTCGGGCGTGCGGGGGAGCGGCAGGGCGAGGCCGCCGTACCGGGCGACCTTGCTGTAGAGGGCCACGGTGGCCGGCTTCCACTCCCGGGCGGCGGCGAGCTCGTCGAACCCGCCCGCGGCCAGGTCGTCGGGCCCGAGGTCCAGCTCCAGCGCGGCGTCGACCAGCCGCCGCCACTGGACCTCGTAGCCCGCCGGCGGCGTCCACCGCGCCCAGGCGCGGGCCGGAGGAGGAGCGGGCATGTCGGGCAACGGCTGCTGCCAGGCACGTGACATGGCCAAATACTACCGTTATCCCCAACAACCACACAACTCTTATTGTGGTCACCTGCCGAGACCGGAACCACGGCGCCCCATGGGCGCCCGAGCACCAACACCGGGAGACCCCCGGCGTCGCGGTCGCCGGGAGGCCATCGGGTACCGCCTGAGCGGGTGAGCCGGGGGAGTCGGACCTGCGCCCCGTCGCCCGACTCCGAATCATGGACCGGTGCGAACGGTGGGCGTCGAGGAAGAACTGCTCGTGGTCGACGCGGACGGGTTCCCCGTTCCGCAGGGGCCCGATGCGCTGACGGTCGCCGCACGCCGCGGCGAGGGAGAGGACGTGCAGCAGCACGACCGGGCCGAGCGGGGCGAGGAGACCGGCGTTCCGGAGAGCGCTCACCTGATGCCGGAGCTGAAGGCCCAGCAGCTCGAACTGGGCACGCCGGTGTGCGCGACGCTGGCCGAGGTGCACGACCAGCTGCGCCACTGGCGCGGCCGCGCCGACGCGGCGGCCGTCGCGGTCGGCGCGCGGGTGGCGGCGCTGGCCACCTCGCCGGTGGCCGTCGAGCCGGTGCCCACGGAGGGGGAGCGGTACGAACGCCTGGTGGACGCCTTCGGCCGGACGGCGGAGGAGGTCCTCACCTGCGGCTGCCACGTGCACGTCTCGGTCGCCGACGACGAGGAGGGCGTGGCGGTCCTCAACCGGATCCGGGTCTGGCTGCCGGTGCTCACGGCGGTCACCGCCAACTCACCGTTCTGGCAGGGCCGGGACACCTCGTACGCCAGCTTCCGGTCGGAGGTGTGGCACCGCTGGCCGTCCGCCGGGGCGAGCGGCCCGTTCACCGATGCCGCCGACTACCACGCGCTCGTGGAGGCGGTGCTCGCCACCGGGACCGTCCTGGACACCGGCATGCTCTACTTCGACGCCCGGCTGTCGGCGAACTGGCCCACCGTCGAGCTGCGCACCGCCGACGTGGCGCTGCGCGTCGAGGACGCCGTCACCCTGGCCGGTCTCGTGCGCGGTCTGGTGGAGACCGCCGCCCGCGAGGCCCGTGCCGGGATCGCGCCCCCGCAGATGCGGGCCGAGGTCCTCCGGCTGGCCGCCTGGCGGGCCGGCCGCTCGGGCCTGTCGGGTGACCTCGTCCATCCCCGCACCGGCCGCCCCGTTCCCGCGGCGGACGTGCTCGCCGATCTCCTCGACCACGTCCGTCCCGCCCTAGCGGACGCCGGCGACGACGCGCGGGTGAGCGACGGCCTGGCCGCGTTGCTCACCCGCGGCACCGGTGCTGACCTCCAGCGGCAGGTCCACCGCGAGTCCGGGAGCCTCGCCGCGGTGGTCCGGGCCGCCGTCGAGGTCACCGCCGGGGAGGACGCCGCCCGGGCGGTCGCCGAGGCCAGCCGCTAGATTCCGGCCATGTACACCGCGAGCTGGCGTGACATCGTCCGTCCGGGGCTGTTCGGTGCCTCACCCGACCCCAGCGACAAGCCCTACCGGTTCGTCATCCGGATCGCCCTGCTGGTGTTCCGGCTGTTCCGTTTCCGGTTCGACGTCCGCGGCTCGCAGCACGTCCCGCCCTCCGGCGGGGCGATCATCTGCAGCAACCACGTGAGCTTCTTCGACTTCACCTTCCTGGGCCTCGGCGCCCTGCCGCAGCACCGGCTGGTGCGGTTCATGGCGAAGTCGGCGGTGTTCGACCACTGGTTCTCCGGCCCGTTCATGCGCGCCATGAAGCACATCCCCGTCGACCGCAAGGCGGGGTCGGCAGCGTTCGAGGCGGCCGTCCGGGCGCTCAAGGACGGCGAGGTCGTCGGGGTCTTCCCCGAGGCGACGATCAGCACCAGCTTCACCGTGAAGGACCTCAAGGCCGGCGCCGCGCGGATGGCGATCGACTCCGGCGTGCCCCTCATCCCGGCCGCCGTCTGGGGCGGGCACCGGGTGGCCACGAAGAACCACAAGGTCGAGCTGCGGCGCGGTGTGCCGGTGACCGTCGTGCTGGGCGAGCCGATCACCGCCGAGCCGGGGGAGCGGATCCCGGCGCTGCTGGCCCGCGTCCGTACCGCCATGGAGGCGCTGCTGGACGAGGCCCAGCGCAGCTACCCCGACCAGCCCGCCGGCCCGGACGACCGCTGGTGGCAGCCGGCCCACCTCGGTGGCACCGCGCCGACGCCGGCCCAGGCGCTCACCACCGACACGGTGCGCGCCGCCGGCCAGGAGACCAAGGCCCCGCGGACGTCGCTGCGCCGCCGCGTCACCGGGCTCGTGCGCCGGCGCTGACCCGCCGCATCACTCCACGACGGGCGGCGCCATGAGCCGGAAGGCCTCCAGCTCGACGTCGTACCAGCGGCGCATGCGCCCGAGCGGGCTCATGCCCAGCCGCCGGCAGACCGCCATCGACGGCTCGTTGCCGGGACGCACGACGGCGTAGACCTCGGGGAGCCCCAGGGCGAAAGCGCGGTCGATCACCGCCCGCGCCGCCTCGGTGGCGTAGCCGTGCCCCCAGGAGTCCGGGTGCAGGTGCCAGCCGACCTCCACCTCGCCGACCCCGTTGGGCAGCGGCTTGAGCAGCACGGTCCCGGCCGGGGTGCGGTCGGGCCGCTCGATCGCCCAGCAGAGGAAGCGGTCGTCGCGCCGGTGGACGGCGGCCCACCGCGCGACCAGCTCCGCGGGAGGCACGGACGGGGCGCCACCGAGCCAGCGGGTGACCTCCGCGCGGCCGTAGATGTCGGTGAGCCGGGCGAGATCCGCCGGCCACGTTGTCCAGGGCCGCAGGCGCAGCCGCTCGGTGAGCAGCTCCCCCTCGACCGCCGTCATGCCTCCTGCCTACCGCCGGGGCGCAGCAGCGGCCACCCGGACGGGACCGCCTCCGGCGGACTGCAGTCGCTGCACCCGCGCACCGACCGGACCCGCGTGATCTCCTACTCTCCGGCTCCCCGGCCGAACGGCGCCGGGGTACCGAGACGTGGAGGCGACGGTGCGGATCCGGCGGAGCACCCGGGTGCCGGCATGAGCCTGCTGTTCGCCGATGTCCGGGTGGGCGACCGGCCCGGGCGGGCGCTGCTCGTCGAGGACGGGCGGATCGCGTGGACCGGCGATCGTGCCGACGCGCCGTCGGCGGAGCGGGTGGTCCGGGGCGACGGCGCCCTGCTGACGCCGGCGTTCGTCGACGCGCACGTCCACGCCACCGCCACCGGCCTCGCGCTCACCGGTCTAGACCTCCACTCGAGCTCGAGTGTTGCCGACGCCGTGGCGTCCGTCCGGGCCCATGTCGCCGCCGCGCCCGACGGCATCGTCCTGGGCACCGGCTGGGACGAGACCGGCTGGCCCGAGCGCAGGGGCCTGACCCGGTCCGACCTCGACGCGGTGGCCGGCGACCGGCCGGTGTACCTGGCGCGCGTCGACGTCCACTCCGCGACCGTCTCGACCGCGCTGCTCGACCGCATCCCCGGGATCTCGGAGCTGCCCGGGTTCTCCGCCGACGGGCAGCTGCGGCTGGATGCGCACCACGCCGCCCGCCAGGCCGCGTACGGCGCAGTCGGAACCGGCCAGCGGCGGGCCGCCCAGCTGGCCACCCGGGCGGCCGCGGCGGCGCTGGGCATCGGCAGCCTGCACGAGATGGCCGGGCCGGAGGTCTCCTCGGCCGACGACCTCCGGGAGCTGCTGGCGCTGGCCGCCGAGGTGCCGGGCCCCCGGGTCCTCGGGTACTGGGGCGAGCTGTCGGAGCGGGGCGGGCTGGACCTGGTGCGGGAGCTGGGCCTCGCCGGCGCCGGGGGAGACCTGTTCTGCGACGGCGCCCTCGGCTCGCACACCGCCGCCCTCAGCGCGCCCTACACCGACCGGCCCGAGACCTCCGGGGCCCTGCGGTTCGAGACGGCCGCACTGGTCGAGCACGTCCGCGCGTGCACCCGCGCAGGCGTCCAGGCGGGCTTCCACGTCATCGGCGACGCCGCCGTCGACCAGGTCCTCGACGCCGTGGGGGTCGTGGTCGCCGAGCTGGGCCGCGCCGCCGTCCGCGCCTGCCGGCACCGCCTGGAGCACCTGGAGATGCCCTCGGCCGAGGTCGTCGACCGGATGCGCGACTGGCACATGGTGGCCAGCGTGCAGCCGGCGTTCGACGCGGCGTGGGGCGGGGACGCCGGGATGTACGCGGAGCGGCTGGGTGCGGCGCGGGCGCTGGCCACCAATCCGCTGGCCGAGCTCGCCGACGGCGGGGTGGCCCTCGCCCTGGGCAGCGACGCCCCGGTGACCCCGCTGGACCCCTGGGGCGGGGTGCACGCGGCCGTGGACCACCGGACCCCGGGTTCCGGGCTGCGCCCGTTCGACGCCTTCGACGCCGCGACGCACGGCGGCTGGCATGCCGCTCGCACCGAGCACCCGGCCGGCCCGCTGGCCGTCGGCGCGCCCGCGGACCTCGCGCTGTGGGCGACCGAGGACGGGCTCTCCCGGATCCTCGCCGACCGCGGCCGCCCGGACTGCCGGATGCTCCTCGTCGCCGGGAAGCCGGTCGGCGGCCCGGCATGACCGGTGGCACGCCCCGAGACGGCGACGATCAGTAACGATCCCATCACACTGCGGCCCGTAGCTCTCCGGGGTGTCGATTCCCCGGGCGCCACTTCTTACAGTGCCTGCAGTTCCTGACCGGAAGCACCGCCGCGCGCTTCCTCCTCGGGCACGCCCGGTCCCTCCGGCCGGCGTGGACCGGCTCACGCCGGCACGCCACCGGGTCGAGGGGGAACGGCGGGTCCGCGGAGGCCGCGGGGCGGGCACCCCGGCGGAGCCCCCGTGGACCCGCGCCATCAGACAACGGTCGCGCCGCTCGCCGCCAGCGACCGGCCGTCCGGCCCGAAGGCGCGGCGACCCCGGACGGCTGCCGCCGGCGCGCCCCGGCCGGGGAGCCCCGAGCTCGATCGGGCGGTTGCGGAGCACCTCCGCCCGCCCGCCGGGCCGGAATGGGATGCTGGGTCGGGACCGCGCGCGGACGCCGCGGTCCGGACCCCGTCCGAGCGGTGCGGGGAGGATCCGCCCGTCGGGCGGCTGCACCCGGGGAGGCGCTGCGTGCCCGCAGGCGATAGCGGGCCGGTGACGGGAACGCTCCCGCGCCCGGCCGGCCCGGAGGCACCCGGCGAGCCGGCCGTGCCGTCGGACCCTCCCGGCCGGTCCCGCCTCCCGTGGCGCACGCTGCTGGCCGCGGCCGGCGGTCTGGCGATGTTCCTCGCCTTTCCCGGCCCCGACCTGACCGCCCTGGCCGTCGGCGGGCCCGCTGCCCTGGTGCTGGCCGTCCGGGGGTGCGGCGTGCGCGTCGGCCTGTGGCTCGGCCTGGTCACCGGGCTGGCGTTCTTCGTGCCCCTGCTGTCGTGGACCGGCGTCTACGTCGGTTCGTTCCCGTGGCTGGCCCTGGCGGTCAGCCAGGCCCTGTTCATCGCGCTCCTGGGTGGCCTCACCGCGGTGGTCTCCCGGCTCCCGCTCTGGCCGCTGTGGGCCGCTGCGCTGTGGGTGGCCGTCGAGGCCCTCCGCGGTCGCTTCCCGTTCGGCGGCTTCCCGTGGGGCCGGCTGGGCTTCTCGCAGACCGACGGCCCGCTGCTCGCGCTGGCCGCGTACGGCGGGGTGCCCCTGGTCGGCTTCGCCGTCGCCCTCGCCGGCACCCTGCTGGCCGCCGCCGTCCTCGCGCTCACGCGGGCCTGGCGGGCCACGGCCGGCCCCGCGGGGGAGCGGCGCCCTGCGCAGCGCCACGCGGTGCAGGCGGTCGCCGCCGTCCTGGCGGTGCCGCTGGTGGGTGGGCTGGCCGGGCTGCCGCTGGCCGGTGGGTCGCTGACCGCGGGCGGTCCGACCGCCACCGTCGCGGTGATCCAGGGCGACGTGCCGCGCGCCGGCCTGGACTTCAACGCCCAGCGCCGCGCGGTGCTCGACAACCACGTCCAGCAGACCCTGCTGCTGGCCGAGGACGTCGCCGCCGGACGGCGCGCCCAACCCGACGTCGTCCTCTGGCCGGAGAACAGCTCGGACATCGACCCCTACCGCAACGACGACGCCGCCGCGCAGATCGACCGCGCCGCGGACGCCGTGGGAGCCCCGGTGCTCGTCGGGGCGGTCGTCGAGGGGCCCGGTGAGTTCATCAGCAACACCGCCATCGTCTGGTCCCCGGAGAGCGGCCCGGGCGACACCTACGTCAAGCGCCATCCGGTGCCGTTCGCCGAGTACGTGCCGGCGCGCGACTTCTTCCGCCTCTTCAGCGAGAAGGTCGACCTCGTCCGGCGGGACTTCGCCGCGGGCGACGAGGTGGGCCTGCTCGACGTCGACGGCATCCGGCTGGGCGACCTCATCTGCTTCGAGGTCGTCTACGACGGTCTGGTGCGCGACGTCGTCGACGGGGGCGCGGGCATGCTCGTCGTCCAGACCAACAACGCCACCTTCGGCTACACCGACGAGAGCGCCCAGCAGCTGGCGATGAGCCGGGTGCGTGCGGTCGAGTTCGGCCGCTCCGTCGCCGTCGCCGCGACCAGCGGCATCTCCGCGATCGTGGCGCCCGACGGCACCGTCGTCCGGTCCTCGCAGCTGTTCGAGCCCGACGTGTTCGTCGAGGAGATCGCCCAGCGCGACGACCGCACGGTGGCCCAGCGGCTCGGGTCGGCGCCCGAGTGGCTGCTGACCGCGCTGGGCGCGGGCGCGGTCCTCTGGGGCCTGACCCGGCGCCGGGGAAGGGCTGCCGCGTGAGCGAGCGGGTGCTGGTCATCATCCCGACGTACAACGAGATCGAGAACCTGGAGCGGGTCCTCGAGCGGCTGCACGCCAGCGTTCCGGACGCCGACGCCCTGGTCGTGGACGACGGCTCGCCCGACGGCACGGGGGCGCTCGCCGACAAGCTCGCCATCGCCGATCCCCGCGTCCACGTGCTGCACCGCACCGAGAAGGCCGGCCTGGGCCGCGCCTACGTCGCCGGGTTCGGCTGGGCCCGGGAGCGCGGATACGACGTGCTGGTGGAGATGGACGCCGACGGCTCGCACGCCCCCGAACAACTGCCCGACCTGCTGGCCGCGCTGGCCGACGCCGACCTGGTGCTGGGCTCCCGGTACGTCGACGGCGGCCGGGTGGAGGACTGGCCGGTCCACCGGCTGCTGCTGTCCCGGGTGGGGAACCGGTACACCCGGTGGGTGCTGCGGCTCCCGCTGCGGGACGCCACCGGCGGCTTCCGGGCCGCCCGCGCCGAGCTGATCGACCGGCTGCCCTTCGACGAGGTCGCCAGCGAGGGCTACTGCTTCCAGGTGGACTGGGCCTGGCGGGCGCTGCGGTCGGGGGCCCGGATCACCGAGGTGCCCATCACGTTCACCGAACGCGCCCTGGGCCGGAGCAAGATGAGCGGTTCGATCGTTAGGGAGGCGTGGGCCCGCGTGACGGTGTGGGGCGTGCAGGACCGGCTGGCCGAATGGCTGCCGGGCCGCGTGCCGCCGCCGGTGACCGGACCGGCCGGGAACTCCGGACGGTGACCCGCGTCCGGCGGGGCCTCCGCCGGGGGAGCAGGAGCAGGGCAACCGGGAGGAGGGACCGTCGTGGCTGACCTGGTACGCCGACGGCTGCGCGTGGTGGTGGGGCTGACCGCCCTGGCGGAGCTCGTCGTCTTCGTCCTGGTGGCCGCCTGGATCGGTCTCGGCTGGACGATCGTGGCGACCCTCCTCACCAGCGCGCTGGGCTGGGTGCTGCTGGCCCGGCAGGGCCGGCGGGCGCTGGAGGACCTGCGCGAGCGGGCCCGGTCACGCACGAGCGCGGGGCGCGAGCTCGGTGACGCCGGGCTCGTCGCCGTCGGCGGGCTGCTCATGGTGCTGCCGGGGTTCCTCGGCGACCTGCTCGGGCTGCTGTGCCTGCTGCCCGGGACCCGGGGTCTGGTGCGCCGGGCGCTGGCGCGGGTGGTGCTCGCCCGGCTGCCGGACCGGATGCGTGGTCCGGTGCGCGTCGGCAGCACCCGGGCCGCACCGGTCGAGCCGCAGGACGCCGGCGAGCCGCTGGTCATCGAGGGCGAGGTCCTCCGCGGTCCCGAGAACCGCGGCTGATCCGGCCGCTTCGCCCGGGAGGCCGTCGCGGGCTCGCCCGGACGCGGAACGGCCCCGGTGGATCGCTCCACCGGGGCCGTTCCGTGTCGTGCTGAGGTCAGCTGGCGCGGGTCCGCCGGCCGCGGAGCACCTCGAGGCGCTCGGCCAGGACCTCCTCGAGGTCCTCGACGCTGCGGCGCTCGAGCAGCATGTCCCAGTGGGTCCGCGGGGGCTTCACCTTCTTGGGAGTCGGCTCGGATCCACCGACCAGCTTCGCGGCGGCGCCGTCGAACTTGCACTCCCAGGTGTCGGGGAGCTCGGCGTCGTCGGCGAAGGGCACCGTGAACAGGTGGCCCGACGGGCACCGGTACTCGGCGTACTGCCGCTCGATCGGCGCGGTGTTCCGCTCGGTCTCGTAGCTGACGCTGCCCAGTCGGCTGCCGCGCAGGGAACGCTCGCCCATGGCACACCGTCCTCTCGTGCTCGTGTCGGTCGGGACTCGACGTCCGGTGCCCGGGCAGTACCCAGTCAACGGGGAGTCAGAGAGATGAACGACGGAAAAGGCGGAGAGATTCCGCCGAATCGGCTGCTCATCATCGCATGGGGTGGGATCCTGCGCCCCGCCGCCCCCTCACAGGGGTGAGGAGAGCCCCTCAGGAGAGGGCCAGCTGCCCCGGCCCGGCCGCCGTGGGGCCCAGTTCGCCGCGCACGTGGTGCCGCCGGCACAGCACCTGGTACCGGACCGCGGGGGAGGAGCCGGCCGCCTCCCCGGGCAGCTCCGGAGGAGCGGTGTCCGCGACGACGACGGTCTCGCCGGAGCGCACCATGACGCCGTCGACGATGCGGGCGTTGAGCAGCCCGGGCAGCCCGCACCAGCACAGCACCTCGACCTGGATGCGCTGGACGTCGTCGGCCACCTCCAGCAGCCGCGCGGTGCCCGGGAACAGCCGCGCCCGGAAGTCGGTGGTGAGCCCGAATGCGTAGACGTCGACGTGCGACTCGTCGGCGAGCTCGGCGAGCTGGTCGACCTGCGCGGGGGAGAGGAACTGCGCCTCGTCGACGATCAGGTAGTCCACCCGGTGCCCGGCGGCCCACCGGTCGCGGACGAGCAGCCGCAGGTCGGTGTCGCCGTCGATCTCGACCGCCGCCCGGCACAGCCCCGCGCGGGAGCTGATCTGCGGGGCCGCCGACCGGTCGCCCTGGATCACCAGCATGCCGTGCCGGCCCTGCCGGCTGTGGTTGTGGTCGACCTGCAGGGCGAGGGTGGACTTCCCGCAGTCCATGGGGCCGTGGAAGAACCGCAGGTGCGCCGGCGCGGGGTGCCGCCGCCGGTCGCCGGAGGCCGGCACGGCCGAGGGCACGGGCAGGACGGGGGAGTGGCCGTCGTCCGGACCCGGCCGGCCGCCGCCGGGGCTCACAGGCGCTCCGGAGGGGTGTTCCCGGCGGCCAGCACCGCGCGCCGGATCGGCAGGGTCGCCAGGGCGATGAACCCGCCCACGAAGAAGACCACCAGGCTGGCGATCGCCAGCCGGTAGGAACCGGTCAGCTGGTAGGTCAGGCCGAAGGCCAGCGGGCCGAGCCAGCTGGTGCCGCGGTCGCTGATCTCGTAGAAGCCGAAGTACTCGGCCTCCTTGCCCACCGGGATGAGCTGGCTGAACAGCGACCGGGAGAGCGCCTGGGTGCCGCCCTGCACCAGACCGATGACGGCGGCGAGGGCGTAGAACTGCGCCACCGCCCCGGTCTGCAGGAAGAACGCGGCGAGGAGCACGCCGATCCAGGCCAGCAAGGCCCCCAGGACCACCCGCCTGGCCCCGTAGCGACCGGCCAGCCGGCCGAGCCCGAGAGCACCGAAGATCGCCACCACCTGGACCATCAGGATCGCGCCGGTGAGCACGTCCTGGGCCAGGTCCAGCTCCTCGGTGGCGTAGACGGCCGACAGCGAGATGACGGTCTGCACGCCGTCGTTGAACAGCAGGTAGGCCCCGAGGAACCACAGGGTCAGCGGGAAGGCCCGCATCTCGCGGAACGTGGTGGCCAGCTGCCGGAAACTGCTGCCGGACCGTGCCGCCGAGGCCGTGACCGGGCGGTTGCGCAGCCGGGACACCGAGAACAGGGTGAAGGCACCCCACCACAGGCCGGCGGTGGCCAGGCAGATCCGCACCGCCTCACCGGTGGTCAGCCCGAGGTCCTCGGCGGCGACCACGAGCCCGAGATGGACGGCGAGCAGCAGGGCCCCGCCGACGTAGCCGAACGCCCAGCCCCGGCTGGACACCATGTCGCGCTCGTCCGGCCCGGCCAGGTCCGGCAGCCAGGAGTAGTAGACGACGGTCGCGGCCCCGAAGGCGATGTTGGCCACGACGAACAGGACGGCGGCCAGCAACCACCGGCCGTCCCCGGCGAAGAACAGCGCGGTCGTGGCCAGCGCCCCGACGGCGGCGAAGCCGGCGAGCATCTCCCGCTTCCGGCCGGTGCGGTCGGCCACCGCGCCGGTCAGCGGCAACACGAGCACCTGCAGGACCACCGACGCCGACAGCACGTAGGAGAACCAGCTGCCGGCCGCGATCGACAGGCCGAGGAACGACAGCCGCTCGTCCGGGCCGGCGGCGTCCCGCGCGATCGCGGTCAGGTAGGGGCCGAGGAAGACGGTCGTCACCGAGGTGTTGAAGACCGACATCGCCCAGTCGTAGGAGTACCAGCCGAACCGCTCGCGCGTCAGGGCACGGTCGGCGGGCGGTACGGCCGGGCCGGCCGTGGACGGGGCGGTGGTCACCGCGGCAGATTTCCAGTCCGACCGCGGCCGGTCCAGCACCGGCACCGTCCGGTCACGGGATGTCCTCCGGCACGATGCCGCCGGGGAAGGCGGCGACGGCGGTCGTCGGGCGCGTCGGATCGACGAAGGCCGGGGCGTCGAGCTCCCCGGCGCGCAGCGGGTGCAGCCCGCGGGTGAGCGCCGCGGCGATCCGGGTGCGGGCCCGGTTGGCGTCGCCGACCCGGCCCATCTGCAGGTCGTCGAAGACCACCGGCGGGCCGACGTGGACCCGCAGCGCCGGACGGCGCAGCACCGCCCGCGCGGCGGTGCGCAGCTTGCCCCGGTCGTTCCCGTACTGCAGCACCTCGTGGGCTCCCCACTGGCTGACCGGGATGACCGGGACCCGCAGGCCCAGGGCGAGCCGGGCCATGCCGGTGCGCCCGCGCTCCGGCCAGAGGTCCGGTGCCAGACCCACCCGGCCCTCGGGATAGGCGACGACGTGACCGCCGTGCACGAGGGCCACCTCGGTCACCCGGACGGCGTGCCGCGCCAGCTCGGTACCGCGCTCGACGCGGATGGCGCCGGTCCGCTCGAGGAGGGGGCCGGCGACCGGCGCGGCGATGATCCCGCCGGTCGCCATGATCCGGGGGGTGACGCCCAGCCGGTGCAGGGCGACGGCGATGACGAAGGGATCGAAGTCACCGATGTGGTTGGCGGCCAGCAGCAGCGGGCCGCGGCGCAGCTCCTCGGGAATGGTCCCGGTGACCTCCACCCGGCCGAAGATGCTCACCAGCCAGGAGAACCGGCGCAGCACGAACCGCCACAACCACCACGGCGGCGCCATGGCGATCGCCAGCTCCCGGGCGAACCACTCGGGGTCGCCGGGTCGCACGAGCTGCGCGAGGTCCTCCGGCAGGGGAGGGGTGCGCGGCCGCCAGTCGCGCAGCCGGCTCACCGCGGCGCCCACTGGCCGCGCTTCTCCAGCACCTCGCGCAGCATGGCCGGCCGGTCGGTCATGATCCCGTCGACGCCCAGGTCGAGCATCGCCTCAGCCTCGGCGGGGTCGTCGACGGTCCACACGTGCACCTGCAGCCCACGGGCGTGCGCGGCCGCCAGGAACCGCTCGTCCACCAGGGCGCGGCCGCCGAGCTGGAGCGGAACCTGGGCGCAGCCGGCCGAGATGCGCACCAGCCCGGCCGCCCGGGGCGAGTAGGACGACAGCCGCAGCGCGGCGACCCCGCGCGGCCCCAGCGAGGTGCAGACCGTCGGGCCGAAGAGCCGCCGGGCGGCCGCGATCCGGGCGTCGGAGAACGAGCCCAGGCAGATCCGGTCGGTCACCGCCATGCGCCGGGTGAGGCGCACGAGCGGAGCCAGCACGCCGGCCGCCTTGATGTCGAGGTTGAACCGGACGTCGGGCCAGGAGGCCAGCAGGTCCTCCAGGCGCACGACCGGCTCCCGCCCGCCGATGCGGGCCTCGGACACCTGCGCCCACGTGAGCCCGTCGATCCGCCCGGTTCCGTCGGTGACCCGCTCGAGGGTGGGATCGTGGAAGGCGACGAGCACGCCGTCGGCGGTGACCTGGACGTCGGTCTCGAGGTAGCGGTAGCCCAGATCCACGCAGGCCTGGAAGGCCGGCATGGTGTTCTCCAGGTGCTCGATGGCACCGCCCCGGTGGGCCATGGCCAACGGCGTCGGCGCGTCGAGGAAGGCGAACCGCGCGGCAGGCACGCGTTCACGCTAGTGGCAGCCCCGTGGACCCGTGCGGGGCCCCGTCCGGGCTGGGGAGGGCGTCGGCCATGCGCTCGACCAGCGCGGTCAGCACCGGGCGGGGCGTCGCGAAGTTCAGCCGCACGTGGCCGGCTCCGGGGGCGCCGCACTCGGTCCCCTCGACCAGCGCGACGCCGGCGTGCTCGAGGAAGAACTCGCCCGCCGGGCCGGGCAGACCCAGCTCTCGGCAGTCCAGCCAGGCCAGGTAGGTCCCCTCCGGCGGAGCGAAGCGGATGCCAGGCGCGCGCTCGGCCAGCAGGTCCGCCAGCAGCCGCCGGTTCCCGTCGAGGTAGCCGAGGACCGAGTCGAGCCATCCGCGGCCGTCGTCGTAGGCAGCGGTGGCCGCCAGCACCCCGGGCGTCGAGGCGCCGTGCCCGGCGAGGAAGCCCACCCGGGACCAGTGGTCCGCGTCGGCCTTGCTGGTCAGGATCAGCTGCGCGGCCTTGAGGCCCGGCAGGTTCCAGGCCTTCGACGCCGACGTCGCGGTGACGGTGTGCCCGGCCGTGACGGACGAGAGCGAGGCGTACGGCCGGTGGACGGCGCCGGGCAGCACCAGGGGCGCGTGGATCTCGTCGGAGAACACCCGCGCCCCGGCGCCCTCGACGACGTCGGCGAGCGCCAACTGCTCCTCGGCCGAGAACACCCGGCCCAGCGGGTTGTGCGGGTTGCAGTGCACGACCAGGCGGCCGCCGGCCGCCAGCGCCCGGGCGATCCCGTCCAGGTCGTAGGTCGCCCGGCCGTCGCGGTGCACCATCGGCACCTCGAGGATCTCCCGCCCGAGGAGCCCGGGCACCCGCAGGAACGGCATGTAGGCGGGGGTGGGCAGGACGACCGGGCTGCCGGGCGGGGTGAAGTGCTCGATCGCCGCCTGGAGGCCGGCCAGCACGTCGGGCAACGGGGTGATCCATTCGGCGGGCACCGTCCACCCGTAGCGGTCCGCCTGCCACCGGGCGCAGGCCCGGGCCATATCCGCGGCGGCCTCCGGGGTCAGGTAGCCGAACCGCCCGGCCTCGACGGCGGCGGCCAGGGTCCGCGTCACCGCCGGCGCCGTCCCGAAGTCCATCTCGGCCACGAACGCACCCAGCGCGGGGCCGTACCGGGTCCACTTCAGGCTGCCGGCCGCCCGCAGCCCTTCCTCGCTGAACGCGTCGAAGACCGGGGAGAGGTCCTCGGTGGCGTGGTCGTCCATCGGAGCCCTTCCGTGCGCCGTCCTGGCGTGTCACCCGAAGCTGTCGGTGGTGGCGTCTACCGTGCGCAGACGTGGCACAGCAGCACGCGTCCGGTAGTACGGCCTCCGTTCCCGTCGCGCCCCTCCCCAGCCGGGGGAGCGGCGAGCAGCGGCGGTGCGGCTGGTGCCGGCGGGTGCTGCCCCAGCAGGGCTCGGTGGGGCGCCCGCGGCTCTACTGCGGTCAGGCCTGCCGCCAGCGTGCCTACGAGCAGCGCGCGGCGACGGCCAAGGCCGGCCTGCCCGGCGACGTCGTCCTGGTGTCGCAGGCCGAGCTCGACGGGTTGCAGGACCGGCTGTTCCAGCTGCGCTGCGCCCTCGAGGACGTGCAGACCCTGCTCCAGGAGCGGCCGACGAAGGCCGAGCTGGAGCGCTCGCTGGCCGACCTCGTCCATTCGACGGGCCGGCTGGACCGGCTGTGGGTCACCGAGCGCTCCAGCTGAGCTGCCAGGTCAGTCCGGGTCCTGGGTGTCCTCGTCGAGATTCTGCTCGGTCTCCGGGTCGCTGACATCCGGGAAGTTCTCGCGGTCGGCGTCCTCCGGGTCGACCGTCTGGACCGTCTCGTCGGTCGATCCGTCGTTGCGGTCCTGCCCGGCCGGGTCGCCGCAGGCGGTCAGCGTGGCGGCTCCGCCGAACAGTGCCAGCGAAGTCATCAGTGCGGCGAACGGTCGTCGGATTCTCATGCATCGACCCTACGAACGCCGACCGTCGGCCGCCCGTCGAACGACGGACACCACATTGATTGCGTCACTGTGACGTATTACGGGTGGTGTCGCGGGGTCGGGGCAGTGGCCCGCCCGGCGGTTTCCGGAGCTCGGAAGCGCCCGATCGGCGGATGGTCGGACCAGATGATCATGACAGGGGGATCATGATCGACTCGGCGAAGATCAACATCGCGCGAGTCGCGGGCGGGGTTCGGGTACCGATGAGCCGGCCCGGCGACCACCGACGATCCCGGGTACCAGCGGACGCGGGGCCGCAGTGACGGCGCAGGCGGGACGCCGTGGCTGCAGGTGCGAACAGTCCACGGGCACACACGGACACGGCCGGCCGAATGCGCACGAACCGCCGCGGATGTCGGGGAACGTTTCATGATCGTCAACCCCTTCTGGCCCACGTGGACTCAGCGCCGATAATCGACGTTATGTCAACTAACCGGCGGGGCCACTGCTATTCGAGCATCTGGGCGCCGTAGTCCGTGAAGCGCCGATCCGCAGTGACCACGACCAGCCGGCGGCGCCCCGCCTGAGCGATGAGCATCCGATCGAAAGGGTCGTCGTGGTGACGCGGCAGCGCACCGGCGGCCAGTCCGTCCTCGACGGTGATGGGCAGCTCGTCGAAGCCCTGGCGGTGCAGCTCGTCGGCCAGCCCGTCTGGCAGCTCCAGCTTGCCCAGCGCCGACTTGATCGCGATCTCCCACGCCGAGACGGCCGACACTGCTACGGAGGCCCCCGGGTCCGCGATCGCCTCGTGCATGGTGGCGGCGAGTCGCGGGTCGTCGGGCAGCCACCACAGCAGGACGTGAGTGTCCAGCAGCAGGGTCACGCGGCCCCGTCGCCGCGAAAGGCGGCGAGCACGGCCTCCGGGGGCTCGTCGAAGTCGTCGGCGATCCGGATCCGCCCCCGCAAGGAGCCGGGTACGCGCCGTTCGGTGCGGACGCCGACGGCGACGAGCCGGGCGACCGGCTTGCCGGCGCGAGCAATGACGACGTCCTCCCCCGCCTCGACCGCTTCCAGCAGCCGGGACAGGTGGGTCTTGGCCTCGCGCGCGTTCACGGTCCTCGTCACGGGCGCATCGTCCTGACCAAGTCGGACCTGGTCAAACCGTCGGCCAGCCGGAGACAGCACGCCATCAGCGCCGCTAGTTGCCGTGCAGGAAACCCTGCCCTAGTCCCCGGTGGTTCTTCGTCGTGATGGCCGCGGTCGTCGGCGGGGTGACCCTGGCGCAGCTGCTGCCGCCGAAGACCGCCGGCATCGTGGTGCTGCCCCTGGTCGTGATCAGCGGCCTGCTCGCCTCCCGGTACTGGTTCAACCCCGAGGGAGTCACCGGAGCGTCGGTGAAGCTGACGGACATGGGCCCGTACCTGGCCGTCGTCCTGGGGACCTTCGCGGTGTGCTGGCTCGTCGACGGGACGACCGACGCCTGGTGGATCTGGTTCCCCGGCGCCGCGGTCACCGGCGGCGCCGTCCTCGTCACCGGCTTCCGCTACGTCCGGGAGCACGGGCACGGCCGCTGAGGCACGCCTCCTTCGACGAGGTCATCCACGCTCCGCACCGGCTGCGGATCTGCGCGATGCTCAGCGCCGCCCAGAAGGTCGAGTTCGGTGCGCTGCAGGAGAAGTTGGACATCTCGAAGTCGGCGCTCAGCAAGCACCTGGCCCAGCTCGCCGACGCCGGTTACGTCACACAGGAAAAAGGGGTCCGCGATTCGCGCAGCCGGCTCTGGCTGGCCCTGACCGCCGACGGCGACCGCGCCTACCGGGGCCACGTCCGGGCGCTGCAGGAGATCGTCGCCGCCGACCCCGGCTGACCCCGCAGGGGCGATGATCGGACCATGCCCCGCTCCTGGACCCACGTCGGCCGCTGCTGGACCAACGGTGAACCGTTCCTCGCCCTCGACGACACGCTGCTCCCCGCGTGGCGCGGGCTCAGCGACCAGGCGTACGAGGCGCTGGCGCCCCAGCTGGACTACCAGCTCACCGGCATCCCGGTAGGTGCCGGCACCGCGGCCCTGGTCCTCACCGACCCGGAGGTCGGCGACGAGGGCTGGCTGGAAGTGTTCCGGGCCGACGACGGCAGCATCGCCGTCGTCCAGGTGAACGCGGGCGACTACCGGGGCACCCTCGACGCCGCGCTGGCCTTCCCGACGGCCGACGACCAGCCCGGTGACGTCGTCGACGTGCCCAGCGGCCGGCTGGCGTTCATCAGCGCGGCGCTGGACGGCACCGGTGAGGACGGCGCCTTTCTGCTGCCGGAGTCCCCCGGCCCGATGCCGGACTCCGATGTGCTCGCCGACGACGCGGCGACCGACGCCAGCCCCTTGCTCGTCGTGCCGCCAGGAACCTTCCGGCTGTCGGTCCGCTGGCGCACGGAGCTGTACGAGGACGCCACCTTCGCCCGCTGGCTGCTCACGCGCGAGGGCTGACCGCTCAGTTCCCGCGACTCCGGCGGTCCATCCTGCAGCCGGCCCATCGACCTCCACCTGGAGGATGCATGCCCCCCACCGTGCGCCCGATCCTCGTCACGCCGGACCTCGAGCGCCTGCGCGCCTTCTACGTCGGCCTGCTCGACGCGGCGGAGACCGACCGCTTCCCCGAGGACGGCCCGCTGTTCTACCTGGGCCTGCGGGTGGGGAACTCCGAGCTGGGCCTCACGGCCGACGCGGACGCAGGCACCGGCACGCCGGGGCGGGTGCTGCTGAGCATCGAGGTGCCCGACGTCGACGGTGCACTCCTCCGCGTCGCCGCGCTGGGCGGCACCGCGCCGTCCGGATCGAACGACATGCCGTGGGGGCAGCGGGTCGCGCACGTCACCGATCCCGACGGCAACGCGGTGAACCTCACCCAGCAGCTGTGATCGGATCCGCCGGTTCCACCCGCAGCTCGCGGGTAGCGGCTGTCGAGGAGATCCGTCTGCCAGGAGGACACATGACCGACCAGCGCCCCGACACCGACGAGAAGCACGAGCCCGGCGGCACCCCCTCCCCCGGCCCCGACAACCTCATCGACAAGCCGGTCACGCCCGGCGACGACGGGAGGGCCACCGCCGTGCCGGGCGTCTACGAGGCCGACGAGGCAGAGCAGGAGCGCGGCAAGGCGGTCAAGCCAGGGAACTAGGTGGACAGCGGTGCCGGCCGGGCCCGGCACCGCCTACCGGTCGCGCCGGCGGCCGCCCTGCAGCCACCACTGCAGCCGTGCGGTGATCCACGGCAGCAGCAGGTACGTCATGAGCGGCGTCAGCACCGCGGGGACGACGAGGACCCGCAGCACCACGTGGAGGTCGTCGAGCGCCGCACCGAGCGTCACGGTCGCCAGCAGGTTCACCGGGAAGAAGACCAGCCAGATCGTCACCGCCTGCTTCCACCGCGGCGGTGCTGCGGCGGCCGGCAGCGCGTTCACCTCCTCGCTCAAAGGTGAGTCGAACCAGCCCTCGATGCCGGTGCGACGCTCGGTGCGCGTGATCTCCGCCAGTCCCTGGGCCGAGCGCAGCCACCACTGCCGCTCGGCCGAGGCCTCCCAGGCGGCGAGCGTCGGCTGGTCGGCGAAGCGGGCGAGCATGTGCCACTCGTCGGCGTCGCGTCGGGAGCGGACCCAGCCGCCCCCGAGGAAGCCGGGGAAGCTTTCCCCCATGCTGAGGCCGGCGCGGATCCACGCCGTCATCTCGCGGGTGTGCGCCCGGTCGGCGCGGCGCGTGAAGGACACCGTCACCGGGAGGTCGTCCCGGGTGACGGAGGCGGACGTCGTCATGTCCCCAGGATCGGGCCGAACGGCTCGCCCGCGTCACCCGTGCCGGTGTGAGACCCCCTCGGTCGACACCCCGCGCGCTCCCCCGGAACTCCCAGCCGCGTGCGGTTGACTGCCGGGCGTGGAGGCCCTCGCCCGGTTCTGGGGACGCGTGACGGCGACGGTCCCGGAACTCTCCACCACGGTGCTGCTCGCCACTGCCGCGGTCGCTGCCCTCCTGGTCCTCTCCCCCGCGCTCTGGCGACGGGCCCGGAACGTCGTGACGATCGCCCACGAGGGCGCCCACGGCCTGGTGGCGCTGGCAACCGGACGGCGGCTGTCCGGGATCCGGCTGCACTCGGACACCTCCGGGCTGACCGTCTCCGCGGGCCGGCCGACCGGGCTCGGCATGGTGCTCACCTGCGCCGCCGGGTACACCGGCCCGGCCCTGTTCGGGCTGGGTGCCGCGGCGTTGCTGGCCGCGGGTCACGCCATCGGGCTGCTCTGGTCGCTGCTGCTCCTGCTCACCCTGCTGCTGGTGCAGATCCGCAACTGGTACGGCCTCTGGTCGGTGCTGGTCACCGGCGGGATCGTCTTCGCCGCCACCTGGTGGCTGCCCCCGGCGGGCCAGTCGGCGTTCGCCGCGGTCGCCACGTGGTTCCTGCTGCTGGCCGCCCCCCGCGCCGTGCTGGAGCTGCAGTCCGCCCGCCGGCGCCGCGGTGCCCGGGACTCCGACGCCGACCAGCTGGCCCGGCTGACCCGGTTCCCGGCGTTGTTCTGGGTGGCGGTCTTCCTGCTGGTCGACGTCGGTGCGTTCGTTCTGGGCGTGAGGTGGTTGCTCGGCTGAACCACGGCTGTGGTCGACCGGCTGTTGGGGATAACGGTCGTAGCAGCGCCGTGGCTACGGCGCACGGACGGCGGGAGGCCGTGTCAGCCGCGCGAGCGGCGCCGGGGCTCGCAGCCCGGTGGCTGGTGCGCCGGCGCCACCTGCGGGGCCGGCGGGATGTCCAGGACGAGGTCGTCGTGGTCGATGCGGACCTGCCGCCCGTGGTGCCGGATGTCCAGCGGATCCCCGTCGACGAGGCGGTAGGTGGCCCGGTCCCGCGCGACGGTCACCGTGAGCTTCCTGCCCCGGTAGACCACCCGGAACCGCAGCCGGCTGATCCGCTCGGGCAGCCGTGGCGCGAAGGTCAGCTCCCCGCCGTGGTCGCGCAGCCCGCCGAACCCGGCGACGGCAACGGTCCACCCGCCCGCCATCGAGGCGATGTGCAGCCCGTGGCCGGAGTTGTGGTGCAGGTTCTGCACGTCGGTCAGCGCCGCCTCGGCCCAGTACTCGTAGGCCAGCTGCAGGTGCCCGGTCTCGGCGGCGACGACGGCCTGCTGGGTGGCCGACAGGGACGAGTCCCGGGTGGTCCGTGCCTCGTAGTAGGCGAAGTCGGCGATCTTCTCCTCGAGGGTGAACGCGTCACCCCGCAGGTGCAGCGCCATCACCAGGTCGGCCTGCTTGACCACCTGCTTCCGGTAGATCTCGAAGTAGGGGTAGTGCAGCAGGAGCGGAAACTTCTCCGGCGGGGTGCCGGTGAAGTCCCACTCCTCGTGGTGGGTGAAGCCGTCGGACTGCATGTGCACGCCGCGCTGGGTGTCGTAGGGCACCGCCATCAGCGACGCCGCCCGCAGCCACTTCTCGACCTCCTCCTCGGTCACCGACAGCCGGCCGGCGACGTCGGGCTGCCGGCGCACGGCCGCGGCGGCCTCGCGGAGGTTCCGCTGCGCCATGAGGTTCGTGTAGACGTTGTTGTCGACCACGGCCGTGTACTCGTCCGGCCCGGTCACGCCGTCGATCCGGAAGCCGTGCTCGGGGTCGAAGTGCCCCAGCGAGGCCCACAGCCGGCCGGTCTCGACGAGCAGTTCGGCGCCGTAGTCCCGGTCGAAGGCCTCGTCCAGGGTGGCGTCGTGGTACCGGACGACGGCGTCGGCGATGTCGGCGTTGATGTGGAAGGCCGCCGTCCCCGCCGGCCAGTAGCCGGAGGTCTCCTCGCCGCGGATGGTCCGCCACGGGAAGGCCGCGCCGCGCAGCCCCAGCACCCGCGCCCGCTCCCGGGCCAGCGCCAGGGTGGTGTGCCGCCAGACCAGCGCGTCCCGGGCGGCCTGGGGCGCGGTGTAGGTGAGCACCGGGAGCACGTAGGTCTCGGTGTCCCAGAACGTGTGGCCGTCGTAGCCGGGCCCGGTGAGCCCCTTGGCGGGGATGGCCTGCCGCTCGCCGCGCAGGCCGGCCTGCAGGACGTGGAACATCCCCAGGCGCACGGCCTGCTGCAGCTCGTCGTCGCCCTCGATCTCGACGTCGGCCTCGTCCCAGTGCTGGTCGAGCAGCTCCCGCTGCTCGCGCAGCAGCCGCTCGAAGCCGGCCAGCTTCGCCGTCGCCAGGGCGGCCTCCACCTGGTCGCGCAGCGCCGCACCCGACCGCCGCGAGGACCAGCCGTAGGCCAGGAACTTGACCAGCTTCAGCGATCCGCCGGGCGGGATGCGGGCGGCGAGGGTGTAGCGGGCGAGGTCCCCGCCGGCCTCGATGTCCTCGGTGCAGCTGTCGGGGATCTGGATGAGGTGGTCCATGCCGGCGGCCATGCGCAGCCGGCTGCGCTTCGTGCGGTGCACCAGCACCGCCCGGCGGCCGCGCCCGGCGGCCAGCTCGCACTCCAGCGGGCGGGCGAGGGCGGCGGCCGCGCGGGGGTCGCCGTCGTCGGCGGGCGCGCCGTCGTCGTTGGCCAGCAGGTCCGACTGCAGGGCGACGTAGAGGTCCCCGAGGTCGTCGGTGACCTCCACCTGGTACTCGATCGCCGCGATCGAGCGGCGGGCCAGCGACACCAGCCGGGTGCTCGTCACCCGCACCGTGCGCCCGCTGGGCGACCGCCACTCGGTGGACCGGCGCAGCACCCCGGCGCGCAGGTCGAGGGTCCGGCGGTGGTCGATCACCTCGCCGTAGTTCAGGTCCAGCGGGGAGTCCTTGACCAGCAGCCGGATGAGCTTGCCGTCGGTCACGTTGACGACGGTCTGCCCCATCTCCGGAAATCCGTAGCCCGCCTCGGCGTAGGGCAGCGGCCGCTCCTCGAAGAAGCCGTTGAGGTAGGTGCCCGGCACGACGACCGGCTCGCCCTCCTCCAGGGAGCCGCGCATGCCCAGGTGCCCGTTGGCCAGCGCGAAGACCGACTCGTGCACGGCCAGGCTGCCGCGGTCCAGCCCCACCTCGGTCAGCGCCCACGGCTCGACCGGGAAGACGGCCCGGCCCTCGGTCACCGCTCCTCCAGCAGCTCGACGAGTTCGGCGACGACGACATCGGCCCCGGCCGCGCGCAGCTCGTCGGCCTGCCCGACCCGGTCCACGCCGACGACGAAGCCGAAATCGCCTGCCCGGCCGGCGGCCACGCCGGCGACGGCGTCCTCGAACACGACCGCCTCACCGGGCGCCACCCCGAGCGCCCGGGCGGCGGCGAGGAAGGTGTCGGGGGCGGGCTTGCCGGACAGCCCGTCGCGCTTGGCGGTCAGCCCGTCCACCCGGACGTCGACGAGATCGGCGAACCCCCCGGCCGACACGACCCGCTCCCCGTTGGCCGAGGCGGTGACCACGGCGGTCGCCAGCCCGGCCTCGCGCACCGCCCGCAGGTAGCGGACCGCCTCCTCGTAGACCTCGACACCGTGCTCGTCGAGCTCGGCGAGCACCAGGACGTTCTTCCGGCTCGCCACGCCCTGGACGGTGTCGGCGTCCGGCGGGTCCCCCGCGGTGCCTTCCGGCAGGGTGATCCCTCTGCTGACCAGGAAGTCCCGGACCCCGTCGGCGCGGTGCTTGCCGTCGACGTGGCGGTTGTAGTCCTCCTGCGTGAACTCCGGCGCCGCCGGGTCCCGGGCGCGGAGGAACTCGTCGAAGGTGCGCTTCCAGGCCGCCATGTGCACCGTCGCCGTCCGGGTGAGGACGCCGTCGAGGTCGAACAGGCAGGCCCGGACGCCGTCCGGGAGGCCGACCGATCGCGGAGTGGACACGCCGCGACGCTACCGGCGTCGTGCGCCACGCACGTGTCGGGACGACGGCACTCCGGTGTCGCGACCGCCGACGGGCGCTGCCGGGCGTGGCTGCCTAGGGTCCGACGAGGAACGCCCCGGCGGATCCGACCAGCCGTTGCACCGCTACCGAGGGAGAGGACCACCATGGCCGACCGGCCCACCCCACCGAACCCCTACGACTTCCTGCCGCAGGTGCCGGGCTTCTCCGTCACCAGCAGCGACGTGTCCGACGGCGAGAAGCTGCCGATGCCGCAGGTCAGTGGCGTCATGGGCGCCGGCGGCGAGGACCGCTCGCCGCAGCTCTCCTGGTCCGGTTTCCCGGAGGACACCCGCAGCTTCGCCGTCACCGTCTACGACCCCGACGCGCCCACCGCCAGCGGCTTCTGGCACTGGGCGGTCGCGAACATCCCGGCGTCGGTCACCGAACTGCCCTCCGGCGCCGGCGACAAGGACGCCCCGCAGCTCCCGGAGGGGGCGGTGCAGCTGCGCAACGACGGCGGCTTCGCCGGCTTCGTGGGGGCCGCTCCCCCGGCCGGCGACGGACCGCACCGCTACTTCGTGGTGGTGCACGCCGTCGACACCGAGCGGCTGGACGTCGACGCCGACGCCACGCCCGCGGTGCTGGGGTTCAACCTGTTCTTCCACACCCTGGCGCGGGCCACGCTGGTCGCCACCTACGAGCAGCAGTGAGGTACTGCCGCTGTGCGGCCGTCCGGTCGCACAGCGGCACGGCCACCCCGCCGGTGCATGAACCTTCATCCATCCCGGTGAGGCGGCGACCGGCCGGGGCATGAACCCAGCGTGTCTCATCCGGTGGCCCGACAACGGCCCGGCTCCGGGCGAAGCGCACGTGTGGTGGCCCTGCTCACCGTGGTCCACCTGCTGGCGCTCGGATGGGCCCTCCCCGGGCGCGCGGCGGCCGGTGGACCGCCTCCGGACCGGCTCGTGGCCGCTGCGGCGCAGGCCTACGGGGCGGACGGCACGCTCGCGGTCGTGGTCGCCCGGCAGCACGCCCGGATCACCGAGGGCAGCGTCCGCGCCGCCGAGGCGCGCGCGGCCCGCCGGGCCGCCTACCGCTCCGACAACGGCCCGGTGGCCGGCCGGCCGTTCCCGACCGCGTCGATGGTCAAGCTCTTCATGGCCGAGGACATCCTCGGCCGGGCCCGCGCCGGCTCCCTCGACCTCGCGGCCGCCGACCGCGACCTGCTGCGCGACATGATCCGCCGCTCCGACGATCCCGCGGCCTCCACCCTGTGGGTGCGCTTCGGCGGCGGGCAGATGGTGCGCGACGTGGCCGCCCGCTACGGCCTGGCGGGCACCGGCCCGCCGCCGGCGCGCATCCCCGGGCAGTGGGGCCAGGCGGTCACGACGGCCCGGGACGTGGCCCGGTTCCTCGCCGGGCTGCCCGTGGTCGCCCACCCCGAGGACGCGGCGGCCGTGCTCGGATGGATGCGGGAGGCGACGCCCGAGGCCGCCGACGGGTTCGACCAGCGGTTCGGGTTGTTCGGCACGCTGCCCGGCGAACCGGCCGTGAAGCAGGGCTGGATGTGCTGCGTGGACGGCCGGCGCCACCTGCACTCGGTCGCCGTGCTCGGCTCGCGGGTCGTCGTGCTGCTCAGCGAGGTCCCGCGGTCGGTCGGCTACGACCCGGCACGCGCGGCGCTCAGCGCGGCCGGGGAGGCGATCGCCGCCCGCCTCCCGGCCCCGGGGAACAGCTGAGCCGGCGGCCGGCTACTCCTCGGGCGGCAGCTCGGCGACGGCGGTGGTGGCGATGCGGGCGAAGCCGATGCGCTCGTACACCCGCGCCACGTCGTCGTCACCGGCGGCCAGGAACACCAGGTCGGCGGTCTCCCGGGCGTGCGCGGCCAGCGCCGAGGCCAGGCCGGCCCCGAGGCCGCGGCCGCGCAGCCGGGGCAACGTCGCCACCCCGACGATCTCGCTGACCTCGGTGCCGTCGAGGTCCACCGGCTGGTGCGAGCCGACCGCGACCGGGGTCCCGTTCTCGATCGCCACGATCATCACGGTCCGCCCCTCGGCGATCCGCTCCCGGAGGACGGCGGTGCGCGCGGCCGCCTCCGGCGAGGTGTCGGTCGGCACCTCGTGCACGTCGGCCGGCCCACCGGGGTGCGCGAAGGCCAGGACGGCGAGCTGCTGGTAATGCGGCAGCTCCGGGTCCTCGGCGCCGACCAGGAACAGCCGCACCCCCGCCGGCAGCACCACGTCGACCGGGTCGTCGGCCACCAGCAACGGCAGCTCCTCGACCGTCATCCCCGCGGCGCGGGCGGCGGCGGCCACCCCGGGGACGCGCTCGGGGATCCATTCCAGGGCGGCCGGCAGACCGGCGGCCCGCTGCAGCGCGATCGCACCGCGCACGTCGTCGGCGGTGACCGCTCCGGCGTCCTTCCGGGGCCGGGCCGGATAGGGCCAGGTGGACTCAGCGATCGGGACGTCGAGGGCTCCGGCGCTCTCGATCCGCGCGTCCGGCAGCGGCGCTGCGGTGAAGTACCGCTCGATGCACTCGAGCAGTCCCGGGCGGGAAGGCACGGGAGAACCCTAGACGTGCGGCGTCCCGCCGGGGTGCTTCCCCACCGGCCGGCCGGGCCCTGCCCACCCGCCCGGGTGACCCGCGCGCAGGTCGCCTCCGGGTGGGACGGCACGATGGGGTCCGTGACGGCTGGGACACGTGGCTCCATCTCGCCCTACGCGGTGTTCGACCGCGACTCGTGGCGGGCGCTCGCGGCCGGCTCCAGCCTGCCGCTGGACGCGGCCGAGCTGGACACGCTGGCCTCCCTGGGCGACCGCATCGACCTCGACGAGGTGGCCACCGTCTACCTCCCGCTGGCCCGGCTGCTGAGCCTGCACGTCACGGCCAGCCGCCGGCTGTGGGCCGCGCAGAGCGAGTTCCTGGGGAACGCGACCGCCAAGGTGCCGTTCGTCATCGCCGTCGCCGGAAGCGTCGCCGTCGGCAAGAGCACCACCGCCCGCCTGCTGCAGACGCTGCTGGCGGCAACCCCCGGCGCGCCCCGGGTCGACCTGGTGACCACCGACGGCTTCCTGCTGCCCAACGCGGTGCTCGAGGAGCGGAGGCTGCTGGGCCGCAAGGGCTTTCCGGAGAGCTACGACCGCCGGGCGCTGCTGCGCTTCCTGGCCGACGTGAAGTCCGGCCGCGAGGAGGTGTTCGCGCCGGTGTACGACCACCGGTCCTACGACATCGTGCCGGGACGGGTCCAGGCGGTGGACCGCCCCGACATCCTCGTGCTCGAGGGGCTCAACGTGCTGCAGGCCGGGCGCCGCACGGACGGATCCGCGCCGGAGATCTTCCTGTCGGACTTCTTCGACTTCTCGGTCTACGTCGACGCCGCCGAGGCCGACATCCAGCGCTGGTACGTCGAGCGCTTCCTTGCGCTGCGGCGGACGGCGTTCCAGGACTCCACCGCATACTTCCACCGCTTCGCCGCCCTGACCGACGAGCAGGCCCGCGAGACGGCGCTCGACATCTGGTCGGCGGTGAACGGCCCGAACCTGCGGCACAACATCGCGCCGACGCGGTCGCGCGCCCGGCTGGTGCTGCAGAAGTCGGCCGACCACTCCGTGCGCCGGGTGCTGCTCCGCAAGCTCTGACCCGCCGCGTACCGCCGTCGGCACCGGCCCGCCTTCGCAGGACACTTCGGCACCATGGCAGGTTCTGCCGACCCCGACGGGTGACCATGTGACTGTCATCACGTGACCAACGGGGCAGCCAGGCCGAGACTGGACAAGTCCGGTGATCGGACGAGCACTGCCAGTGACTGCCGACCTACCCCGGCGTAACGGATGAGAGCCGCCATGTGCACCCACCGCACCCCCTGCCCCGAGCCCGCCAGCGAGGCCCGCGACCTCGCCGCGGTGGTGCGCAGCCACCCCGAGCAGGGGTGGCGCCTGCTCTGCAACGGCGTCGTCCTGTTCGACGACGACGGCGAGCTGCTCCCCGACGGCCGGGCGTTCCCCGACCACCACGTGTGGCTGGCGCCCGACCTCGTCAGCGCCTGACCGCCGGGCCGACGCCCCGCTCCCCCGCCGCGGGTGCTGCGCCCTACGCCTGAGCGCCCACGACGTCGGCGGTCGTGCCCAGGTCGTCGGGCGCCCCGGCCGACCGCTCCGGGGTCGATCCGTCCGCGCTCGGGGCGTGCTCGTCGAAGTCGTGCTCGGCGAACGCCTCGGGCGGCGGGCACGAGCAGACGAGGTTGCGGTCGCCGTACGCCTGGTCGATCCGCCGGACCGGGCTGAGGTAGCTGCGCCCCTGCAGGCCGCGCACCGGGTAGACCGCCGTCGTCCGGGGATAGGGGCGACCCCACTCCCCCGCCAGCATCGCCAGCGTGTGCGGGGCGTTGCGCAGCGGGTTGTCGGTGCGGTCGAACTCCCCCGTGGCGACCTTCTCGATCTCGCCGCGGATGGTGACCATCGCCTCGACGAACCGGTCGAGCTCGGCCTTGTCCTCGCTCTCGGTGGGCTCGACCATGAGCGTGCCCGCCACCGGGAAGCTCATCGTCGGCGCGTGGAACCCGAAGTCGATCAGCCGCTTGGCGATGTCGTCGTTGGTGACGCCGGTGGCCTTGGTGAGCGGCCGGATGTCGAGGATGCACTCGTGCGCCACGAGCCCGTTCGTGCCGGTGTAGAGCACGGGGTAGTGCTCGCGGAGCCGCTCGGCCAGGTAGTTGGCCGCCAGGATGGCGTGCTGGGTGGCCCGGGTCAGCCCGTCGGGGCCCATGAGCCGCATGTAGGCCCAGGAGATGGGCAGGATGTCCGCCGATCCCCACGGCGCGGCCGACACCGGTCCCGGACCGGTCTCCGGGCCGGCGGCCGGCACGACCGGGTGGTTGGGCAGGAACGGCACCAGGTGCTCCCGGACGCCGATCGGGCCCACCCCGGGGCCGCCGCCCCCGTGCGGGATGCAGAAGGTCTTGTGCAGGTTCAGGTGGCTCACGTCGGAGCCGAACCGGCCCGGCCGGGCCAGCCCGACCAGCGCGTTGAGGTTGGCGCCGTCGACGTACACCTGACCGCCGGCGTCGTGCACCGCGGCGCAGATCTCCTGCACCTCGGTCTCGAACACCCCGTGGGTCGACGGGTAGGTGAGCATGATCGCGGCCAGCCGCTCGGCGTGCTGATCCACCTTGGCGCGCAGGTCGGCCAGGTCGACGTTGCCCGCCTCGTCGCAGGCGACCACGACCACCCGCATGCCTGCCATGACGGCGCTGGCGGCGTTGGTGCCGTGCGCGGAGCTGGGGATCAGGCAGACGTCGCGCTGCTCGTCCCCGCGCGACCGGTGGTAGCCGCGGATGGCCAGCAGGCCGGCGAACTCGCCCTGCGACCCGGCGTTGGGCTGCACGCTCACCGCGGCGTACCCGGTGACCTCGGCCAGCCCGGCGCACAGCTCCTCGATCAGCCGGGCGTAGCCCCGCGCCTGCTCGGCGGGCACGAACGGGTGCAGGTTCGCGAACTCCGGCCAGGTGATCGCGGCCATCTCCGTCGCGGCGTTGAGCTTCATCGTGCACGAGCCCAGCGGGATCATCGTGCGGTCCAGCGCCAGGTCCTTGTCGCTGAGCGCGCGCAGGTAGCGCAGCATCGCGGTCTCCGAGCGGTGCGCGGAGAAGACCGGGTGGGTGAGGAACGGCGTCCGGCGGCGGAGCCCGGACGGCAGCGCGTCGGCGCCGTCGTCGGCCGGCGCCGTGTCGTCGGCGGCCACGCCGAACGCCGCGGCGACGTCGCGCAGGATCGCCGGCGTCGTCGTCTCGTCGCAGGCGACCGCGACGGTGTCGTCGTCGACCCGACGCAGGTTGATCCGCCGCTCCGCGGCGGCGGCGACCACGTCCGCGGCGCGGCCGGGCACGGTCACGGCGAGGGTGTCGAAGAAGCGGTCGTGCGCCAGCCGCAGGCCGCCGGCGGTCAGCCAGCCGGCCAGCGTGGTGGCGCTGCGGTGCACCCGCGCCGCGATCGCCGCCAGCCCCTCCGGGCCGTGGTAGACCGCGTAGGCGCCGGCCATGACGGCCAGGAGCACCTGGGCGGTGCAGATGTTGCTGGTCGCCTTCTCGCGGCGGATGTGCTGCTCGCGGGTCTGCAGCGCCAGCCGGTAGGCGACGTCGCCGTCGGCGTCCACCGAGACGCCGACCAGGCGGCCGGGCAGCTGGCGGGCCAGGCCCTCGCGGACCGACAGGTAGCCGGCGTGCGGACCGCCGAACCCCATCGGGACGCCGAAGCGCTGGGTCGTCCCGCACGCGACGTCGGCGCCCCACTCCCCCGGGGCCTCCAGCAGCGTCAGGGCGAGCAGGTCGGCGGCCACGACCACCGCGGCGCCGGCCTCGTGCGCCGCCGCCACCAGCGCCCGGTGGTCGCGGACCGCGCCGCTGGCGCCCGGGTAGGACAGCAGGACGCCGAACGCGCCGGCCTCGGGCAGGTCCGTGGGCCAGCCGGCCGACAGGTCGGTGACGTGCAGCCGGATGCCCAGCGGCTCGGCACGGGTCCGCAGCACGCCCAGGGTCTGCGGCAGCGTGTCGGCGTCGACGACGAACACCGCGTCGCTCGTCGCCCGGCCGGCGCGGCGGACCAGGGTCATGGCCTCGGCCGCGGCGGTGGCCTCGTCGAGCATCGAGGCGCCGGCGACCGGCAGGCCGGTGAGGTCGGCGACCGTCGTCTGGAAGTTGATCAGCGCCTCGAGCCGGCCCTGGCTGATCTCCGGCTGGTACGGCGTGTAGGCGGTGTACCAGGCCGGGTTCTCCAGCACGGTCCGCTGGATGACCGCCGGGGTGAGCGTGCCGTAGTAGCCCAGGCCGATCATCGAGGTGAGGACCTCGTTGGCCGCCGCCCGTTCGCGGAGCATGGCCAGCACCGCGGCCTCGTCCTCGGCCGGTGGCAGGTCCAGCGGGGCGCGGTCGCGCACGCCCTCCGGCACGCAGGCGTCGACCAGCGACTCCAGCGACGGATGGCCCACGGCCTCGAGCATCGCGGCGGTGTCACCCGGGCGCGGCCCG
The DNA here is from genome assembly GCF_054050855.1 of Blastococcus sp. SYSU DS0539. Classification (NCBI taxonomy): domain Bacteria; kingdom Bacillati; phylum Actinomycetota; class Actinomycetes; order Geodermatophilales; family Geodermatophilaceae; genus Blastococcus; species Blastococcus sp. SYSU DS0539. The sequence continues at coordinate 53,851 of NZ_JBJHAF010000010.1, read as the reverse complement.
ATGTGGCGGCCGGCGAAGGAACCGGCGGTGTCCAGGGCGTTCAGGGAGGGCAGCGGCCCGGCGAGCGGCGGGAGGATCTCCCCCGACGGCTCCGCCATGGCACCGGCACGGTCGACCATTGCAACGACGCTACCAGCGCACCGGAGGAACTCCCCGCGCCCGCCGGCAGCGGCGTCCACCGGCGACGGGCCGCACCCAGACCCGGCGGCACGAGAAGCGAAAGGCCCCGACCGCCGAGCGGTCGGGGCCCGTCGTGGACGGGTGGTTCAGGCGGTGGCGGCCCGGCGGCGCCGGCGCATCGACAGCTCGTCGTCGGTGGGGACGACCTGGCCGCCGTCGATCCGCTCGGCCGGCAGCTCGGCCAGCTCACCGGAGAGCTCGCGGAGGGCGCCGGAGACGGCGATGCCGAAGACGCCCTGCCCGCCGGCGAGCAGGTCGACGACCTCCTCGGCGGAGGTGCACTCGTAGACCGTCGCACCGTCGGAGAAGAGCGTGACGTTGGCCAGCTCCTTCACCCCGCGCTGGCGGAGGTGGTCGACGGCCTTGCGGATGTTCTGCAGCGAGACGCCGGTGTCCAGCAGCCGCTTGACGACCTTGAGCACCAGGATGTCGCGGAAGGAGTAGAGCCGCTGGGTGCCCGATCCGGTGGCGCTGCGCACCGACGGGGCGACCAGACCGGTCCGGGCCCAGTAGTCCAGCTGGCGGTAGGTGATCCCGGCAGCGGCGCAGGCGGTCGGTCCGCGGTAGCCGACGAGGTCGGTGTCGACCTCGTCGTACTGCGGCGCCCCGACTGCGGCGTCGCTGAACAGCTGACCCTGCGAGCCGTTGCTCTGGTCGCTCACGTCCAGCGTCCTCCTCTGTCCCGCCACGACTGCGGCAGGTCGACGGCTCGGCACCCGAGATCCCAGGTGTCACACCGCTGTTGTTCGCCGACGGTAAGCCGGGCCAGGGGGCCGGTCAACTGAGCGGGGCGGCGTGTCGCTCCACTCATCATTTCGGGTGGAGGACCGGCGGTCCCCTGCCGATGGTCACCGGTTGGGCCGGGAACGGCCCGGCCACGCGGCGGGCGAGGGCCGGCTCCGGACCCTCGATCAGGTGGGGCCGCCGCCGGATCCCGACCCGGCGCCGAAGTCCTCGGGCGAGATCTGGTCGAGGAACTCGCGGAACTTCTCCACCTCGTCCTCCTGCTCGTCGGGGATCTCGATGCCGACCTCGTCGAGCAGGTCGTCGGCGCCGAAGATCGGCGCCCCGGTGCGGACGGCGAGCGCCACCGCGTCCGACGGCCGGGCGCTGACGATGCGGTCGTCCCCGAAGACCAGCTCGGCGATGTAGATGCCGTCGCGCATCTCGGTGATGTTGACCGCCTCCAGCTCCGCGCCCAGCGTCTTCACCACCTCGCGGAGGAGGTCGTGGGTCATCGGACGGGCCGGACGGACGCCCTGCTGCTCGAACGCGATGGCCGCCGCCTCGACGGCGCCGATCCAGATCGGCAGGTAGCGCTCGCCCTGCGTCTCCTTCAGCAGCAGGATCGGCTGGTTGCCTGGCAGTTCGACGCGGACGCCGACGACTCGAAGCTCCTGCACGGTGCGGCTCCCTCGGCTGGCCCTGGTTCGGGCGGGACGATGTGGTCAGGCGGCCGGTGACCCGTCGGCCCGTCGGTCGGGCTCGGGCGGCGACGGGTCCACGGTACGCCCGCTCAGGGGCGCAGGAGGTCCCGCAGGCGCGTCTCGAGCAGTGCCGTGTGCAGCTGCGCGGAGAGCGCGGCGAGCTCCTGCAGCTTCTCGGTCGCCCGGGTGCGGGCCTCCTCGGAGCGGGCCCGCAGGACCGGGGCGACGAGCTGCTCGACGAGCCCGGCCTCGCGCTCCACGGCGCTGCGGTAGACCCGCAGGTGCCGCGGCTCGATGCCGTGCCGCGCCAGCCCCGCCGCCGCCCGCGCGATGGGCAGGTCCGCGGCGGGGTGCCGGCCGTCGGCGTCGGTGGCCAGGAGACCGAACTGCACGCAGTCGGCCAGCTGCTCCGGCTCCAGCCCGGCGGCCCGGGCGAACTGCTCGGCGGTGAGCGGCGCCACCGCCCCCTCCCCGGTGGAGGCGGGGGGCAGCGGCGCCGACGCGCCGGCGGTGCCGGGCAGCGGCTCACCGCGGTCCAGGGCGTCCAGCTGGTCCTTGATCACCCGGAGCGGCAGGTAGTGGTCCCGCTGGGCGGTGAGCACGTACCGCAGCCGGCTGACGTCTGCCCGCGAGAACTTCCGGTACCCGGAGGGGGTGCGCTGCGGGTGGACCAGGTCCTCGGACTCCAGGTAGCGGATCTTGCTGATCGTCACGTCGGGGAAGTCGTCGCGAAGGACAGCCAGCACCTCGCCGATGGTCAGGCGGGGCGCGTGCTGGTCGCCGGCGTCCCCGAGCGCACGCTCACGCTCGGGCACGGCCGTCACGCCCCTCTCTCGCCGGGGCACCGTCGCGGTGTCCCCGGCCGCGGTCCCCACATGCGGAAGATCGCCGATCGGTGCACTAGCGAGCGGCCGGCTCGCCCGTGCGCGGGCCGGTCAGGTACACGAGCCGGAACTTGCCGATCTGCACCTCGTCGCCACCGGCGAGGTTGGCGACGTCGACCGGCTCCCGGTTGACGTAGGTGCCGTTGAGGCTGCCCACGTCGTGCACGGAGAATCCGCCGCCCTCGCGGTGGAACTCGACGTGCCGGCGGCTGACCGTGACGTCGTCGAGGAAGATGTCGCTGTCGGGGTGCCGGCCGGCCGTCGTGACGTCCTGGTCGAGCAGGAAGCGGCTCCCGGCGTTGGGGCCGCGCTTGACCACCAGCAGCGCCGAGCCCGCCGGCAGCGACTCCACGGCGCCCGCGTGCGCGTCGGCCGCCTCGGTGACCTCGGGCTGGTCGCCGGAGTCCTCACCGCCGACCTTCGGGATCACGCTGGTGGCCTCGCCGATGCGCTCGGGGGCCAGCGCCGCACCGCACTGCGCGCAGAAGCGACTGCCCTCGGGGTTCTCGTGGCCACATCGAGTGCAGTGCACGTTGCGTCTCCTCCGGTGCGAGGGGCCCGCCGCGGCCCTCGAACGGGCCGCGGGCGGCCGGCGGACGGTGGGCCGGTCGGCCCGCCGTGGGTCGGCCGCCGCGGAAGGGCGGCGGACCGTGGGTCATGGAACCAGCCGGTCGGCCCGAGGGTCAACCGGACGTGCGGAGCCGGGGCGGGCGGGTTCCCGGCAGCTCCCCCGCAGTTCCCGACCCCAGCGGGATCATAGTGATCGATGCCGGGAAGCAGCCTCCCGGCGGGCCGGTCACGACCCGTCGACCAGGGCCTGGTAGGCGTCGGCGTCGAGCAGCTGCCCGATCGGGTCGCCACCCTCTCCCGGCACCGCGATGTCGACCAGCCAGCCCTCGCCGTAGGGATCGGCGTTGATGGTCTCCGGGGCGTCGGTGAGGCGCTCGTTCACCGCCGCCACGACCCCGGAGACGGGCGCGTAGACGTCGGAGACGGACTTGGTGGACTCCACCTCGCCGATGGCGGTCCCCGGGCCCACCTCCTGGCCCACCTCGGGCAGCTGCACGAAGACGATGTCACCCAGCGCGTCCTGCGCGTGGTCGGTGATGCCGACCCGGACGACGGTCGACGTGCCGTCGGTGCCCTGCACCAGCGCCCACTCGTGCTGGTCGGTGTAACGGCGGTCGTCGGGCGTGCTCATGCGGCGCTCGTCTCCAAGGCTGGCTGGGGGCTGGTCGTCGGTGCGGTGCACGAGCGGGTTCAGCCGCCGGTGTCGGGCGAAGCGTATTGAGGGCGGTCCAGGGGCCGCAACGCGTCCACGACGAGGTCGGGTGACTGGGTGATCCGGACGGTGCCGCCGCGGCGCTCGATGCGCTGCACGACCCCGCCCGGGATGTTCATCGCGGTCTCCATGCCCTGCGGGTCACCGAGCACCACGAACTCGTACGGGGAGCGCAGCGGCACGCCGTCGACCCGGAGGTTCCCGGTGGTCCCCGTGACGGCGGTCGACAGGCCGATGCGGACGCCGTCGACCTGCATCGTCTCCGCCCCCGCTCCGCGCAGCTCCTGGATCACGTCGATGACGTCGGAGACCCGGACGTCGCCCGCGGGGTCGGCGATCGCGAGCGTGAGCCCGGGCCCCTGGGCGGGCAGGGTGCCGTTCAGGATGCCGAGGGACTCCGCGCGCCGGCGCGCCTCCTGCAGGGCGTTCCCGGTCCGGCTGCCGGAGCCGCCGAGCTCGCGCAGGGCCGCCCGCTGCTCGGCGAGCTGGGCCCGGAGCCGCTCCTCGCGGCTGCCCAGCTCGTCCAGGATCCGGACCAGGTCCTCCTCCCGCGCACCGGCCAGCATCTGCGCCTCGTCGGCGTTGCGGACCTGCACGGCGAGGGCGAAGCCGAGCAGCAGGGTCAGGACGCCGATGAGCGCGGCGGCCAGCAGGTCCCGGCGCCGCCGCGCCGGAGCGGCCGGCCTGGTCGGGGCGGCCGGCCCGGAACCCTCGGCGACGGCGTCCGCGCCGTCCGGTGGCGGTGCGCCGGGTGGCCGCGGCTCGCTCATGCGCGGAACACGTGCCGCCGGATGGCCGCGGCGTTGCCGAAGATGCGGATGCCGAGGACGACGACGACCGCGGTGGACAGCTGCGCGCCGACGCCGAGCTGGTCGCCCAGGAAGACGATCAGCGCGGCCACCACAACGTTCGACACGAAGGAGATGACGAAGACCTTCGCGTCGAAGATGCCGTCCAGGCGGGCGCGGAAGCCACCGAACACGGCGTCCAGGGCCGCGACGACGGCGATCGGCAGGTAGGGCTGGAGCCACAGCGGCACGGTCGGGTCGAAGACGAGGCCGAGGATGACGCCGGCCGCGAGGCCGAGGATCGGGATCACGGCGTCAGCCTCCGGGAGTGGGATCGGTGCCGGCGGCGCGGTGGGCACCGACCGGTTCGGCGGCGCGGAGCTCGGGCGGGCTGGCGGCGGGCAGGGACAGCTCCTCCTCCTTGGCGAACTCGAAACGCAGGCCCGCGGACGCGGAGAACCGCGCGAGGGACACCACCTCGGGGTTGGCGAGGAAGGCGTTGGCGAGCGCGTCCGGGTCGCCGATGGCCCGGACCTCGTACGGGTTGGTCACCGGGCGGAAGTCCACGAGCACCGCCTCGCCGGCGAACCGGATGGCGCTGGTCGGGCCCAGCCGCTGCCCGTTGATGCTGATCGCCTCCGCACCGGCCGCCCACAGGGCGTTCACCACCAGCTGCAGGTCGCCGTCGGCCACCCGCACGTCCTGCTCCTCCCCCGCCGTCCCGCCCAGCGGGTCGTCGTCGGCGTCGGCCTCGGCGTTGGCGAGGGTGACCAGCAGGCCCGGCCCGGCGACGGGCACGGCCGCGGTGCCCTGCTCGGCCCGCGCCAGGGCGTCCAGCGCCCGCTGGCCCACCGCGGTGGCCGCCAGCAGGTCGTCGCTGGTCCGGCTGACCTCGGCGCGCAGCTCCTCCAGCTGCGCCGCCAGCTCGTCGCTGAGGGCGGACTCGTCCTGGATGTCCCGGACCAGCGCCTCGCGGATCTCCTGCCGGCCCTGCGCCTTGTCGGCCGCCTGGTCGTAGGTGACCGTCGCCAGCAGTCCGGCCACGGCCATCGTGAGCGCCACCAGCACCCGCCCGCGGCCACGGCGGGGCTGCTCCCCCCGCTCCTCCCGTGCGGCGGCGGCCTGCGCGTACGCGGGGTCGAGCGTCTCGGCGAGCACGTCGTCGAGCAGGGAGGCACCCAGCGAGCGCGCGCCCCCGGGCGGCCGCCTGCGGGTCACCGGCGGCTCCCCGTGCGGGCCGACCGATCGGCGGCCAGCAGCCCGACCACCTGGATGACGTAGAAGAGGCCGGCGAGCAGGTACAGCGCCGTCCCCCAGATGGTGAGCGCCCAGGCGAACGGCGCCGTGACGGTGGCCAGCGTGCCGTCCCCGGTGGCGATGAGGAGCCCCGGGAAGGCGTAGAGCAGCAGGAAGGTGGCGGCCTTGCCCAGGTAGTGCACCTGCAGCGGCGGGTAGCCGTGCGCCCGCAGCACCAGCAGCAGGACGCCGAGCACCAGCTCCCGGCCGACGAGCAGCGCCACCAGCCACACCGGCACGATCTCGCGCAGCGCGAGCGCGACCAGGGTGGAGACGATGTAGAGCCGGTCGGCGGCCGGGTCCAGCAGGGCGCCCAGCTTGCTGCCCTGGTCCAGCCAGCGGGCGAGCTTCCCGTCGAGCCAGTCGGTGAAGCCGGAGACCATGAGGACGACCAGCGCCCAGCCGTCCTCCTCCGGCCCCAGCAGCAGCCACAGGAACAGCGGCACGCCGAGCAGGCGGAGCACCGAGAGGGCGTTCGGCAGGGTCCAGATGCGGTCCGGGAGGGCTTCCCGGTCACCCACGCCCGGAGCCGCGGACCTGCTCCCGGGTACGGGTGCGGCAGCCGACGGCCCGTTCGACGACGTCACGTTCCCTCCAGCCCCTGCACCCGACCGTGCCCGAGGTTAGTGTCCCGTTTCCACGGCCCCGGCGGCGGCGCACCCGGACCGCCTCCGCGGCGGAATCCGGGGCGCCCGCGAGGCCCCCGCCGGTCAAGCGGGCACGGCCACCGTCGCCGGAGCGGGCTCGTGGCCGAGGGGGCGCCGGTCGAAGACGGCGGTGCCGTGGGTTACCGACCGCAGCACCCCGGGATAGCCGAGCAGTTCTACCTCGGGCACCTCCGCGCGCACCGTGGTGCGGTCCCGGTCCGGGTCCGCCTCGCTGCCGGTCACTCTGGCCCGCCGGGACGACAGGTCGCTCATCACCGCGCCGACGTACTCGGCGGGCACCCGGACCTCGATCTCGCACCACGGCTCCAGCACGCGGGTGCCCACCGCGGCGACCAGCTCGCGCAGCGCCAGCGCTCCGGCGGCCTGGAAGGCGGCGTCGGAGGAGTCGACCGAGTGCGCCTTGCCGTCGACCAGGGTCACCCGGAGGTCCACGAGGGGCCGGTCCCCGTGGACCCCGCGCTGCGCCTGGGCGCGGATGCCCTTCTCCACGCTGCCGTGGAACTGAGCGGGCACCGTTCCCCCGACGATGCGCTGCTCGAAGACGATGCCGGACCCCGGCGGCCCGGGCTCGCCCTCGACGACGACGACCGCGTACTGCCCGTGCCCGCCGGACTGCTTGACGTGCCGGCCGGTGACCCGCCCCGAGCCGCAGAGCGTCTCCACCAGCGGCACCCGGACCGGAACGGTGGTGACGGCGACGCCGTGCCGGCTGCGGAGCCGCTCGAGCAGCACCTCCGCGTGCGCCTCCCCGACGCACCACAGCAGCAGCTGGCCGGTGTCGGCGCGCCGCTCCAGGCGCACGGTGGGGTCCTCGGCGACCAGCCGGGCCAGTGCGGTGGCCATGCGGTCCTCGTCGGACCGCGAGGCGGCCTCGACCGCGACCGGCAGCTGCGGGACGGGGAGCTCCCACGCGGGCACGAGCCGGGGGTCCTCCGGTGAGCTGAGGGTGTCGCCGGTCTCGGCGGTCGAGAGCCGGCTGACGGCGCAGATGTCCCCCGCCGGGCACGCCGCGACCGGCCGCAGGGCGGCGCCCAGCGGCGCGGAGAGGACCCCGATTCGCTCGTCGGCGTCGTGGTCGGGGTGCCCTCGGTGGGCCGCGCCGTGGCCGGACACGTGCACCGCGACGTCCGGCCGCAGGGTTCCGGAGAACACCCGGACCAGCGAGACCCGGCCGACGTAGGGGTCGGTGGTCGTCTTCACGACCTCGGCCACCAGCGGGCCGTCGGGGTCGCAGGACAGCTCCGGGGCCGGGGAGCCGTCGGGCCGGGTGACCGGCGGGCAGCAGTGCTCCAGGGGGGACGGCGAGGCGGCGACCAGCAGGTCGAGCAGCTCCCCGACGCCCACCCCCGTGAGCGGCGAGACGCACAGCACCGGGTGGAAGTGGCCCCGGGCGACGGCGGTCTCCAGGTCGGCGACGAGGTCGGGCACGGACAGCTCGTCGCCGGCGAGGTAGCGCTCCATGAGCGTCTCGTCCTCGCTCTCGCCGATGATCCCCTCGATCAGCTCGGCGCGGAGGCGGTCGGCATCGGGGTTCGCGGCCCGGGTCGCGTCGACGTCGGGCTCCAGCAGCGAGACCAGCCCACGGGCCGCACCGTCGGGCCCGCGGTCGACCAGGTGCAGGGGGTAGACCCCCTCCCCCAGCATCAGCTGGCACAGCCGGACGGCCTCGTCGACGTCGGCCCGCGGCCGGTCGATCTGGGTGAGGACGACGGCGCGCGGCATCCCGACCGCGGCGCACTCCTCCCACAGCTGCACGGTCGCGGCGTCGACCCCGCTCACCGCGGAGACGACGAACAGCGCCGAGTCCGCGGCGCGCAGCCCGGCCCGCAGCTCGCCCACGAAGTCCGGCGCTCCGGGGGTGTCCAGGAGGGTGATCCGGTGACCGGCGTGCTCGACGGCGGCCACGCCCAGCGAGACCGACCGCTGCTGGCGGACCTCGACCTCCTCGCTGTCGAGGCAGGTGGTGCCCTCCTCCACCCGCCCGGGCCGCGCCACCGCGCCGGTGGCGGCGAGGAGCGCCTCGGCGAGCGTCGTCTTCCCCGCCCCGGCCCGGCCGACCAGCGCCACGTTGCGCACCTGCGCCGGCGGCCGCGGCGCCGGTGCGGGCGTCTCCTTCCCCATCGCCCGGCTCATGCCGCGTCCGCCGCGGAGCACGGCCCGGCGGGCACTGGACGACGCGGGAACCGGGCGATCGCCCGGTCCGGGTGGTGGGCTTCCACGGGGCCTCCCCGGATGCTGTGAACTGGGTCACAGCCTGCCTCCGCCTCCGCGGAGGATCAAGAGGCCCGAGCCCCCTCCCTCGGCGGGCGCCCACCGCAGGGATCAGGCCACCGGCCGGGCCGCCCTCCGGCGGGCGAGCTCGCGCACGCCGCGGCGGTGCAGCAGCCAGCCGCCCGCGATCAGCAGCACGCCGGACGCCAGGAACCCCAGGTCCCAGCTCAGCGGCCCGCCCAGGTCGTCGCGCACGTGGTGGACGCCGAGGAGTTGGTGGTCGATCAGTCCCTCGACCAGGTTGAACAGGCCCCACCCGGCGAGGACGAGGCCGAAGTGGAAGCTCCAGCTCGGCGCCAGGCGGTCCTGCCGCCAGGCGATCAGCGCGGTGATGGTGCCGGCGAAGGCGAGCACCCAGGTGGCCACGTGGAAGAAGCCGTCGGCCAGCGTGTTGACCTCCAGCCCGGCCAGCGTCGTCGGCTCCCGGCCGGGCACCGCGCTCACCATGTGGTGCCACTGCAGGATCTGGTGCAGCACGATCCCGTCGACGAACCCGCCGAAGCCGAGGCCGTACAGCAGGCCGGTCGAGCGGGTGGGCATCCGCCGGGTCCTCGGATCGGTGTCGCGCGCGGTGGCCATGGCCGCTGGGCTACCCGCTCGATCCGGGTGCACGCGCGGGTCGCATGCTGGAGCCCATGACCAGCGACCACGCGGCCGGCCGCGACCAGGAGACCGGGCGGGCGCACGCCGTCCTGCGGGCCACGGCCGATCTGCCGGCTCCCTGGGCGGCCGTGTGCGGAGCCTCCGTCGGCGTGGTGCAGGGCCGCTGGGACGGCCCGAGGGGCGTGGGCTCGGCCGACCCCTGCCCCGACTGCCGGCGGATCACTGAGTCCTGAGGGGGTCTTCCCTCTCATTGCCGGTGGTGTGTCTTGCCGGTGTTTGCGTTGTTGTTGGGGATAACGGTATGGCGGGGCGTCGTGCCGGCCTCGCCGCATCGTTCGGATGCCTCCGAGCGGAGGCCCGCATCACCGCTGTCGGTGGCAAGCTGGGGTACGGCACCTACCGTCGCGCACGCCGGGACCGGGCCGGTCCCGGCGTCCGGACACCGGGAGGGACGCACGGGATGACCGAGTTCGTCGGCGTGGGCAACATGGTCCGGTGGCTCACCGCGACCGGGGTCGAGGCCGCCGTCGCCGGGATCGCCGGCTACCTCCGCGAGGACTTCTGCCGCTGGCCGGCCTTCGACAAGACGCCGCGCACGGCCAGCCACACGCCCTTCGGCGTCATCGAGCTCATGCCCACCAGCGACTCGGTGACCTATGCCTTCAAGTACGTCAAAGGCCACCCCGCCAACCCGGCCCGCGGCTTCCAGACCGTCACCGCCTTCGGCGCGCTCGCCGACGTGTCGACCGGCTACCCGGTGTTCCTCGCCGAGATGACGCTGCTCACCGCACTGCGGACGGCGGCCGCCTCGGCTGTCGCGGCCGCGGCCCTGGCCCGCCCGGGGTCCCGGCGCCTGGCCCTGATCGGGGCGGGCAGCCAGGCGGAGTTCCAGGCGCTGGCGATGCGGAGCGCGCTGGGCATCGCCGAGGTGACCGCCTGGGACATCGACCCGGCCGCGCTGGTCAAGCTCGCGCGCAACCTCGAGCCGCTGGCGCTCGACGTCACCCTGGCCCGCTCCGGCCGTGACGCGGTCCGCGGCGCCGACGTGGTGACCACCTGCACCGCGGACAAGGCGCTGGCCACCGTGCTGCCCGCCGCCTGGGTCGAACCCGGCATGCACGTCAACGCGATCGGCGGCGACTGTCCGGGCAAGACCGAGCTCGACCCGGCGATCCTGCGCCGCGCCGGCGTCTTCGTCGAGTACACCCCGCAGACCCGCGTCGAGGGCGAGATCCAGGCCCTCGGGCCCGACTTCCCCGTCACGGAGCTGTGGGAGGTCCTCACCGGCCGCCGGCCGGGACGTACCTCGGCGGACCAGGTGACGGTCTTCGACTCGGTGGGCTTCGCGGTGGAGGACTTCTCGGCGCTGCGCTACCTGCGCGACGCCGTCCGGGGGACGCCGTGGGTCGACCGCATCGACCTCGTCGCCGAGCCCGACGACCCCAAGGACCTCTTCGGCATGGTCACCGCGCCGGCGCCGATCGGCGTGTGACCGGCCGGAGCGCCTCCCAGGTCACCGACCGCCGCAGCAGGACTCCTGGATCCTCCCCTCCGGCGTGCGCAGCAACCCGGCGACCACCTCGACCCGCTCGGCGGTCGCCGCCTCGCCAGGCCCGCTGCGGTGCGGTGCTCGCGCACCCGCTCGTCGGTGCGGCCGGGCAATTGCACGGCCGCACCGACGTCGTGGGCCAGCCGTGCTCCTCGACCAGCACGGGAGCTCCCGGTGCGCGGCGAGGGCCGGACCCGGGCCGGCTGCCCGCGTCCGGCCCTCGCGGGACGGGTCGGATCAGAGCAGCTCGAGGATGGTGGCGTTGGCCTGGCCGCCGCCCTCGCACATGGTCTGCAGCCCGTAGCGGATGCCGTTGTCGCGCATGTGGTGCACCAGCGTGGTCATGATCCGGGCGCCGGAGCCGCCGAGCGGGTGGCCCAGGGCGATCGCACCACCGTTGGGGTTGACCGCCTTGGCGTCGGCGCCGAGCTCGGCCAGCCAGGCCAGCGGCACCGGGGCGAAGGCCTCGTTGACCTCGAACGCGCCGATCTCGTCGACCGAGAGGCCGGACTTCTGCAGCGCCTTCTGGGTCGCCGGGATCGGCGCGGTCAGCATGATCACCGGGTCGGCACCGGCCAGCACGGCGGTGTGCACGCGGGCGATCGGGGTGAGCCCGAGTTCGCGGGCCTTCTCGCTGGTCATCATCAGCAGTGCGGCGGAGCCGTCGGAGATCTGCGAGGAGTTGCCGGCGGTGATGACCCCGCCCTCGGGCTTGAAGACCGTCTTGAGGGTGCCGAGCTTCTCCACGGTCGACTCCCGGATGCCCTCGTCGTGCTGCACCAGACCGGCGTCGGTGGTGACCGGCGCGATCTGGGCGTCGAAGCGGCCCTCGGCGCGGGCGGCGGCAGCCTTCTCGTGCGAGGTGACGGAGAACTCGTCGAGCTGCTGGCGGGACAGGCCCCACTGCTCGGCGATCATCTCCGCGCCGATGCCCTGGTTGGGGCGGATGCCGTCGTAGCGGTCCAGGTACGCCTCGGAGTACGGGAAGCCCATGCCTTCGGGGATCGCCGAGCCCATCGGCACCCGGCTCATCGACTCCACGCCACCGGCGACCACGACGTCGTACTGCCCGGCGATCAGCCCCGCCGCGGCGAAGTGCACTGACTGCTGCGACGACCCGCACTGGCGGTCGACGGTCACGCCGGTGACGGTCTCCGGCCAGCCGGCGGTCAGCGCGGCGGTCCGCGCGATGTCGAAGGTCTGCTCGCCCACCTGGCCGACGCAGCCCCAGATCACGTCGTCGACCAGCGCGGGGTCCACCCCCGCCCGCCCGACGAGGGCGTTGAGCACGTGCGCCGACAGATCGGCCGGGTGCACGCCCGAGAGCCCACCGTTGCGCTTGCCGACCGGCGTGCGCACGGCCTCCACGATCACTGCGTCCCGCATGTCCTACCCCTCGTCCGGTGTGGTCTGGCCCCATGACCATACGGCCAGATCCGTACCCTGAATACCGGTCCGACCGTAAGGGATCGCTCTCGACGGTCCGCGGCGCCGACGTGGCCGTGCTCGACCGGCCGGGCTCGGGCGGTGAGGACGTCGCCAAGGGCTTCGGAGGCCGGTTCCTGCCGGTCGACGTCACCGACTTCGCCGGCACCGAGCAGGCCCTGGCCGACGCCGTCGGCGAGCTCGGCGGGCTGCACGCGATCGTGACGACGGCCGGTGGCGGCATCGCCGCACGGACCGTCGGCAAGAGCGGCCCGCACGACCTTCAGGCCTTCCGCGACGTGCTCGACCTCAACACCGTCGCCACGTTCAACATCTCCCGGCTCGCCGCGGCGCACATGGCCGGCAACGAGCCCGAGGACGACGAGCGCGGCGTCATCAACAACACCTCCTCGATCGCCGCTTTCGAGGGCGAGATCGGCCAGGTGGCCTACACCGCGGCCAAGGCGGCCGTCGCCGGCATGTGCCTCACGACGGCCCGCGATCTCGGCTCGCTGGGCATCCGGGTGCTGGCCATCGCGCCGAGCCTGTCCCCCACCGGCATCACCGCCAAGGTGCCCGACGAGATGGCCCTGGCGCTCACCGAGGACGCCGCGATCCCCAAGCGCATGGGGCGGCCCGCGGAGTACGCGCAGCTGGCGCTGACCATCGTGGACACCCCGATGCTCAACGGGCAGTGCCTGCGGCTCGACGCCGGGCAGCGCTTCGCCCCCCGCTGACCCCGGCGCCGGGCACCCCGAGGAGTGAGATCGGGGTACCCGGTGGCACGGGCAGGCCGTCTCGACGCCCGGCCCGTCCGGTGGCACCTAAACTGAGTATCCCCGATTCGCGAGGAGCTCGACCATGGCGACCGCCGACCCCGGCACGTCCGCGGCCGTGCCGGACGACGCCACCGCCGCGGAGCGGAGCGTCGACCCCACGGTCGGGAAGCTCGCGGCCCGGGTCGCCCGCCGGATCGAGACCGAAGTTGTCCGGCGCGGCTGGCCGGTCGGGGAGTCGCTCGGCTCCGAGCCGGATCTGCGCGCCCGCTACGGCGTCAGCCGCTCGGTGCTGCGCGAGGCCGTCCGCCTGGTGGAGCACCACCAGGTGGCCCGGATGCGCCGCGGCCCCAACGGCGGGCTGTTCGTGGTCGCGCCGGACGCCGGCCCGGCCGCCCGGGCCCTGGTCATCTATCTCGAGTACGCCGGCACCAGCGTCGCGGACCTCATGCAGGCGCGCCGGCTGCTGGAACCTCTGGCCGCCCGGCTGGCCGCCGAACGGCTCACCGAGGACGGCATCGCCCTGCTCCGCCGGACGGTCGACGCCGAGACCGTCGACGAGGTGCCCCTCGAGGCCGCGGTCGAGCAGCTGCACCTCGTGCTCGGCGAGCTGTCCGCCAACCCGGTGCTGCAGCTGTTCGTCGACGTCCTCATCCGGTTGACCGAACGGTTCTCCGAGCCCTCGGGCGCCACCGAGCGCGCCTACCGGCGGGCGCGCGAGGCCGCCCTGCGCTTCCACGCCGAGATCGCCGATGCGGTCATCGCCGGCGACGGCGGCCGGGCCGAGGCGCGCCTGGGCGAATACCTCGACGGCGTCGCCGCCTGGATGCGCTCGCACCACCGGACCCGCGCCTCCGGAGCCCCGCGGCCCGTGGCCGCCGGCGTGCCCGGCGACCAGCCGCGGGCCAAGCTGGCCGAGGTCGTGGCCGGCCGGCTGCGCGACGACATCGCGGCCGCCGGCTGGCCGGTCGGCGAGGTCGTGGGCTCGGAGACCGACCTGCTGACCCGCTACGGCATCAGCCGCGCCGTGCTGCGCGAGGCCGTGCGCCTGCTGGAGTACCACTCGGTGGCCCGCATGCGCCGCGGACCCGGTGGCGGGCTCGTCGTCACCACGCCGGAGCCGCAGGCCATCGTCGAGACCATGGCGCTGTACCTGGCGCACATGCGGGTCTCCGGCGCCGACCTCGTCGCCGTCCGCGACGCGATCGAGCTCGGCGTCCTCACCCGCGTGACGGCCCGGCACGACGACCCGGACGTGGCCGCGGAGCTCGAAGCCGCTTTGGACTGGGAGGGATCCGGGGATCCCGACGGCCAGGACCGGGCCGACCATTTCCACCAGGTCATGTCCGAGCTCGGCGGCAACCCCGTCCTCGCCCTGTTCCTGCGCATCCTCACCGAGCTGTGGCGGCGCCACTCCGAGACCGGTCGCCGGCCGGTGCCGGAGGAGTCCCTGGCCGAGGTGCAGTGGGTGCACCGGCGGATCGCCGACGCGGTGATCGCCGGCGACGAGGGGCTCGCGCGGCACCGGATGCGCCGGCACCTCACCGCCCTCACGGAATGGTGGCACTGACCCAGCAGCTCCCCGGTACCTGTCGGGCGCGCTGTCCGACGACGCGCTCCCGGCTCAGCGGCCCTTCCAGACCGGCTTGCGCTTCTCGGCGAAGGCGGTGGCGCCCTCGCGGGCGTCCTCGCTGGCGAAGACCGGGGCCATGAGCTCGGACTGCTTGCCCCAGCCCTCGTCGAGGGTCCAGTCGCTGCTCCCCCGTGCGATCGCCTTGGTCGCGGCGACCGCGAGCGGGCCGTTCTCGGCGATGACGGCGGCGAGCGCGAGCGCCCCCTCCAGCGCGCCCCCTTCCGGCGTCAGCCGGTTGACCAGGCCGATCTCCGCCGCCCGCGGCGCCGGCAGCGGGTCACCGGTGAGCAGCAGCTCCAGCGCGATCGCGAAGGGCACGCGGCGCGGCAGCAGCAGCGCCGCCCCGGCGCCGGCCACGAGCGACCGCTTGACCTCGGGGACGCCGAACCGCGCGGTCTCGGCGGCGACGACCAGGTCGCAGGCGAGCAGCAGCTCGAAGCCGCCGGCCAGCGCCCAGCCCTCGACCGCGCCGATGAGCGGCTTGCGCGGCGGGGTCTGGGTGATGCCGCACAGGCCGCGACCCTCGATCGCCGGGCTCTCGCCGCGCAGGAACCCCTTGAGGTCCATGCCGGCCGAGAAGGTGCCGCCGGCGCCGGTGAGCACGCCCACCCGCAGGTCGTCGTCGCCGTCGAGTTCGTCGACCGCCGCCGCGATCCCCTGGGCGACCGCCAGATTCAGCGCGTTCTTCGCCTCGGGCCGGTTGATCGTGATGAGCTGCACGCCGTCGCGCCGCTCGACCCGGACCTCGTCCGCCATGAAAGGACCTCTTCCTCGTCAGCCGGCCGGCTGGTCGCCGGCCGGGGGTGCCTGGAGGACCGCACCGGTCTCCAGCAGCGTGCTGAGCTCGTCGCCGGCGAAGCCCCAGGCGGAGAGCACGTCGACGGTGTCGGCGCCGGCCCGGCGGGGCCGGCCGCGCACGGCCCCGGGCGTGCGGGAGAACCGCGGCGCCGGCTGCGGCTGGGGGGTGCCGTCGTTGTCGAGGAACGTGCCCCGCGCCGCCATGTGGGGGTGGGTGGCCGCCTCCGTGAGGCCGAGCACCGGGGTGACGCACGCATCGGTGCCGGCGAAGACCTCGGCCCACTCGTCGCGCGTGCGCTCCGCGAACCGCTCGGCGATCAGCCGCTGGTGCTCCGGCCACGCCGCCTGGTCGTGCTGGGCGCCCGGCAGCTGCCCGGCGAGGCCCAGCCCCTCGAGGAACAGCGCGTAGAACTGCGGCTCGATCGCGCCGACGGCCATGTGCCCGCCGTCGGCGCACGCGTAGGTGCGGTAGAACGGCGCGCCGCCGTCGAGCATGTTCGACTCGCGCCGGTCGACCCAGCGGCCGGCCGCGAGGAAGCCGTACATCATGGTGATCAGCGAGCTGGCCCCGTCGACCATCGCCGCGTCGACCACCTGGCCGCGGCCGCTGGCGGTCCGCTCGTGCAGCGCGGCGAGGACGCCGACCAGCAGGAACATCGCCCCGCCGCCGAAGTCGGCGCCGATGTTGAGCGGCGGGACCGGCCGCTCGGCCGGGCCGATGGCGTGCAGGGCGCCGGTGAGGCCCAGGTAGTTGATGTCGTGCCCGGCAGTGTGCGCCCACGGCCCGTCCTGGCCCCAGCCGGTCATCCGGCCGTAGACCAGGCGGGGGTTGCGGGCCAGGCACTCGTCGGGGCCCAGACCCAGCCGCTCGGTGACGCCGGGGCGCAGGCCCTCGACGAGGACGTCGGCGGACTCGATCATCCGCAGGACGACCTCGCGCCCCTGCGGGTTCTTCAGGTCGACGGCGATGCTCGGCCGGCTGCGGTGCAGCAGCTCCTTGTCGGTGTCGGCGACCGAGGACGCCGCACCCGAGGGGCGGTCGACCTTGACGACCTCGGCACCGAGCTCGGCCAGCAGCATGCAGGCGTAGGGGGCTGGTCCCAGCCCGGCGAGCTCCACGACACGGAGGCCCGTCAACGGGCCGGTAGGCGGCTGCATGTCCCGCACGCTAGCAGGGAAAAGGATGCTCATTTACCCCCGGCGCGGTTTTGCCGGAACGGTCATCGCGGCGCCATGCGGATCGCGCCGTCCAGCCGGAGGGTGTGCCCGTTGACGTAGCCGTTCTCCAGCAGGCTGACCGCCATGTGGGCGTAGTCCTCCGGGTCGCCCAGCCGCCTCGGGTGCGGCACCGACGCCGCCAGCCCGTCGCGGATGTCGTCGCGCAGCCGCGCCAGCATGGGGGTGTCGAAGACCCCGGGGGCGATGGTGTTCACCCGGATCGCCCACGAGGCCAGGTCGCGCGCGGCCACCAGGGTGATGCCGTGGACGCCGGCCTTGGACGCCGAGTACGACGTCTGCCCGATCTGCCCGTCGAACGCGGCCACCGACGCGGTGAGCACGATCGCGCCGCGGTCGCCGTCCTCGATCTCGTTGCCGCTCATCCGCGCCGCGGCCAGCCGCAGCACGTTGTAGGTGCCGACCAGATTGACCTTGAGCACCTGCTCGAAGGTGTCGAGCGCACCGGGGATGCGTTCCTTGTCCAGGATCCGCACCCGGTCGCCCCCGCGGCCGGCGCAGTGCACGACCGCACGCAGCGGCCCGGCCTCCTCGGCGGCGTCGAGGGCGGCCTCCACGCCGGCCTCGTCGGTGATGTCGCCGGCGACGAAGCGCGCCGCCGTGCCCAGCCCGGCCGCGGCCTCCTCCCCCGGCGAGCTGGGCAGGTCCAGGAGCACGACGGACGCCGCCCCCTTGTCCAGCAGCTGCCGCGCGGTGGCCAGGCCGAGACCGGAGGCCCCGCCGGTGACCAGTGCCGAGATGCCGTCGATGCGCATGGATCTCCCTGGAGAGGGTCGCGGGTCAGAGGCCCAGCGACTTGCTGATGATGGTCCTCATGACCTCGCTCGTCCCGCCGTGGATGCGGGCCACCCGGGCGGGCAGCGCGCGCACCAGGTCGCCGGAGAGCGCGTTGCGGGCCTCCGGCCGGTCCAGGGTGAGCGTCCGGACGGCACCGTCGTCGTCGACGAGGAGCGGATCAGCCACGGGGCCGCCCCGTGGGGTTGCCGCTGGTGACCTCGATGCGCTGCCCGGTGACCATCGCCGCGTCGGGGGAGACGAGGAAGCTCACCACGCCCGCCACGTCCTCGGGCCGGGTCACCCGGCCGAACGGCGTGGCGTCGTCGAGGTCGGCGGCCCCGGGGACGCCGGTCACCGCCCGGGCCAGCCGGTCACCCATGTCGGTGACCGTCAGCCCGGGCGCCACGACGTTCACCCGCACCCCGTGCCTGCCCTCCTCCAGCGCGAGCGTGGCGCCGAGCGCCTCGAGCGCGGCCTTGGCCATCGTGTACGGCGCGCCACCCGGTGCCGGGTGGGTCGCCGCGATGCTGGAGATCAGCACGACGTCGCTGCACGGCTGCTGCCGCAGGTGCGGGAGGGCCAGCGCGGCCAGGTGGTGGGCGCCGACGGCGTGCACGCCGATCAGCCGGGCCGGCTCCTCCGGGTCGGTGTCGACGACGGTGCGCCCCCGGCTGGCGATGCCGGCGTTGCAGACCAGCACGTCGAGGCGGCCGTGGTCGGTGACCACGTGCTCGACCAGCTCGCGGTCCTCCGCGTAGGAGGCGACGTCGGCCCGGTAGGCGCGCGCCCGGCCCCCGCCCGACTCGATCGCCGCGACCACCTCGGCCGCCGCCTGCTCGTCCCGGCGGTAGTTCACGGCGACGTCGAAGCCGTCCGCGGCCAGCCGGCGTGCGATCGCCGCGCCGATGCCGCGCCCCCCGCCGGTCACGAGCGCGACCCGGCGCTGCCCGTCCGCTCCGCTCACCAGGTGCCTCCTCCTGCCGGGTCGGCCCGGCGCTGTGTGCTCAGGACTGTGGTCCGCGGACCGTAGCGAGTCCGGCACCTCCCCGTCAGCGAGCGCTGGGCCTCAGCGCGCCGTCCAGCCGGATCACCTCGCCGTGGAGGAAGTCGTGCTTGGCCATCCGCACCGCCGGCCGGGCAGTCGTCGGGCCGGCCGATCCGCCCGGGGTCGGGCACCATCGGGCCATGGGCGCCGGCGGCGGTCAGGCGGGCGCGCAGTCGGGGTCGCTGATCGCCAGCAGCGCCTCACGGCGGGCGGCGAGGGAGAGGCCGCGCAGGTCGGCGGCGCCGAACTCGGTGACGACGATCCCGACGTCCCCGCGGCCGGTCGTCACCGGTCCCTGCAGCCGCTCGACGATCCGGCTGCGGCCGCGGCTCGAGGCCGGCAGCGCGACGATCGGCAGGCCGCCGTCGGAGCGGGCGGCGCCCCGGCTGAAGTCGAGCATGCCGCCGATCGCCCCGACGTACCGGCCGCCCACGACCTCCGCGTTGACCTGGCCGGTGAGATCCACCTCCAGCGCGGTGTTGATCGACGTGAACCGCGGGATCGAGCCCAGTACCGCGACGTCGTGCACGTAGCCGGTCTCCCGCAGTGCCACCCGCGGGTTGCCGTCGAGCCACCTGAGCAGCCGGGCCCCGCCCATCACCACCCCGCCGACGCTGATCCCCCGGTCCCGCGGCTTGGTCCGGTTGGTGACCACGCCGCTCTCCACCAGGTCGACCATCCCGTCGGCGAACAGGCCGGAGTGGATTCCGAGGTCGTTGTGCTCGCCGAACGCCGCGAGCACCGCTGCGGGCAGGGCGCCGATGCCGACCTGCAGGACGGCGCCGTCGGGCACCACCGCCGCGATCTGCCGGGCCAGGGCCAGGTCGACGTCGGTGGGCTCGGGCGCGTCCAGGGTGACCGGCGCCCGGTCGGTGCGGACGACGGCGGCCAGCGTCGCAGGGTCCAGCACCCGGCTGCCCGGGATGCGCGGTGCCCACGGCCCCACCTCGGCGATGACCACGCGGGCGGTGTCGATGGCAGCGGACAGGTACTCGTCGGCCGGGCTCAGCGCGTAGCAGCCCTCGGGATCGGGGCCGCTCGCGGTGACCAGGACGACGTCGGCCGGGACGACCCGCCGGCGGAACAGCCCGGGCAGGGCCGAGTAGTGCACCGGCAGCGTCTCGACCAGGCCGGCCTCGACCCACGCCCGGTTGCGCCCGCTGCCCCCGTAGGAGCGCACCCGGACGTCCGGCGCGGCGACCGGGTCGAACGCGTCGGTGTACGCGGCGCCGATGAACGCCTGCAGCGGCCCCAGCGCCGGCGCCTGCCCGGTGAGCGCGCGCAGCAGCGCGACCGGCTCGGCGCAGGCCTGCCCCCAGACCAGCCCGTCGCCGGGCCGGACCCACCGGCTCAGGTCGAGATCCGCCACACCGTCGAGGAAGAGTGTCATCAATGATCACCCTATCGTCGCGCCGTCCGGGGCTGGCGCCGTCCGCACCGTGCTGCTCCGGGCACGGTCATCCGGGGGCAGCCGCTCGGCTAACGTCACCGGCATGGAGGCGGAACAGGCGCAGCCCAGGCTCGCCCCCGGAACGGTGCGGCGGTACCTGGCCCTGTCCGACGGGCTCCGCGACCTCCAGGACCGCGTGGCCGCGGCGGTACCGCCGCCGGAGGTCTCGGACGCGGCGGTGGCGCACCTGCGGGCGGCCGCCGAGCTGCTGCGGCCGTGGGCCGTCGACCCGCTGGCCCAGCTGGCCGGCCGGCTGGACCGTGCCCCCGGCCGCGGGCACACGCTGGTACCGGTCCCGGAGGTCGACGAGGTCGACGAGGTCCGCCTCCGGGCCCGGGTGGTCTTCGGCCGCTTCCACGTAGGCGTGGGCGCGGTCCACGGCGGCGCGCTGTCGATCGTCTTCGACGAGCTCCTCGGACGGCTGGCGTCCGGGGGCACCCGGCAGCTGCCGCGCACCGCGTACCTGAACGTGGCGTACCGGAGCCTCACACCGGCCGGGGCGGAGCTGGCGGTCGAGGGCTCGCTGATCCGGGCGGAGGGCCGCAAGCGCTTCGTCACCGGCGTCCTCCGCGACGGCGACCGCGTCTGCGCCGAGGCCGAGGCCCTGTTCGTGCTGACGCCGATCGGTCAGGCCTCGCGGTAGACGGTCTCCACGAACTGACCCCGGCATGCGGCAGGGGCCGCCCCGGATCTCTCCGGAACGGCCCCTGTACCTGCTCTGTCGGGCTGACAGGATTTGAACCTGCGACCCCTTGACCCCCAGTCAAGTGCGCTACCAAGCTGCGCTACAGCCCGCGCGCCGTCCGTGCGCCGGGTTCCCCCGGCGGTGCGACGACCGCTCCGGAAGATTACCGCACGGTCGTCGCCCGCCTCGACGGTGGTCAGCCGCGCTTGCCGTCCTTCTCCCGGCCCTCGCGCACCTTCACCGAGATCTCGACCGGGGTGCCCTGGAAGCCCCACTGCTCGCGCAGCTTGCGCTGCAGGAACCGGCGGTAGCCGGCCTCCAGGAACCCGGTGGAGAAGACGACGAACCGCGGCGGCCGCACATCGGCCTGCGTCACGTACTTGATCTTCGGAGCACGCCCACCACGCGCCGGCGGCGGCGTCTCCTGCACCAGCGCGCGGACGAACGTGTTCAGCTCCGCCGTCGGCACGCGGGTCTCCCACGACGCGATCGCGGCGCGGAGGTGGTCGGCCAGCTTGCCCACGCCGCGGCCGGTGGACGCGGAGATGTTGACCCGCGTCGCCCACTTCACGTGCGCGAGGTCGCGATCGATCTCCCGCTCGAGCTGGGCGTGCCGGTCCTCGTCGAGGGTGTCCCACTTGTTGAAGGCCAGGACCAGCGCGCGGCCGGCCTCGACGACCTGGGTGATGACCCGCTGGTCCTGCTCGCTGATCACCTCGTCGGCGGCCAGCAGGACGACGCAGACCTCGGCGGCCTGGATGGCGGCCTCGGTGCGCAGGCTGGCGTAGTACTCCATCCCGCTGGCGGTGTTCACCTTGCGCCGCAGCCCGGCGGTGTCGACGAACCGCCAGTCCTCGCCGCCGAGGGAGACGATCGAGTCGACCGGGTCGACGGTGGTGCCGGCGACGGAATCGACGACCGAGCGCTCCTCCTTGGCCAGCCGGTTGATCAGGCTGGACTTGCCGACGTTCGGCCGGCCGACCAGCGCCACGCGGCGGGGCCCGCCCTCCTCCTCCTGCTCGCGCGGCGCCTCGGGCATCGCGTCGAGGATGAGGTCGAGCAGGTCGCCGCTGGAGCGGCCGTGCAGCGCGCTGACCGCCTGCGGCTCCCCGACGCCCAGCGACCACAGCTCGGCGGCGTTGGCCTCGCTGCGCTCGTCGTCGACCTTGTTGGCCACCAGGATCACCGGCCGGTCGCTGCGGCGGAGCACGCGGGCGGCGGCGAGATCGGTCTCGGTGGCGCCCACCTGGCTGTCGACGACGAAGACGATGACGTCGGCGGTCTTCATCGCGTAGTCGGCCTGCCGGGTGATGGCGGCCCCGAGCCCGGCGGCCTTGGGGTCCCACCCACCGGTGTCGACCACGGTGAACCGCTTGCCGTTCCACAGCGCCTCGTAGGCGATGCGGTCCCGGGTGACGCCGGGGGTGTCCTGCACGACGGCCGCGCGGCGGCCGAGGATGCGGTTGACCAGCGTCGACTTGCCGACGTTGGGCCGGCCGACGATGGCGACGACGGGCAGCGGCCCGGTGCTCTCCTCGGTCATGCCCGCTCCCCCGCCGGCACCGCGGCGTCGACCAGGGCGACGACCCGCTCGACGACGCCCTGCTGGTCCAGCTCGGTGCTGTCGACGACGACGGCGTCGTCGGCCGGCCGCAGCGGGCTGTCGGCGCGGCTGCTGTCGAACTCGTCCCGGCGGCGCAGGTCCTCGGCGAGCGCGGCGATCTCGGCCGGCTCGGCGATGCCCAGCTGGGCGGCCCGGCGCCGGGCGCGGGCCTCCGGGGCCGCGGTCAGGTAGATCTTCACCGTCGCCCCGGGCAGGACGACGGTGCCGATGTCCCGCCCCTCCACGACCACCGCGGGAGCCGAGGCGACCAGCGTGCGCTGCTGGTCGACCAGCTGGCGGCGGACGGCCGGCACCGCCGACACCGCGGACACCCAGCGGGTGACCTCGGCGCCCCGGATGCGGGCCGCGACGTCGGCGCCGTCGACCCGGACGGTCTCGGTGGCGGCGTCGGTGCCGACCTCGATGCGGGCCGCGGCCACCGTGCGGGCCACGGCGTCGACGTCCGCGGGGTCGACCCCGGCGTCGAGCACCGCGACGGTGGCCGCCCGGTACATGGCGCCGGTGTCGAGGTAGTCGGCGCCCAGGCGGGCGGCGACGCCGCGCGCCACGCTGGACTTGCCGGTGCCCGACGGTCCGTCCAGGGTCACCTGGCCTCGGAATGTCATCTGCTCACTCACTGCTCTCCGTGCCCGGGTTCCCGGGCACTCTCATCGCACTGCCGGCGCAGGGCGGCCCCGGCGGGACCTCGCTGCGGTGCTCGCTCACTGGGCGATGTCGCGGCGGAGCGCGGCCGCGCCCCGCAGGTAGACGTGGTGGATCTCGGCGCGCGGGGTGTCGACCTCGGCGTGCGCCATGAGCCGCAGGACGCGCGGGAGCGCGTGCGGCACGGCGATCTCGGTGGCGCACATCAGCGGCACGTCCCCGAGGCCCAGCTCGCGTGCGGCGAGCGCCGGGAACTCCGACACCAGGTCGGGCGTGGCCGTGAAGAGGATGCTGATCAGGTCATCGGCGCGCAGCTGGTTGCGCTCCATGACCGTGGCGACCAGCTCGCGGGTCGCCACGAGCACCTGGTCCCGGTCGTCGGCATCGACCTGGGTGGCTCCCCGGATGGCTCGGACGGCCATGCGCTCTCCTCCTCGGCTCAGGCTCCGGTGCCGCGGCGGTCGGTCCGCCGACCGCCCGCTGCGCGCGGGCGGAGGGCACGACCGGGCGGCTCCGTCGGCACACCGGTGCCCGGGCGCCTCGGTCGAGTCTAAGGAGCCCCCGCCACCACGCCTCCGCTCGCTGCCCCGCGGCACCGTGCGGGGCCTCCGGACCCGTCGCCGAGGCGCTCGCCGCACCTCCGCTCCCGGCCTGGATGCGCGCCCGGTGGATCCGGTCCCCCCTCAGAGCCCGACGAGCTCCTCGAGGGCGCCGATCTCCTGCCGGCTGAGCTTGCGGATGGAGCCCGAACGCATGGCCCGCAGCTCGATCGGGCCGACCGCGGTGCGGGTCAGCCGGGAGACCGGCAGGTTCACCGCGGCCAGCAACCGGCGCACGATGTGCTTGCGGCCCTCGTGCAGGACGACCTCGACCACCGACTGGCCGGCGTGGGTGTCGACCACCCGGAACGAGTCGACCTTCACCGGCCCGTCCTCCAGGTCGATGCCCGACCGCAGCCGCTTGGCCAGGTCACGGGGCACCGACCCCGACACCTGGGCCAGGTAGGTCTTGCGGACCCCGTAGCTCGGGTGCGCCAGGCGGTGGGCCAGCTCGCCGTCGCTGGTGACCAGCAGCAGCCCCTCGGTGTCCTGGTCCAGCCGGCCGACGTGGACCAGGCCCTTGGCCAGGTCACCCACCATGTCGCCGACGGTCGGGCGGTTCCGGTCGTCGCTCATCGCGGTGAGCACGCCCGGCGGCTTGTTCAGCGCGTAGGTGACCCGGTCGTCCCGGATCTCCAACCGCACGCCGTCGACGGCGATCTTGTCGTGGTGTGGGTCGACCCGCATGCCCTGGACGCGCACCTGCGCGCCGTTCACCGCGATCCGGCCGGCGTCGATCATGTCCTCGACCACGCGGCGCGACGCGACACCGGCCCGGGCCAGCACCTTCTGCAGCCGCTCCCCCTGCCGGTCGTCGGAGGGGTCGGCGGCGGGCCGGTCACCCGGGTGCGCCGGGGCCAGCTCCATGTCCTCGGACCAGCCGTCGCTGGCTGCGGTGGTGCTCTCGTCGTTCCGGTTCGCGTCGCTCATCGCCGTCCAGTCTCCCACCTGCCGGGACCGCGCCCCGCCGCGCCGCCGCGGTCAGGCGTCGGGGTGCTCGTCGAGCACGGTGGCGGTCTCCGGCAGCAGCGGAGCCAGCGCGGGCAGCTGGTCGAGGCCGGTGAGCCCCAGCCGCTCGAGGAACAGCGGCGTCGTCGCGTACAGCCCGCCACCGCTGTCGGGATCGCTGCCCACCTCGTGCACCAGCCCGCGCGCGATCAGGGTGCGCATGACGCCGTCAACCCCGACGCCGCGGATGGCCGACACCCGGGCGCGGGTGACCGGCTGCCGGTAGGCGATGACCGCGAGGGTCTCCAGGGCCGCCTGGGTGAGCCGGCTGCGCTGGCCGTCCACCAGGTGCCGCTCGACGACGGCGGCGTGCTCCGCGCGGGTGTAGAGCCGCCACCCCTCCCCCACCCGGCGCAGCGTGATGCCGGCCGACCGCTGGTCGTAGCCGGCCGCCAGCTCGGCCAGCCCCGCGCGCACCTGGTCGGGCGGGCAGCGCAGCGCGGCGGCCAGCGTGCCCTCGTCCACCGGGTCGTCCATGACGAACAGCAGCGCCTCCAGGCCGCCGAGCAGCTCGGCCGGGTCGAGCAGCTCCAGCGGCTCGGGTTCCGGCGCGGGCACCGGCTCCGGTTCCCGGGCCGGCGCCGGCTCGTCCTCGGCCGGGACGGCGGGCACCGGCTGCTCCTCCACCGGGCGCTCCGCGACCCGCGCGGCGAGCTCGGCGGCGACGGCGTCCCAGGCGGCGGGGTCGTCGTCGCCGCGCCGGGTGGCCTCCTCCCGGGTGGCGGCCAGCTCGGCGGCGAGCGCGTCCCAGGAGATGGGGGCGCGGTCGTGGTCGGGGCGCTCGTCGGTCACCCGTACTCCTCGTCGGCATCGGTGGCCGGCGCACCGGCCGGGTCGGGGACGGCGTCGCCGGTCCACCGCACGTGCAGCTCGCCCAGCGGGGTCAGCTGCTCGAACACCACGCGCTGCTGCCGGTACAGCTCCAGGAGCGCCAGGAACCGGGCCACCACCTCGAGGGTGTGGCCGCAGTCGGCGGTCAGGCCGCGGAAGCTGGCCGTGCCCGCGCGGACCAGCTGGTTGCGCACCAGCAGCAGCTGCTCGGCGACGCTCACCGGCGGCGCGTGCAGGTGGGAGACGCTCACCGTCTCGGGCACCTTGGGCGCCAGCGCCTTCGCGGCCAGGGCGGCGAACTGCTCGGGTGTGAGGTCCAGCGAGACCTCCGGCACCAGCTCGGCGAACCGCGGCTCGAGCCCCGCCGCCCGGGGGAACCGCCGGGCCGCCTCGGTCTCGCGGTCCCGCAGGAACGCGGCGGCCTGCTTGTAGGCCTTGTACTGCAGCAGCCGGGCGAAGAGCAGG
The DNA here is from genome assembly GCF_054050855.1 of Blastococcus sp. SYSU DS0539. Classification (NCBI taxonomy): domain Bacteria; kingdom Bacillati; phylum Actinomycetota; class Actinomycetes; order Geodermatophilales; family Geodermatophilaceae; genus Blastococcus; species Blastococcus sp. SYSU DS0539. The sequence goes on along the minus strand of NZ_JBJHAF010000010.1, from coordinate 27,909 downwards.
TCGCGGGCCTCGAGCAGCTCCAGGTCCTCCTCGTCGTCGACCTCCGCGGCCGGCAGCAGCCGGGCGGCCTTGAGGTCGAGCAGCGTGGAGGCGACCACCAGGAACTCGCTGGCCTGGTCGAGGTCGAGCTCGTCGCCGAGCGCCCGCAGGTGCGCGATGAACTCGTCGGTGACCGTCGACAGCGCGATCTCGGTGACGTCGAGCTTGTGCTTGCCGATCAGCTGCAGCAGCAGGTCGAACGGGCCCTCGAAGTTCGTGAGCCTGACGGTGAAACGAGCCGGAGCGGCCCCGCCGGCCTGATCGGCCGGCGGAGCCGCTCCGGTCTCCTCGTCCACGGTCGCCGAGGGTAGGCGGCCGCCGCTCACTTCCCCCGGAGGCGGCGGACCAGGACGGCGTCCTCGCCGCGCTCGGTGAGGTCGGCCAGCAGCACCGAGATCGCCTCGCGGACGATCCGGCCGCGGTCGGCGGCCACGCCGTGGTGGGCGCGCAGCGTCAGCCGGGCGGACTCCAGGGCCAGCAGCTCGTCGGCGGAGATGTAGACGGTGATCTTCTCGTCGTGCTTGGTCCGCTCCGCGCGGCCCCGGGCCGGCCGCCCACGCGTGGCGACCCTCGGCTGCAGGACCGGCGCCGGCGCCGGCTCCGGAGCCGCGCCGCGGAAGGCGGCGAGGTCGTCGGACGGCTGCGCGCCCCCCGGGACGAGGGTCAGCGAGGCGGCCGCCTCGGCGGCGGACTCGCCGCTGCGACGGGCGCTGCGCAGCGCCGGGGAGCTCGCCGGCGTCGGCAGGCTGGGCAGCTCGGTCACCTCGGCGGCCGATGCGGTGTCGGTGCGGCGGAACAGCTCCGAGGCACCGGGGAGGACGGGCCGGCGCGTCATGCCGACACCGCCTCGGCGCTCGTCGGCAGCATGACGTGCGTCGCTGCGCCCGTGAGCGATCTCGCACGCTCGATCACAGTGCCAGCACCTCCTTGGCGAGGTCGCGGTACGCCGCGGCGCCCGTCGACGTGGGGGCCCACGTGGTGATCGGCTGCCCGGCGACCGTGGTCTCCGGGAACCGCACGGTGCGCTGGATGACGGTCTGGAAGACGGTGTCGCCGAACGCCTCGACGACCCGGCTGAACACCTCCCGGCAGTGCACGGTCCGGGAGTCGTACATGGTGGCGAGGATGCCGTTGATCTCCAGCGACGGGTTGAGCCGCTCCTTGACCTTGTCGATCGTGTCGACGAGCAGGGCCACCCCGCGCAGGGAGAAGAACTCGCACTCCAGCGGGATGACCACGCCCTGGGCGGCGGTGAGCGCGTTGACCGTTAGCAGGCCCAGGGAGGGCTGGCAGTCGATGAGGACGTAGTCGTACTCGTCGACGACGTCGGCGAGCACGCGCAGCAGGGTCTGCTCGCGGGCGACCTCGCTGACCAGCTGAACCTCCGCGGCGGAGAGGTCGATGTTGCTGGGCACCAGGTCCAGGCCCGGGATGTCGGTGGCCACCCGGACGTCGCGGAGCGTGGTCCGCCGCTCCATGAGGGCGTTGTAGATGGTCCGGTCCATGGCCTGCGCCGGCACCCCCAGCCCCACCGAGAGCGCGCCCTGCGGGTCGAGGTCGATGAGCAGCACCTTGCGGCCGAACTCGACCAGCGCGGCACCGAGGTTGATGGTCGACGTCGTCTTGCCGACGCCACCCTTCTGGTTGCACATCGCGATGACGCGGGCGGGGCCGTGCTGGGTCAGCGGCTTGGGGTCGGGCAGGGGGCGCTGACGCGCCCGTGCCGGGTCCAGTCGCAGCGCGGCCGCCCCCATCTCGGGGTCGGTGTCGTGCGGGCGCGCGACGGCCGAGGCCGCGTCCGCTCGGATCGCCATGGGTCTGTCGCCTCCAGCTCGTGCCCGGTCCGGACGTTCCGGGTGCGCGGTCAGCCGTCCTGTCCGCTCGGGTGGAACAGACGCTAAGGAGGTGGGCAGAGGTTCCCAAGGCGGCACGCCGTCGACGTGTCGACATGGCGACGAATGCCAACCAGTGTGACTGCTCAAGCCGAAACGGGAACAGGTTCTGCCGAACTGTGGGCATCGGCGATGTCAGGTCAGGGCGCGGGGATGGCTGGTGGCGTACACCTCGCGGAGCCGGTCCACGGTCACCAGCGTGTACACCTGCGTGGTCGTCACCGACGCGTGGCCGAGCAGTTCCTGGACGACGCGGACGTCGGCGCCGCCGTCGAGCAGGTGCGTCGCGAAGCAGTGCCGCAGGGTGTGCGGGGAGATCGCCGCCGGGTCCAGCCCACCTGCCCCGGCCGCCCGCTCCGCCGCCGTCCGGAGGATCGACCACGCGCTCTGCCGGGAGAGCGGCCCGCCGCGCACGTTGAGGAACAGTGCGCCACCCCGCACGCCGGCCGTACCGCCGGCCGCCAGCGCGGGGCGCGCCCGCACCAGGTACTCCTCGACGGCCCGCAGCGCGTAGCTGCCGACCGGCACCACCCGCTCCTTGCCGCCCTTGCCCGCCAGCCGGACGGTGCGCTGCCCCCGGTCGAGGTCGTCGACGGCGAGACCCACCGCCTCGGAGATGCGCGCACCGGTGCCGTAGAGCACCTCCAGCAGCGCCCGGTCGCGCAGCCCGCGGGGGCCCTCCAGCGCCCCGGCGGCCTCGATCAGCGCCACCACCGCCTCCACCGAGACCGCCTTCGGCAGCCGCCGGGCCGGCGTGGGCGGGCGCACCTCGTGCGCGACGTCGTCCGGCACCAGCCCGTCGAGCAGCGCGAACCTGTGCAGCCCGCGCACCGCCACGACGGCGCGGGCCGCGGAGGTCGCCGACAGCGGCGGGTGGTCGTCGTCGCCCCGGCGCAGCGCGCCGAGGAAGCCCGCGACGTCGGACTCGGCGACCTCCCGCAGGCCGCTGACCCCGGCGGCCGCCAGGTAGGCGGTGTAGCGCCGCAGGTCCCGCCGGTAGGAGGCGATGGTGTTGGCCGCCAGGCCCCGCTCGACGGTCAGGTGGTCGAGGTACCCGGTCACGACCCGCTCGAGGTCGGGACCGGCGGACAGCGCGCTCGTCAGGGGAGCACCTCCTGCAGGGGGGCGGCAGCCATGCCGTGGGCCTCGGCCACCTCCGGGAGGACCACCTGACCGGCCACCACGTTCACCCCGTGCGCGAGCGCCGGGTCGCGCCGGACGGCGGCCGCGGTGCCCTCCGCGGCCAGCGCCATCACGTAGGGCAGCGTCACGTTGGTGAGCGCGTGGGTGGAGGTGTTGGGGACCGCACCGGGCATGTTCGCCACGCAGTAGAACACCGAGTCGTGCACGCGGAACGTCGGCTCGTCGTGGGTGGTGGGCCGGCTGTCCTCGAAGCAGCCCCCCTGGTCGACGGCGATGTCGACCAGCACCGAGCCGGGCCGCATCCGGGACACCAGCTCGTTGCTCACCAGGGTGGGCGCCTTGGCCCCGGGCACGAGCACCGCGCCGATGACCAGGTCGGCGTCCAGCACCGCCCGCTCGACCTCGTAGGCGTTCGACGCCACGGTCTGCAGGTGCCCCTGGTAGATGCGGTCGGCGGCGCGCAGCTTGTCGATGTCGCGGTCGAGCACGACCACCTCGGCCTGCATGCCCAGCGCGATCGCCGCGGCGTTCATGCCGGAGACCCCGGCACCGATGACGACCACCGTGGCGGCGTACACCCCGGAGACGCCACCGAGCAGGACGCCGCGGCCGCCGTGCACCCGCTCCAGGCAGTGCGCGCCGACCTGCGGCGCCATGCGGCCGGCGACCTCCGACATGGGCGCCAGCAGCGGCAGCGCGCCGTCGGCGGTCTGCACCGTCTCGTAGGCGATCGCGGTCGTGCCGGAGGCGACCAGGGCGTCGGTGCACTCCTTCGACGCGGCCAGGTGCAGGTAGGTGAACAGCGTCTGGTCCGCGCGCAGGCGGCCGTACTCCTCGGCCACCGGCTCCTTGACCTTGAGCAGCAGGTCGGCGTCGGCCCACACGTCGTCGGCGGAGGCGACGATCCGCGCGCCGGCGGCGGCGAAGTCGGCGTCGGGGATCGAGGACCCCTCGCCCGCGTGCTGCTCGACCAGCACCGTGTGCCCGGCCCGCGTCAGCTCCGTCACCCCGGCAGGGGTGAGCGCCACCCGGTACTCCCGGTTCTTGACCTCTCGGGGAACCCCGACCCGCATCGACTCACTCCTGGTCCCGGCAGGCCGCTCCCGAGCGTGACGGGACACCCCACCGCGTCGTGGGCCGCCCGGTCGGGGGCGGGCCTCGGCCGGAGTGTAGGCACGCCCGCCGTCCCCGTCCCGGGCCGTGCGCCGATTCGTGACCGTTCCGCGCCCCCGCGTGCGGGCCGGCCGCCGTGCTGCCGGGGCGGCGGCGCTGATCCACGATGACGGGGCACCCCACCCGTCTTCCCGGAGGACCGCCCATGCGCTGCTACGCCGAGCACCCCGCCCTCCGGGCGCGCCAGCTGGCCGCCGACGTGGGCATCCTGGCGTGGACGGTGCTGTGGGTCCTCGTGGCGCGGGCCGCGCACGGAGCGGTCCTGCTGCTGGCCGAGCCGGGGCGCGCGGTCGAGGACCTCGGCCGGTCGGTGTCGGGGTCCATGACCTCGGCCGCCTCCGCCGCCGAGGGCGTGCCGCTCGTCGGGGAGGAGCTGGCCGCGCCGTTCGGCGCGCTCGCCGGCGCCAGCGGCTCGGTGCGCGGCGCCGGCCGGTCGGTGCAGGACGCCGTCGAGACGCTGGCGACGATCCTGGCCGTCGCCCTCGTGCTGCTGCCGGTCGGCTGGCTGCTGCTGCGCTGGCTGCCCTGGCGGCTGCGCTACGCCCGCGACGCGGCGGCGGCCACCCGGCTGCGGACCTCCGGCGCCGACCTGGAGATGCTGGCGCTGCGGGCGGCCGCGACCGCGCCCCTGCCCCTGCTCGCGGCGCTGCCGCCGGGCACCGGCGCCGCGTGGCGCTCCGGTGATCCGGCCGCGACGCGGGAGCTGGCCGGGCTGGAGCTGCGCCGCCTCGGGCTGCGCCCGCCCGGGGCGGGCGCCGCTCCCGGCAGCGGCGCCACCCCGGCTCCGGCGACGCTCGGCTGAGCGGCGGTCCGGCTCAGGTGGCGTCGACCGGTCGCAGCCGCGGCCCGGTGGCCCGCGCCTGCGCCGCGGCGAGCAGCCCGACGACCGCGGCGGCGTTCCGGATGTCGCCGTCGAACACCCGCTGGACGGCGTCGCCGAGCGGCACCCGCTCGACGGTCATGTCCAGTTCCTCGTGCTCGACGGTGAACCCCTCGGGCCGGTCGACGTCGCTGAGCCCCTCGGCCAGGTAGACCAGCACCATCTCGTCGCAGAACCCGGGGCTGCTGTAGTGCGTCGTCAGCAGCGACCACCGCTGGGCGGCGAGCCGGGTCTCCTCGGCGAGCTCCCGCTTCGCGGTCTCCAGGGGCGGTTCGCCGTCGGCGTCCCGGAGGCCGGCCGGGAGCTCCCAGAGGTAGTTCCCGACCGGGTGCCGGTACTGCCGCAGCAGCACCACGTTCCCCTCGTCGTCGAGCGCCACGACGGCGACGGCGCCGGGGTGGTGGACCACCTCGCGGACGCTGTCCCCGCCGCCGGGCATGGCCACGGTGTCCTTGGCCAGCCGGATGACCCGGCCTTCGTAGACCGGTTCGGTGGCGAGGACGCGGTACTCGTGCGGCGCCGGCTCGTCGTCCACTGCTCAGATACCGACCTTCTCGGCCTCGTCGACCGGCACCGGCAGCCGGGCGGCCTCCTGGTAGTCGACGGCCGCCTGCACGAAGGCGGCGAAGAGCGGGTGCGGGCGGGTCGGGCGGCTCTTCAGCTCGGGGTGGGCCTGGGTGCCGACGAAGAACGGGTGCACCTCGCGCGGCAGCTCGGCGAACTCGACCAGCAGGCCGTCGGGCGAGGTGCCGGAGAACACCAGCCCGGCGTCGGTGAGCCGGTCCCGGTAGGCGTTGGCGACCTCGTAGCGGTGCCGGTGCCGCTCGGTGATCTCGGTGGCGCCGTAGGCGGCGGCGGTGACCGAGCCCGGCTGCAGGGCCGCCGGGTAGCTGCCCAGGCGCATGGTGCCGCCGAGCCCGCGCTCACCGGCGATGACGTCGACCTGGCTGGCCATGGTCGCGATGACCGCGTCGGGGGTCTCGGGGTCGAACTCCGCCGAGTTGGCCTTCTCCAGGCCGGCCACGTCGCGGGCGTACTCGATGACCATGCACTGCAGGCCCAGGCACAGCCCCAGCGTGGGGACGCCGTTCACCCGGGCGTACCGGATGGCGCCGAGCTTGCCGTCGATGCCGCGGACGCCGAACCCGCCGGGGATGCAGACGCCGTCGACGCCGGCGAGCGCCTTCTCCGCACCCTCGGGGGTCTCGCAGTCGTCCGAGGGGACCCAGCGGATCTGCACCCGGCTGCGGTGCGCGAAGCCGCCGGCCCGCAGCGCCTCGGTGACCGAGAGGTAGGCGTCGGGCAGGTCGATGTACTTGCCGACCAGCGCGACGGTGACCGTCTGCTTGGGCGCGTGCACCCGGTCCAGCAGGTCGCCCCACACCGTCCAGTCGACGTCCCGGAACGGCAGGCCCAGCCGGCGGACGACGTAGGCGTCGAGGCCCTCGCGGTGCAGCACCTTCGGGATGTCGTAGATCGACGGCGCGTCGGGGCAGGAGATGACCCCTTCGGCGTCGGTGTCGCACATCAGGCTGATCTTGCGCTTGAGGCCCTCGGAGATCTCCCGGTCCGAGCGGCAGACCAGGGCGTCGGGCTGGATGCCGATGCTGCGCAGCGCGGCGACCGAGTGCTGCGTCGGCTTGGTCTTCAGCTCGCCCGACGGCGCGATGTAGGGGATCAGCGAGATGTGCAGGAAGAAGCAGTTGTCCCGGCCGATCTCGTGCCGCACCTGGCGGGCGGCCTCGAGGAAGGGCAGCGACTCGATGTCGCCGACCGTGCCACCGATCTCGGTGATCACCACGTCCACGCGCTCGGCGCTCTCCGCGCCGGCCATGATCCGGGCCTTGATCTCGTTGGTGATGTGCGGGATGACCTGCACCGTGTCGCCGAGGTACTCCCCGCGCCGCTCCTTGGCGATCACGTCCGAGTACACCTGGCCGGTGGTGACGTTGGCCCGGCCCGACAGGTCGATGTCCAGGAACCGCTCGTAGTGCCCCACGTCCAGGTCGGTCTCGGCGCCGTCCTCGGTGACGAACACCTCGCCGTGCTGGAACGGGTTCATCGTCCCGGGATCGACGTTAAGGTAGGGGTCCAGCTTCTGCATCGTGACCCGCAGGCCACGGCTGGCCAGGAGGGCGCCCAGCGAACTGGCCGTCAACCCCTTGCCGAGAGAGGACACAACACCGCCGGTGACGAAGACGAACTTCGTCGGCTGGGAGTTGCGCAAGAGCCCGAGATCACGTGTTCCAGACGGTCGACCCACGGGAGACGACCGTAACACGGTCGGCGCCGTCCGCCGGACCGGAGTGGGGAGCGCCACCCGGCGTCTCCCCCGTCCCGGGGGCCCCGGCGGAGGGGACGACCGCCAGCCACACCAGCAGGGGGACCAGCAGCGCGGCCGCCGTCGCGGGCAGCGCCACGCCGGAGTCGTTCACCGCCGCGCCGATGGTCAGGCTCAGCGCGACGGCCAGCAGCGCCGACCGCAGCACGGCGGTGTCGGCCGGGGACAGCCCGGCCGGCCCCCGCGGCGGGGCACCGGGCCGGTCCGCGGAGGTGCGCAGCGGACCGCCGGGCCGCAGCAGCCAGACGGCGGCCACGAGCGCGACCGGGAGCATCCAGGCCAGCGGGCTGCCGAGCAGGATGCCGAGGTTGGCCGCGGCCTTCCGGCTCACCACCGTCCACGCCTCACCGCTGAGGACCTGCTCGACGAAGCGCCCGAGGTGGGTGCGTTCACCGGCCGGGCGCAGCCAGTCCAGGACCGCGACCGTCCCCACGGCGACGACGGCGGCGGCGAGGATCGCGACCAGCCGGACGACGGTGACCCGCACCCGGGCCAGCAGCATGGCCAGCAGCAGGAACCCGGGCAGGGCCGCCAGCACCCCGCCGAAGTCGCGGCCGAGCGGGGGCGCACCGATGAGGACGACGGCGAGGAGCCCGGCGCCTACGACCACCGCCCCGGTGCGGGACGCGCGCCGCTCCGGGGCGGCCCGCCGGCCCACCGCCGTGGCGAGGGCGGCGGTGACCGTCAGCGCGCTCACCGACAGCAACCCGAAGGTGAGGTTGCCGTAGCCGGTGAACCGCCCGGCGACGACCGCGTCGTACCCGAGCGGCCCGTTCAGCTCCAGCGGCGAGCCGATGAGCACGTCGGCGACCAGGGTGCCGAGGGTGATGGCCAGGATCACCAGCGGCGGGCCCAGCGGGCGCCGCCGCCACGGGCCCAGGGCCGCGACGGCCGCCACGAGCAGGTCGGCGACGACGACGGCGGCCACGAGCGCGGCCAGCGGCGCCCCGGCCCGCTCCCACGGCGCGATCCCGGCCAGGTAGGTCGCCACGGGCAGCGCGGCCGCCGCCAGGCAGAACAGCCGCAGCGCCCGCCCGGCCGCCGGCCAGGTGCCGGGCGGCCGCCCCCGCCGGCCGGTGGCGACCACGAGGATCCCCAGCCCGACGACCGCGGCGCCGACGAGCACGAAGGTCCAGAAGAAGCCGCCGGTGTTGCGGTGGTGGGTGATCGCCGCGGTGTTGACCCGCTCCAGCTCGGCGACCGCCTCGGCCAGGGCCGGCCGCTCCCCCGTGCTCCGCCACGGCTGCCCGTTCATCGACGGCGGCGGCGCGATGCCGAGGGCGCGCAGGGCGGTCGGCGCCACGTCGATCAGCTGCACGAACGGCGCCCGACCGGTGCTCGCCGAGGTCAGCCACCCCTCCTCGAACCCCGGGCCGCGGGCCATCCCGACGTGCAGCTGGGGACGGCCGTCGTTGACCTCCGAGATGCCGGCGAGCAGCAGCAGGGTGTTCCCCGGCAGCGCGTCGACGGCGGCGCGCACGCGCTCCAGCGCCTCGTCGATCCGGCCCAGCGCGGCGGCCCGCGGCTCGGGCCGGGTGCCGTCGTCGGTGGGCTCGGCCCCGGGCGCGCCGGCATCGGTGAGCTGGTCGAGGGAGATCAGCCCCAGCGGGCAGGCGCCGAGCAGCTCGGTCAGCTCCTCCGGCTCCCCCGGCACGGCGGGCGCCGCGGCGAGCGGCACGCCCGGCGCGGCGACCGCCAGGGCGGGGGCCCGGCCGACGACCGCGGCGCAGCCGACCGCCTCCCCCAGCGCCCCGGGCTCGGCGCCGAAGCGGACGGTGCCCTCGTCCTCGGCGATCCGCGCGACGGTGGCCTGCGGATCGCCCAGGGCCACCCCGGCCACCCGCTCCTGCAGGCCGCAGTGCGTGAGCGAGGTGTCCAGCCGCGGCTCCTCGTCCGCCGGCTCCTCGCCGTCGCCCGCGTCCTCCGCGTCGCGCACCGGGGCGTCCCCGGACTCGTCCGTGCCCTCGGGTACGGGCACCGGTGGCAGGCCCTCGTCCGTCCCCGGGAAGCGCGCCCGGTTGCCCGCGCCCAGGGTCGCCCAGCCGTCGAGCAGGCAGCTGGTCGAGCGGGCGGCCCGCACCGAGGTCGCCCCGATGGCCGACTCCTCGGCCAGGGCCCACAGCTGCGGGGTCGTGCCCGGGTCGAGGTCGGCCCAGGTGAGGCCAGGCACGCCCACCACCACGACGTGGTCGGCGGCGTGGCGGTCCGCCTGCGCTCGCGCCCCCGCCCCGGCCGGCAGGCCCACCAGGAGGAGCCCCACCAGCGCCAGGAGGGCGGCCGCCCGGCGCGCCGTCCGCACGGCCGGGCCGGTCATGCGCCGGGCCGGGCCGGCGTTCCCAGCAGCTCGCGGTAGACCTCGACCAGCTGCGCGGCCGTGCCCTCCTCGTCGGGCCAGCTCGCCGCCTGCCGGAGCCCCGCCTCGGCGAGCTCGGCGGCGTGCGCGCTGTCGCAGAGCACCCGCACGACGGCCTCGGCCAGCGCCGCCGGGTCGCCGACCGGCACCAGCTCGGCGGCGGTGCCGAGCAGCTCGGGGAGCCCGCCGGTGCGGGTGGCCACCAGCGGCACACCCGCGCGCAGGGCCTCCTGGGCGGTGAGGGATCGGGCCTCCCAGCGCGAGGGCAGCACGCACAGGTCGGCGGCGGCGAGCAGGTCGGCGACGTCGTCGCGCCGGCCCAGCAGGGTCACCGGCAGCCCTTGGGCCCGGATCCGGCCGGCCAGCTCGTCGTGCAGCGGCCCGTCGCCGGCGACGACCACCAGGGGCGCGGGGCGCAGGCGCTGGTCGGCCGACCAGCGGGCCACCGCGTCCAGCAGCACGTCGTAGCCCTTCTGCGGGTGCAGCCGGCCGACCGCCACGACCAGCGCCCGGTCGTCGACGAGCCCGAGCTCCGCGCGGACGGCACCGGGCGCGCGGCCGGCCGCCGGCAGCGGCGGCGCGGACACCGGGGCCAGGCGCACGTCCCGGGCGCCCAGCCGCCGGGCGTTCTCCGCCAGGTCCGCCGAGGCGGCGAGCACGACGTCGGCGGCGCGGACGGTGGCCCGCTCCGCCTGCTCCAGCACCCGCCGGCGCAGCCCGCCGCCCTCGGGGAGCGCGTTGTGCAGGGTGAGCACGAGCCGGGCCGAGGGGGCGCCCAGCCGGCGCGCGGCCGCGGCGACGAGGCCGGCCCGCAGGCCGTGGGCGTGCACCAGGTCGCTGCCGGCCAGCGCGCGCCGCAGCGCCTGCACCGCCCGGGCGTCGGCCGCGGGTGCGAGCCCGGCCGAGATCTCCACCGGGGTGAAGCCGGCGCCCCGGCCGGAGAAGCCGAACAGCTCGTCGGTGGCCCGGGGGCCGCAGACGCCGACGGCGGCGCCGGCGGCGACGAGAGTCGGCAGCACCGAGCGCACGTGGGTGCCGACCCCGCCGGTGCTGGTGGCCAGCACCTCGGTGATCCGGCGGTCCCGCAGGGCCGGCTCAGCCACTGCGTACCTCCTGCTCGCCCGTCGACCGCAACTCCCGGAACGCCCCCACCAGGTGCGCGCGGGCCGTCCCCATCATGACGGCCAGCGCCACGACGAGCACGGTGCCCCCGGCCAGGATCCCGGCCCCGAGCGTGCCGAGCAGCCCGCCGTCGGGCACCGGGTCCGCACCCAGCGCGCGGGCCAGCCACAGCCCGGCCGCACCGCCCAGCGCGCCGGCCAGGAGCGCCACGCTGCCGGTGCGGGCCAGCCCCGCCAGCGCCGGCCGGCCGGCCACCCGGGCGACCACCAGCAGCAGACCGGCGCCGGCGACGGTGACGCCCAGCGTGTGCCCCAGGCCCAGGGCCAGCGCGCGGTCCTCGACGGGCAGCACCCGGGCGAGGACGACGTCGGCGACGACGGCGAGCAGCCAGCCACCGAGCACGCAGACGGTCGGGGCCTTCCACAGCCCCCGGGCGTAGAGCGCGCGGGTCAGCAGCGCCACCAGCCCGTAGCCGAGCAGCCCCGGGGCGAAGGCCACGATGGTGTCCCGCAGCGCGGCCACCTGGGCGTCGGTGCCCGAGCCCAGGAAGACGCGCGCCATCGGCCCGGCGATCGCGACCAGGGCGGCGGCGGCGACGGCGGCCGCGGCCACCGTGAGCACGGTGACCGGCGCCAGCGCGCGGCGGTAGCCGGCCTCGTCGCCGCTCTCCGCGCGCTCGGCCAGCCCGGGATAGGCCGACGTCGCGAGCGGGACGGCGAGGGCGGCCCAGGGCAGGAGGAAGACGGTGAGGCCGGCCGCGTAGATCACCTGGGTGCCGTCGGGGGCGCCGTCGTTGGCCAGCCGGATGGCGACGGCGGCCACCAGCTGCTGCCCGGCGAGGGTCAGCACGCCGGCCACGGCGAGCCGGCGCACCCGGGGCGCGGCGCCGACCGGGAAGCGCAGCGCGGGCCGCAGCCCCAGGCGCAGCCCGCGCACGGGCAGCAGCAGGCTCAGGCTCAGGGCCGCCACGCCGAGCGTCGTCCCGACGCCGAGGACCAGCTCGGCCGGGGTGGACAGCGCGGTCACGTCCCCCTCCCCGCCCATCGCGGCGAAGACGAGGTACGTCCCCGCCACCACCACGCTGGACAGCAGCGGCGCCAGCGCGGGCCCGGCGAACCGCCGGTGCGCCTGCAGCACGCCGGTGAGCACGATGCCGATCCCGTAGAGCACCACCTGGGGCGCGAAGACCAGCAGGAACCGGCTGGCCAGCTCCACCTCCGCCTCGTCGCCGCCGCCGAGCAGCAGCCGGGCGATCGGCTCGGCGAGCACGGCCAGCAGGACCGCCAGCGGGACCAGCAGCAGCAGGGTCCAGCCGAGCAGGGCCGACGCCGTGCGCCGCACCTGCTCGCGGTCCCCGGTGGCGATGCCGCCGGCGAGCATCGGCACCACCAGGCTCGCCAGCGCCCCGCCGGCGACGACCTCGAAGACGATGTTCGGGACGTTGTTGGCCGCCAGATAGGCGTCACCGGTGCTGCCGGGACCCACCGTGTTGGTGAACACCAGCGTGCGGCCGAAGCCGGCCAGCCGCGCCAGGACGGTGAGCCCGGCGATCAGGACGGCCGCTCCGGCCACCCCGCGCGCCACCTGCCGGGCACTCACGGGCGCAGGCGACCGAGGCGGTCCAGCTCCCGGAGGCCGGGGGTGGCCTCGATGACGCGGGTGAAGCTGATCCGCTCGCTGGCCAGGGTGAGCCCGGTGATCACGACCAGCGCACCGGCGCGGGCGCCCCGGGACGGCGCCCCGGCCAGCCGCAGGCCGAGGAGGGCGCCGAGGGCGTTCGCGCCGCAGTCACCCAGCATGATCCGCTCGCCGAGGTCGTCGGGCAGCACCGCGACGGTCGCCCCCAGCGGCCCGGCGACCAGGCCGCCGGCCGGCCCGCCGAGACCGGCCACCGCGGCGATCGCCGCGGCCTTGGCCGCACGCCCGGGGCGCAGGTCCAGCAGGTTGAGCAGGTTGGCTGTCCCGGCGACCAGGCCGGTGGTGAGGACGCCGTCGGCCAGGGCGCCGGTCCCCCGGCCCGGACCGCGGGTCAGCACCGCGGCGGCGGCCGCGGCCGCACCGATGCCGGCCACCTTCACCGCGCCGGCCGAGACCCGGCCCTCCCGCAGCGCCCGCAGGTGCCCGGCCAGCCCCTTGTCCCGGGACTGCTCCGGTCGGGCGCCGGCGAGGTCGTCGTAGCCGCCCACCAGGCCGGACACGGTGCCGACGACGGCGGCCGCGGCCCGGGTGCCGGGCGGGGCACCGAGTACCGCGCCCGCCGTGGCCGAGAGCGCGAGCGCCGGGCCGCCGAGGAGGCTGACCGGGCGGCCGGCGTAGTTGGTCCGCCGCCACGGCGCACCGGCGGGTCGGGCCGTCAGCGCGGCGGCGCCCGCGAGGGCGGCGCGCGCCGCCCCCGCACCGGCGAGCGCGAGCAGCGCGGGGCGCCGGCCGCTCACTGCGCGGCAGCGGGCACCGGCGGCACCGGCTGGGTGTCCTCGCCGGTCCCGTACTTGCCCGACGTGCCCTGCGACTCCTGACCGAGCGCCAGGACGGCGCTGATCCGGCCGACGACCGTGCCGACGTTGTCGACGGTGGAGACGGCGGCGGCGAGCGTCGGGTCGGCGCGGACGACGCCGATCAGCCCGTTCGGGCGGGCCGACGGTGCGTCGCCGGCCACGACGGCGCCCTGCCCCTGGGCGTCCAGCGCGGTGGCCAGCTCGACCAGGGCGGCGTTGCGGCGCTCGGCGTCGTCGCCGGTGAAGCCGCTGCCGGTGAGCAGCACCGCGTGGTCGGCGGGCGAGACGGAGGCGCCCTCGGGGATCAGCACGTCCAGCGAGCTGAGGCCGGCGAGGACCGAGGAGACCGCCGCGGTGTCGGGGGCCGCCCCGCCCGGCGGGATCATCAGGACCTGCGCCAGCAGCGAGGCCACCAGGGCGTCGGCGTCGCCGCTCTCGGGCAGCTGCACCCCCGCGGGAAGGCCGGATCCGGTGACGTAGCTCTGCAGCGCCGCGCCGGTCGCCGGGTCGCTGTACTCGGGCTCGAGCCGCACCACGCCGCTGACCGAGCCGCCGGCCTGGCCGACCAGGGCGGTGATCGTCTCCACCGTCTCCGCGGTGACGCTGTCGTTGGTGGGGACGAGCAGCACGGTGCGGTCGGTGAGGGTGCCCTCGACCAGCGCGGGGGCCACGGCCTGCTCGAACTCGACGGAGGTGTCCAGCTGAGCCTGCAGCTCCCGGGTGCGGTCCTCCAGGGCCCGCTTGTCCTGCTCGAGATCGGCGACCTGGTTCTCGATGTCGGCCAGGATCGGCTCGTTGAGCGCGGTCGTGCCGATGACGATGCCCAGCGCGACGGCCAGGAAGACCGCGATCAGCGAGACCAGGTGGTAGCGGAAGTCGATCACGAGAAGAGGTTCTCCAGCCAGAACATGAAGCTGTTCCATTGGTCGAGCAGCAGATCCAGGTAGACGCGCCCGGCCGCGGAGAGGGCCAGCGCCGATCCGATGGCGAGCAGGGCGGCGAGCACGAGGATCACGAGTGCGGTGGTCGAGATGCGGCTGCGGTAGAGCCGGCTGACGCCCTTGGCGTCGACGAGCTTGCCGCCCAGCCGCAGGCGGGTGAGGAAGGTCGAGGCCATGCCGCCGCGGCCCTTGTCCAGGAACTCCACGAGGGTGGCGTGGGTGCCGACGGCGACGATGAGCGTGGCGCCCTTCTCGTCGGCGAGCAGCATCGCGATGTCCTCGCTGGTGGCGGCGGCCGGGAAGGTGATGGCCTCCACGCCCAGGTCCTGCACGCGGGCCAGGCCCGGGGCGCGGCCGTCGGCGTAGGCGTGCACGACCACCTCGGCGCCGGAGCGCAGGACGTCGTCGCTCACCGAGTCCATGTCGCCGATGATCATGTCGGGCGAGTAGCCGGCCTCGACCAGCGCGTCCGCGCCGCCGTCGACGCCGATGAGGACCGGGCGGTAGTCGCGGATGTAGGAGCGGAGGGCGTGCAGGTCCTCCTTGTAGTCGTAGCCGCGGACGACCACGAGCACGTGCCGGCCCTCGATGGACGTGGTGACGTCGGGGACGCCGACACCGTCGAGCAGGAGCGCGCGCTCGCGCTTCATGTACTCCATGGTGTTGGCGGCGAACGCCTCCAGCTGCACCGACAGACCGGCCTTGGCGTCGGCCATGGCGGCCGCCACCGTGTCGGTGTCGTGCGCGGCACCCTCGGCCACGACCGTGCCGTCCTCGGTGACGAGCTGGTCGCCGTCGAGGCGGACCGTCGCGCCCTCCTTGAGCTTGGCGAACACGTCCTTGCCGACGTCGTCGAGCAGCGGGATGCCGGCGTTGATGAGGATCTCCGGACCCAGGTTCGGGTACCGGCCGGAGATGCTGGGCGCGGCGTTGACGACCCCGGCCACCTTGCACCCGACGAGCGCGTCGGCGCTCACCCGGTCGATGTCGACGTGGTCGATGACGGCGATGTCGCCGGGGCGCAGTCGCTTCGTCAGGTTCTTGGTGCGGCGGTCCAGGCGGACGGTGCCGGCGACGCCGGGCCCCGTCTCCTGTGCCCGGCCGCGGCGAACGGTGCCGATGCGCATGACTCCGCATGCTGCCACGCGCCGCGATCAGGCCGATCCTCCGACGCGCCTCGGCGACCTTCCGGTCACGCACCGTGCGCGACACCGGGTCCGGCCGACACGCCGGTCGCGTTCCTCGCGCGCGCCGCGCGGGACCGTTATCGAGTTGTGACTAGCGTGGCGCACGTGACTGGAGTGGCTGGAGCCCTGACGACCGCAGCGTCCCTTCCGCGGACCGACGAGGACGCTCCGGCGCCCCTCGGCGTCGCGGCGATCCGGGCGGTACCGGGAGCTGAGCTGGACGAACGGGCCGCGCAGCCGGAGCCGGGCCCCGCGGCGGAGGAGGCGGCCGCTGCCGCCCCGGCCGCAGCCGAGCGGGCGGGCACCGCGGCTGCTCCCGCGGGCACCGATCGGGACGGCGCCCCCAGCGGGGTGGCCGGCGACGTGCCGGCGGAGCTGATCCCCCGTGGGGCGGTGCCACCGCCGGTCGCCACCTCCCCGGCCGCGGTGACCGACGGTGACTCGACCGGGCCGCCGCGGGCGCGACGGGCCCTGCGCGGCAGCGGCATCCGCGAGCGCCGTCGCCAGCAGACCCGCAACCGGATCGTCGACGCCGCCACGGAGCTGTTCACCGAGCGCGGCTTCGACGCGGTCAGCGTCGTGGAGATCGCCCAGCGGGCCGGCGTCGTGGAGAAGACGGTCTTCAACCACTTCCCGGTCAAGGAGGGGCTGGTCTTCGACGCCGATCCGCCCATGCGCGCCGCCCTGCTGGACGCCGTGCGCCGCCGCCCCGCGGGCGAGTCGGTCGCCGCCGCCGCCGGGAGCTTCGTCGTCGCCGCGATCAGCCTGCTCGGCACGCCGGAGGCGGCCGACGGCGTGGCGCAGATGGCCCGGGTCATCCGCGGCAGCCGCACCCTGCAGATCCGCGAGCGCGAGATACTCGGCGAGCTCACCGGCTCGCTGGCCGACCTCATCGCCGAGGAGACCGCCGCGAAGCCCGGCCAGATCGAGCCGTGGCTGGCCGCGCACGCCGTCCTGGGCTTGTACGCGTCGCTGCTGGAGCTGGCCCGGGACCGGGTGCTCGACGGGGTCAGCGGGCCCGAGCTGTCGGCGGAGCTGCGCCGGCAGGGCCGCCGCGGCCTGGCGCTCCTGCAGTTCGGCCTGGCCGGCTACGCCAAGCGGCGCTGACCGACGAGGAGCCCGGAGGGTCCCCGAGGAGGTCACGGGCGCGCCCCGCGAGGCGGCCTGACGAGCGGGGCCCGGAGGGCTCTTCGAGGAGGGTCGGCAACGGCTCAGCGGACCAGGGGAACGGCACCTGGTCGCGGTCAGATCACGGAGTGATCTGCAATGAACCCAGCAGCTGGTCGGCGCGGTCGCCGGGGAGGTCCGGGTCCCGGGTGAGCAGGGCGACCGCGACCATGTAGCCGTCCTCCCCCGCCCAGCCGTGGCCGTCCGCGCAGAGCCGGCGGATGTGCTCGCGCACCTTCGGCTCTCTGCTGTAGGGCCCGAAGTCCAGCCCCATGGCGAGGAAGTTCACGACCCGGTAGCCGAGTTCCTGCGCGGTGCGCACGGTTCCCAGCGGATCGGAGTAGCTGGCCACGGCGGCGATGACGTTGGTGTACCCGGCCTTGAGCAGCTGGAGCACCAGGTCGTTGCCGCGGACCCCACCCCACAGCTCGGGCATCAGGATGTCGCGATCGGGCGCCGGGATGTAGGGCGGGTTGGAGATCACCGTGGACGCCTGCAGCCCGCCGGCCGAGTCGGCCTGGTCGAAGAAGTCGCCCAGCTCGACGGTGTAGCGGTCGGCCACCCCGCGCTCGGCGATGTTGACCCGCGCCTGCTCGACCGACGGGGCGCTGATGTCGTAGCTGCGCACCCGCAGGCCCGGAAGGGCCCGCACGACGTCGGCGATGGCGGTGGCGTCACCGGTGCCCAGCTCGTCGACGCCCTCCTCCGCCCAGTGCAACTGGTCGCGGTACTGGTCGAGCAGCATGCACACCGAGAAGCCGTAGTGCGCGGACTCATCGGTGGAGGAGAAGCAGGTCACCGGCGCTCCTTACCCAGGGGTACACCCCGGCACTCCCCGCGTCACCCGACCCGGCGAGGGCGGGTCAGCGGGCGGCGTCCACGGCGACGGCGAGCAGCTCCCGGGCGTGCGCCTGACCGGTGTCGCTGTCGGCCAGGCCGGAGAGCATCCGGGCCAGCTCGCGGACCCGGTCCTCGCCGTCGACCGAGCGGATGTCGGTGGCGGTGACCCCCGCGCCGGTGTCCGGTGACTTGTCCACCACGAGGTGGGTGTCGGCGAACGCCGCCACCTGCGCCAGGTGGGTGACGACGACGACCTGGTGGTCGCGGGCCAGCCGGGCCAGCCGCCGCCCGATCTCCCCGGCGGCCTGACCACCCACACCGGCGTCGACCTCGTCGAAGACCATCACGGGCACCGGGTCCGCACCTGCGAAGACGACCTCGATCGCCAGCATGACCCGGGACAGCTCACCACCGGAGGCGCCCTTGTGCACCGGCCGCGCCGGCGCGCCCGGATGGGCGGCGAGCAGCAGCGCCACCTCGTCGATGCCGTCGGCGCCGGGGTCGTCGGGATGGCTGTCGATGCTGAAGGAGACCCGGGCGCTCTTCATCGCCAGCCCGGCCAGCTCCGTCCCGACCTCCGCCGCGAAGCCCTCCGCGGCGGCCCGGCGGCCCGCCGAGATCTCCGCGCCGAGCCGGTCGACGTCGGCACGGGCGGCGTCGCGTTCGGCCGCCAGCGCCTCCAGCGCCTCGTCGGAGACGTCCAGCTCGGCGAGCCGGCGCTGCGCGTCCTCCGCCCACGCCAGCACTCCGGCCACGCCCGCTCCGGCGTCGGCGTACTTGCGGACCAGCGCGGTGATGACCGCCCGCCGGTCGAGCACCTCGGCCAGCCGGCCGGGGTCGGCGTCGAGGTCGGCCACGTACCCGGCGAGCTGGCCGGCGACGTCGGACACCACGGCCACGGCGTCGGCGAGGTCCTGGGCGAGCAGCACGAGGGTGGGGTCGTCGGAGGCGGCCAGCGCCCGCTCCGCGATGGCCAGCGCGGCGGTGGCGTCCTGGGGCAGCTCGCCCCCGCCCAGGTCGCCGGTCACGTCGCCGAGCAGCGCCATGCGCGCCTCGTCGGCGGCGGCCCGCAGCGCGTCCGCGTCGCTGAGCCGCTTGGCCTGCGTGTCGAGCGCCTCCTCCTCGCCCGGCTCGGGCGCCACCGCCTCGATCTCCTCCAGGCCGTGCCGCAGCACGTCGGCGGCCTGCGCGAGCTCCCGGGCCTGGCCGTGCCGGCGCTCCAGGTCGGCCGCGAGCGCGCGCCAGCGCTGGTAGGCCTCGCGGTAGCGCTCCAGCAGGGCCAGGTGGTCGGCGCCGGCGTACCGGTCCAGCGCCCGGCGCTGCTCGGCCGGCCGCGAGAGCCGGAGCTGGTCGGTCTGCCCGTGCACGGCCAGCAGGCTCTCCGCCAGCTCCGCCACCACCCCGACCGGGACGCTGCGCCCGCCGAGGTAGGCACGGGACCGGCCCTCGGCGCTGACCGTGCGGGCCAGGATGAGGCTGCCGTCGTCGTCGGGGTCGGCTCCGGCGTCAGTGGCGCGGGCCCAGGCCGACGAGTCCGGCGGGAGCTCCAGCCGCCCCTCCACACCGGCGCGCCCGTTCGCCCGGACCCGTCCGGGGTCGGCGCGCCCACCGAACAGCAGGGTCAGGCCGGTCACGACCATGGTCTTGCCGGCGCCGGTCTCCCCCGTCACGACCGTCAGGCCACGCCCGAGCTCGAGGGTGACGTCGTCGATGGCGCCGAGGCCCCGGATGCGCAGCTCCGTGAGCCGCCCGGTCGCGGTCGCCGCCGGGGCGGGCCGGTCAGGCGTCGTCGTGCGTGCCGCCACCGCTCACCTCCCGCGCCGCGGCGTCCGCGACGTCGTCGGCCGTGACGACGTCGCGGGCGAGGACGTTCCGGCTGGTGAAGAGCTCGTGGCCCGGTCCGGCGTGCCGGGCCTCCCGGAAGCCGCGCACCGGGAGGCCGAACTTCGCCACCAGCCGGTCGCCGAAGGTCGCCGCGTGCACCCGGGCGATCCGCACCGGCCGGTTGGCCCGGCGCACGTCGACCCGGCCGCCGTCGGGGACCTCGACCATGCGCCGTCCGTCGGCCGACACCCGCGCCCGGTTGCCGTCGGCCGGGATGGCGATCGTGAGCACCGAGTTCGGCGAGGTGACCAGGGGCCGGGCGAAGAGCGCGTGCGCGTTGGTGGGGACCAGGAGGAGCGCCTCGACGTCGGGCCAGACGACCGGGCCACCGGCGGAGAAGGCGTAGGCGGTGGAGCCGGTGGGCGTGGCGCAGAGCACGCCGTCGCAGCCGAAGCTGGTCAGCGGCCGGCCGTCGATCGCGATGACGACGTCGAGCACCCGGGAGCGCTCGGCCTTCTCCACCGACACCTCGTTGAGCGCCCACGTGCCGCCGACGACCGCGCCGTCGCAATCGAGGACGTCGACCCGGATGGCCAGCCGCTCCTCGACCGAGTACTCGCAGTCCTCGATGGCGGTGAGCGTCTCCTCCACCGCCTCGGGCTCGGTCTCGGCGAGGAACCCGACGCGGCCGAGGTTGACGCCCATCAACGCGGCGTCGGTGTACCGGGCCAGCTCGGCGGCGCGCAGGAAGGTGCCGTCGCCGCCGAAGACCATGACGATCTCGGCGTTCTGGGCGGCAGCCTCGTCGCAGGGCACCACCTCGGCGCCGGGGATGTCGAGCTCGGGCGCCTCGTCCTCGAGGATCTTCACCCCGATGCCGCCGCGGAGCAGCCGGGCCGCGGAGGTCTGGGCCAGCTCGACGATGTCCTGCCGCCCCGTGTGCACGGTGAGCAGGACCCGCCGGGCCCCCTGCCCGTCGGGTGATGCCGTGCTCGACTCGCTCACTGCGGTCCCTCCTGGACTGCTCGACGGACGGTGTCCTCCTCGATCGGCCCGGCGTCGGACCGGAGCCAGAGGAAGAACTCCACGTTGCCGGCGGGGCCCGGCAACGGGCTGGCCACCACGCCGGCGGTTCCCCAGCCGAGCGCTCCTGCTGCTCTGCCCACCTCGAGCACCGCCTGCACGCGGTGCTCGGGGTCGCGCACGACCCCGCCGGCGCCCAAGCGCTCCCGGCCGACCTCGAACTGGGGCTTGACCATGGGCAGCAGGTCGGCGCCGGAGCCGGCGCACGCGGTCAGCGCGGGCAGCACCAGGTGGAGCGAGATGAAGGACAGGTCGGCGACGACGAGGTCGACCGGCCCGCCGATCGCCTCCGGCGTGAGCGTGCGGACGTTGGTGCGCTCGTGCACCCGGACGCGGTCGTCGGTGCGCAACGACCACGCCAGCTCGCCGTACCCGACGTCGACGGCGACGACCTCCGCCGCACCCCCGCGCAGCAGCACCTCGGTGAACCCGCCGGTGGAGGCGCCGGCGTCCAGCGCGCGGCGCCCCTCGACGGGGACGGGGAACGCCTCGAGCGCGCCCAGCAGCTTGTGCGCGCCCCGGGAGACCCACGACGGCTGGTCGGGGTCGGTGCGCACCACGACGGGGGTGCCGGCCTCCACGCCGGTGGCCGGCTTGGTCGCGGCCTGACCGGCGACGGCGACCCGCCCCTCCGCGATGAGCGCGACGGCGTGCTCGCGGGACCGGGCCAGGCCGCGCCGGACCAGCTCGGCGTCCAGCCGGGTGCGACGGGCCATCAGCGGGGGTCGATCGTGCCGAGCTCGCGCTGCAGGCGCGCGTGCTCGGACTCGAAGACGGCGACGTGCTCGGCCACGGGCAGCTCACCGAGCCCGGTCAGCCCACCCCGGGCGTCGGCGCCCGACGCCGTCGGCCCGTCCGTAGCCCCGGCCCGGTCGGGCTCGGCGTCCGTGCGCGGGGCGTCGGCGTCGCCGCGGGCGGCTGCGGCCGGGGACGAAGCGGCTCCGGGACCGGCGACCGGCGCAGGCCGGGGCCCGGGCCGGTACGGCCCGGGTACCGGTCGCGGCACGGTCGGCTCGGTCATGGTGCGCCTCTCGGGTACGGGGTCGGGTGGCGGGCGGACGCGTCGGACCGGGGCGCCGCCCCCTGCGTGCGTCTCCTGCGGAGGTTACCGGCCGGCGACGACACGGACGGGCCGGACGGAGCAGCGCGATAGCGTCGGGGGGAGCGCACCCGCCGACGACTCCTGGGAGACCTGCCCGCGTGGCCACGATGGATCAGTGCATGACCGCCCTGACCGGGATCCTCGGCGATCTCGCCGCGAACCCGGCGGCCGAAGGGCTGGACCGCAGCCTCTCCTGCCGGCTCACCGACCTGGAGCAGGTGGTGCTCGGCCGGCTGAGCTCCGGCACGGTCAAGGATCTGCACGCGGTCCCCGACGGTCCAGCCGTCCCGAAGGCCGACATCCGGCTCACCATGACCAGCGACGACCTGGTGGCGCTCACCGAGAACCGCCTGTCGTTCGGCTCGGCATGGGCCAGCGGCAGGGTGAAGCTCGAGGCGGGCCTGCGGGATCTGCTGCGGCTGCGCAAGCTGCTCTGACAGCGGCAGCTCAGCCTTCCTCCGGCGACGCGAGCCCCCAGCTCGCCACGGCAGCGGTGGCCGCCGCGCCGGTGCCGATCACCCGCGCCGGCGTCCCCTCGTCGGGGTGCGCCGCCCAGTGGGCGACGCACAGCGCACGCAGGCCGTCGAGGCCGTCGGAGTCCCCGCCCCCTGCCGGCTCGTCGCCGTCCGGTCCGGCCAGCTCCAGTCCGGCTCCGCCCTCGACCGTCCGGACCGTCCAGCCACCGCACCGCCACGCCCGGCCCTCGCTGGTCACCGCGGGATGGGCGTGCAGCAGTCCGGAGGCGTCGGCGGCCAGCAGGTCCGGCCGGTGGGACGGCTCCGCGGCGAGCAACGTCGCCGGGTCGGTGACGCCCGTGAGGACGAGCAGGCTGGCCGCCCCGGCGCGGCGCGCTCCCTCGATGTCGGTGTCCAGCCGGTCGCCCACGACGAGGGGGCGCCGGGCACCCGTGCGCCGGACGCACTCGGCATGCATCGCCGGGTCCGGCTTTCCGGTGACCAGCGGCTCCCGCCCGGTGATCCCGCGGACCACCGCCACCATGGCGCCGTTCCCCGGGAGCGGACCGCGGGGCGAGGGGATGCTGGCGTCGGCGTTCGTGGCGACGTGCCGGGCCCCGTTCCGCACGGCGACCACCGCCTCGGCCAGCTGCGCCCAGCCGACCTCGCGGCCGTAGCCCTGGACCACCGCTTCCGGTCGGTCGTCGGCGCCGTCGACGACGGCGAGCCCGGCGGCCGTGAGCGCGGCCGCGACCCCCGGGCCACCGACCGGGAGGACGCGCGCTCCCTCGCCGAGCAGGCCGGCGACGACGGTCGCGGCCGCCTGGGAGCTGGTGATCACGTCCGCCGGCTCGGCCGCGACGTGCAGCTCAGTGAGGTGCGCGGCCACCTGCTCGGGGGTGCGGGCGGCGTTGTTCGTGACGAACCCCAGCCGCATGCCGGCGGCACGGGCGGCCGCCAGGGCCGCCGGCACTCCGGGAACGGCGTCGGGGCCGACGTAGACGACTCCGTCCAGGTCCAGCAGCGCGACGTCGTACCGCCGCACGGGCGGTTCGGCAGACCCGGCGGCCACGCCGGTCACGGACGGGGGAAGGGCTGGTCCGGTCACGCTGACTCCCGGGTCTGGCGGGCGCGGACCTCGCGCAGCGCCCGCGCGTAGTGGGCCGACTCCGGCCGCATGGCGACCGCGAGCGCCAGGTGCTCGGCGGCGACGGCGAGGTCGCCGGCCCGGCCGGCGGCCAGACCGAGACCGAACTGGGCGTAGTCGTCGGTGGGGTTGGCCGCGATGAGACTGGCGAAACTGGTCATCGCCTCGCGGTACCGTCGTGCGTCGTACTGGGCGCGTGCGAGGGCCTCCCGGATGCTGCGGGAGCCGGGTTCGGCCTCGGCGGCGCGCGCGAGGAGCGTGGCCGCAGCCTCCGGATGACGGTCCGCGAGCAGCTCCAGACCCCGGCGGTACCACTCGTAGACGCCGCCGCGGGGCGTCTCGCGGGCCTCGGGACGCTCCTCGGGCGGGCTGGCCTCCGGCAACGCTGCTCCTCTCCTGGACCGCTCCGGCGCCGGTCTCCCGCGCCGGCCCCCGGGCCGATCACGAGCGGCCGACCACGGCTCGCCGTGCCGCTCCTACGATTCTCGTCGTGCTCCCGTCGTCGCCAGGCCCCCGGACTCCTCGACCGGCCCCGGGGCTGGACGTCCGGCCGTTCCGGGCACTCACCTACCGGGAGCGCGATCCCGAGTACCTGGCCCGCGTCAGCTCGCCAGCCTACGACCTGGTCACCCCCGCCGGCCGGGATCGGCTGGCCGATGCCGACCCGCACAACGTCGTCCGGCTGATCCTGCCGCAGCCGGACACCGGCCTCGGGGAGCGCGACGGGTCCGCGGACCTGGCGGCGGCGACCCTGCGGGCGTGGGAGGCCGAGGGCGTGCTGGTGCGCGACGAGCTGCCGGCGCTGTGGCTGTACGAGCTGCGGCCGGCCGACGGCGGGGCGGCGACGCTGGGCTGGCTCGGTACGGTCACCCTGCCACCGGCGGACTCGACGGCCGTGCTCCCGCACGAGGACACCTATCCAGCGGCCGTCGAGGGCCGGCGCGCGCTGCTGGCCGCGACGCGGACGGACCTCGAGCCCATCGTGCTCGCGCACGATCCCGAGCCGGCGGTGGCCCAGGTGACGGAGGCGGTGCGCCGGACGCCGCGCACCCTCGAGCTGCGGGACGCCGACGGCGTCGCGCACCGGCTCTGGCGGGTGACCGACGACGCGACGGTCGACGCCGTCTCCTCGGCACTGCACCGGACGCGGGCTGTCATCGCCGACGGCCACCACCGGTTCGCTGCGGCGCGCGCGAATGCCCGCGCCCAGCGGTGCGCGTCCGGGACCGACGCCGTCCTGGCTCTCGTCACGCCCATGGGCCCGGGCGGACTCCGGGTGGACCCGATCCACCGCGTGGTTCCCGCGCTGCCCTTCAGCGCTGCCGTCACGGCTGCCGGGCGGGGTTTCGTCACAGCTGAGCTGACGGTCGACGGATCGGGACCGGATGCCGTCGTCGCGGCGGCGCGCGCCTGGCTCGGGGATCCCGCCGAGCGAGGCCTGCTGCTCAGCGACGGCGTCCGCCTGGTGCGGCTGACCGCCGCCACACCGGAGGTCCGTGCCGCGGTGCCGGCGGAGGCCCCGCCGGCCTGGCGCGACCTCGACGTGGTGCTGGCTCACCACGGGCTGATGGGGCGGCTGTGGGATCGCCCCGACACGGTGGACTCGGTGCTCATCGCGCACAGCCTCGAGGAAGCGGTGCGGACGGCGCTCGACCGGTCCGGCGTGGCGCTGCTGCTGCGGGCCCCCTCCCCCACGGACGTCGCCGCCGTCGCACGCGCCGGAGCCCGGATGCCCAGGAAGTCGACCCTGTTCGTACCGAAGCCCCGAACCGGTCTGGTGCTGCGCCCGCTGCCGGACTGATCGGGACGCCGGCGGAGTTCACGCGGTCTCCTCGGCTGTCCGCGCGGCGGACCGGGGGATCTTGCGTCCCCGCCGGCAGTTCACCTCGCACACCGAGGCCGTGCCCGATCCCGTGCGCCAGAACCGCCGCTGCAGCGCACCCTCGACCTCGACCACGTCGCCGGGCTGCCAGACGGCGATGCGCCGTTGCAGGCCCCGGTCGTAGGTGATGCAGGTGAGCACGTCCACCGACTGGCCCCGCACCCTCGGTGCCGGTCTCCGGACCACCAGCCGGAAGGTCAGCAGCGTGTCACCGCTGGGGAGGGTCCGCAGTTCTGCGGGGGCGGACACCCGCCCCCGCAGAACCACGTCGTTGCGATCGATCACAGCCACGGTCATGACCGAAGCCTGGCCGCCGGCGGTGCTGCTGCGGGCGCACCGGAGCGATCTGTGGACGCGACACCGGCATGTGGACGACCGGAGCCGTCCCGTCGGGGATCAGTGCTCGGGGGTCTCCTCGGACGAAGCGTCCGTGGCCACATCCGGTTCGGCGTCGCCGGTCTCACCGAGCAGCTCGGCGACCTCCGCCTCGACCTCCTCGTCGAAGCTCAGCCGGCGCTGCCCCGCACCCTCGGCGTCGGCGGCGAACGCGTCCGAAGCGTGGACCTCGACATCGCCGAGCTCTGCAGCCTCGCCCTCGGGATCCTCGTCAGGCTCGTCGTCCTCCTGGAGCTGGACCGCGCTCGCGAGTTCGTCGTCGCCCCCGGACTCCTCGTCTCCGAGCTCGTCGTCGAGTTCTTCGTCGAGTTCTTCGTCGTCGAGCTCGGAGAACTCCACGCCGAGATCCGCACCGGCCAGCTCGGGGTCGATCTCCGCGACAGCACCGAGCCATTCCTCGGCCCGAGCCGTCTCTCCCTGGGCGTCGAGGAGGTCGGCGTAGGCGGCCGCGAGCCGCAGCCGGCCCTCGTCCCCGACGCGGAGGTCCGTCGGATCCGGGCGGCCACCCAGTGCCGCCTCGAGCACCAGTCGCGCCGCCGCCTCCTCGCCGAGATCGCGGCGCGCGCCGGCCTCGACCAGCCGCAGTTCGACCGTCTCCGCCGAGTCGACGTCCTCGGTCAGCGCCTCGTTGACGAGGCGGATCGCGACCTCGGGGCGGCCGAGCGCGCGCTCGCAGTCGGCGAGGACCGCGCGGTACCCCTGGTCCCCGCTCATCCGGCGATAGGCCCGGATCTCCCGCGCGGCCTCGGCGAAGTCACCGGCGTGGTAGGCCGCGACCCCCACCGCCTCCCGGACGACGGCCAGGCGCGAAGCCCGGTCGCGTGCGGCCCGAGCGTGTGCGAGTGCGGTCTGCGGGTCCTCGTCGACGAGCGTCCCGGCCACCACGAGGTGTCCGGCGACCACGGCAGAGTTGCGCGGGTCCAACCCGCGGAGGGCGGCGCGGATCGCAGGATCCAGCTCCCGCGGGTCGGCCCACTCGGGGATCTCCGGGCCGGCCGGCACGGGCGGACGACGGTCGGCCACGTCCCTGGAGGGCCGTCGGTCCTGCCAGCTCCCCTGGGGACGGTCCGAGCGCTGCGGACGATCACCCTGCGGGCGCCGGTCCTGCCAGTCACCACGAGGGCGGTCGCCCTGCGGCCGGCGATCCTGCCAAGTGCCCTGCGGGCGATCCGAGCGCTGCGGACGATCACCCTGGGGTCGATCCGAGCGCTGCGGACGGTCACCACCCTGGGGACGCCGGTCCTGCCAAGTGCCCTGCGGGCGATCCGAGCGCTGCGGACGGTCACCACCCTGGGGACGCCGGTCCTGCCAACTGCCCTGCGGGCGATCCGAGCGCTGCGGACGATCACCCTGCGGGCGGCGATCCTGCCAGTCCGCACGAGGACGGTCACCCTGCGGACGATCCGACCGCTGCGGACGATCACCCTGCGGCCGACGGTCCTGCCAACTGCCCTGCGGACGGTCCGACCGCTGCGGACGATCACCCTGCGGGCGGCGGTCCTGCCAGCTGCCCTGCGGCCGGTCCGATCGCTGCGGGCGGTCACCCTGCGACCGACGGTCCTGCCAGTCACCACGAGGATGGTCACCCTGCGGACGATCCGACCGCTGCGAACGATCACCTTGGGGGCGACGGTCCTGCCAGCTGCCCTGCGGCCGGTCCGATCGCTGCGGGCGGTCACCCTGCGACCGACGGTCCTGCCAGTCACCGCGGGGGCGGTCATTCTGGGGGCGACGGTCCTGCCAGTCACCACGGGGACGGTCACCCTGTGGACGATCCGACCGCTGCGGCCGGTCCCCCTGGGGGCGACGGTCCTGCCAGTCGCCACGGGGACGGTCACCCTGCGGACGATCCGACCGCTGCGGGCGGTCCCCCTGGGGGCGACGGTCCTGCCATCTGCCCTGCGGACGGTCCGACCGCTGCGGACGATCACCCTGCGGGCGGCGATCCTGCCAGTCCGCACGAGGACGGTCACCCTGCGGACGATCCGAGCGCTGCGGACGATCACCCTGGGGGCGACGATCCTGCCAACTGCTCTGGGAACGAGCACCCTGCGGACGGTCTGCACGCTGGGGACGGTCGCCCTGGGAGCTCCCGCGGTGGCCGGCGGCCGCGCCGGATCCGCGGTTGCCCTGAGGGCGTGAGCCGCGGGATGCCGGTCGTCCGTCGCCGGAGCCGGCGCCGCCGGAACCGCGTCGCGGAGCAGTCATTGTTCTGGGTACCTCTTCGCTCGACGCCGCACACGACCGGAACGGCCGGCGGCGGAATGGAAAAAACGAACGGGGGTCAGAGCGCTCGCTCTGACCCCCGTTCGGTGAAGTATGTCCGGCGGCGTCCTACTCTCCCACCCCGTCTCCAGGGCAGTACCATCGGCGCTGAAAGGCTTAGCTTCCGGGTTCGGAATGTGACCGGGCGTTTCCCTCTCGCCATGGCCGCCGTAACTCTGTGA
>NZ_JBJHAF010000009.1:0-199611 GCF_054050855.1 Blastococcus sp. SYSU DS0539 | reverse complement strand
AATAAACGGGGGGGGTGCAATTTACCCCATACCCCATGGTTGGACCATCGGGGGGCGGTTTAATACTTTACGGGACGTCGGGGTGGGGGGGGGCCCCCCCCCCCCCCCCCCGGCAGGCCGGTCAGCGCGCCGGGGCAGGGGCCGTCACCGGCGGGATCCGGAGGTCCAGCGCGGGGGTGCGCGTCGCCGGGCGGACCCGCCGCCGCCACCGGGCGACGAGCAGCACGTAGCCGCCGAAGGCGGCCAGGCCGAGCGCGACCGAGGCGGCCGCGAGCCCGGGAGGCAGGGTCGCGGTGGCCACCCCCTCCCCGAGCAGGGCGGCGAGCACGAACAGCACCACGTTGTTGGCCGCGTGCAGCACCACCGCCGCCTCGAGCCCGCCGGTCAGCCACACCACCGCCGAGGCCGCCAGGGCGAACAGGAAGCGGTCGAGGAAGGTCAGCACGTCCGGCGGCAGGTGGGCGAGCGAGAACAGCGTCGCGGTGACCAGTGCGGCCACCACGGCGCCGGTGTGCGGGCTGCGGATCCAGCCGGCGATCGCCTGGCTGAGGTAACCGCGGAACAGGTACTCCTCGGCCGCGGACTGCAGCGGCGTGGTGAGCAGGACCACGACGAGCAGCCACCCCCACGACGGGACGGGCCCGTCCACCTCGGCGTCGCCCACGGTGAAGGACAGCAGCACCGACAGGCCGATGGCGACCCCGATGGTGGCCAGGGCGATCAGCGTCAGGCGGGGCAGCAACCGCCAGCGGAACCGGGCGAGCACCGACGACGACCACCCCGTGCGCATGCCGTGGGCGACGGCCCACGCCAGCCAGACCACCGGGATCGCCACGATCAGGGTGAGGTTGGTGACCAGCAGCGTGCCCGGGTCGGTGAGCTCCAGCAGGGCCAGGTCGGGGCTGATGCCCGTGACGATGCCGACCACCGCGAGCACGGCGCTGCCGACGACGAAGACGACCCCGAGGAGGAACAGCCCCAGCAGCGGCCGCCACCACGCCCAGTCGCGGGCGCGCATCGCGTGCAGGAAGGGCTGCGGCTCGTCGTGCGGCGGCGCGTCCGGGGGCACCGCCCAGCCCACCGGAGCCGGTGGGTACGGCAGCGGTGGCGGCCCCCAGCCGGGCGGTGGCGGCCCCCAGCCGGGCGGTGGCGGCCCCCAGGCCGGTGCGGGCGGCCCCCAGGCCGGTGCGGGCGGGTAGGCGCCCCAGGCGGGTGGCGGCGCCCCGTAGGGCTGGGGCCAGGGCGCCGCCCAGGGGGCGACGGGGGCCTGACCCGGTCCGGGGCGCAGGGTCGGCGGCGGCCCGGCGTACGGCTCGTCGGCGGGCCCGCCGCCGGCCCCCGGCAGCGTCATCCCGCGGTGGCGAGCGCGCGGGCCGCGGTGAGCCGGTCGAGCGTCCGCTCGCGGCCGAGCAGCTCCATCGACTCGTACAGCGGCGGGGACACGGTGCGGCCGCTGACCGCGACGCGGACCGGGCCGAAGGCATGCCGCGGCTTGCGGCCCAGCCCCTCGACCAGGGCATCCCTGAGCGCCTGCTCGATGGCCGGCGTGGTCCACTCCGGCAGCTCGCGCAGCGCCGTCGTCGCGGCGTCCAGCACCTCGACCGCCGGCTCCCCGGCCAGCTGCTTCTCGGCCGCGGCCGGCTCGATGGCCACCTCGTCGACGAAGAGGAAGCCCAGGAGCCCGACCGCCTCCGACAGCACGACCATGCGCTCCTGCGCCAGGGGCGCGATCGCCCGCAGCACGGCGTCCTGCTCCGCGGTGGGCGGCTCGGCGACCAGACCCGCGGCGGCGAGGTACGGGACCACCCGGGCGGTGAACTCCTCCACCGGCAGCGCACGCAGGTGCGTGGCGTTGATCGCCTCGGCCTTCTTCAGGTCGAAGCGCGCCGGGTTGGCGCTCACCCGGGAGACGTCGAAGGCTTCGACCAGCTCGGCCGTGGAGAAGATGTCGCGGTCCTCGGCGATCGACCAGCCCAGCAGCGCGAGGTAGTTGACCAGACCCTCGGGCAGGAACCCGCGCTCCCGGTAGACGTCGAGGTTCGACGTGGGGTCGCGCTTGGAGAGCTTCTTGGTGCCCTCCCCCGTCACCAGGGGCAGGTGACCGAAGCGGGGCGTGCCCGACGCGACGCCGATGTCGGTGAGCGCGGCGTAGAGGGCCAGCTGGCGCGGCGTCGAGGGCAGCAGGTCCTCGCCGCGGAGGACGTCGGTGATGCCCATGAGGGCGTCGTCGACCGGGTTCACGAACGGGTACAGCGGAACGCCGTTCCCGCGGACGAGCACGAAGTCGGGCACCGCGCCCGCGGCGAAGCGCACCTCGCCCCGCACGAGGTCGGTCCAGGCGAGGTCCTCGTCGGGCATCCGGAGCCGCAGCACCGGGGACCGGCCCTCGTCGCGGAAGGCCTGCTTCTGGGCGTCGGTGAGGAACCGGTCGTGGTTGTCGTAGCCGAGCTTCGGGTCCTCCCCGGCCGCCCGGCGCCGGGCGTCGACCTCCTCGTTCGTGGAGAACGACTCGTACGCGTGCCCGGCCTCGAGCAGCTTGGCCGCCACCTCCCGGTAGACGTCGTGCCGCTCGGACTGCCGGTAGGGCCCGTTCGGGCCGCCCACCTCGGGGCCCTCGTCCCAGTCCAGGCCGAGCCAGCGCAGGCTGTCGAGCAGGTGCCGGTAGGACTCCTCGGAGTCCCGGGCGGCGTCGGTGTCCTCGATGCGGAAGACGAACGTGCCGCCGGAGTGCCGGGCGTGCGCCCAGTTGAACAGCGCGGTGCGGATCAGCCCGACGTGGACGAGCCCGGTCGGCGACGGGCAGAAGCGGGTGCGGACGGATGTGGTCGGGGCGGCGGGTGGGACAGCCGTGGCCGTCATCGCGCGCCACCGGCCGTGGAGACGGCGTCGGCCGCGGAGACCGAGTTCGTCAGCGTGCCGAGCCCCTGGATGGTGCAGGTGACCGTCTGGCCGGGGCGGATGGGGCCCACGCCGGACGGGGTGCCGGTGAGCACGACGTCGCCGGGCAGGAGGGTCATCACCTGCGAGATGTAGGAGATGAGCGTGGGGATGCCGAACAGCAGCTGGCTGGTGCGGCCGGACTGGCGGCGCTCGCCGTCCACGTCGCAGGTGACCTCGAGGTCGCCGGCGTCCAGGCCGATGCCGGCCAGGTCGGTCTCGATCCACGGGCCGAGAGGGCAGAAGGAGTCGAAGCCCTTCGCGCGGGTCCACTGCCCGTCGCCCCGCTGCATGTCCCGCTCGGTCACGTCGTTGCCGATCGTGTAGCCGAAGACGCTGCTCAGCGCCTGCTCGGGCGTCACGTTGCGGGCGCCCCGGGCACCGATGACGACGCCGAGCTCGACCTCGTGGTGCACGTTGGTGCTGCCCGGCGGGATCCGGATGGCGTCGCCGGGGCCGATGACCGACGTGGAGGGCTTGAGGAACAGCAGGGGCTGCTTCGGGGCGTCCCCGGTGTTCATCTCCTTGACGTGCTCGGCGTAGTTCTTGCCGACGCACACCACCTTGCTCGGCAGGATCGGCGAGAGCAGCCGGATGTCGGCCTGCGCGAAGCGCGTACCGGTGAAGGAGATCTGGCCGAAGGGGTGGCCCTCGATCTGGGCGACCTGGCCGTCGCCGTCGAGGACGCCGAAGGACATGCCCTGGGGGGAGGCGAAACGGACGATGCGCACGAGCCGAGGTTAGTCGGCCTCCCGATCGGCGGCCCCGGCGCGCGTCCGGTTCACTGCCGTCATGGCCTGCCGCTTCTCCGAACTCGTCGTCGACAGCCGCGATCCGGAGGCGCTGGCCGCCTTCTGGGCCGCGGTGCTCGACTACCGGGTGCTCGGCCGCGAGGAGGACGGCACCGTCGAGATCGGTCCCGAGGCCGGGTTCGGCGGCCCCGCCCCCACGCTGGTCTTCGCGCCGGTCGCCGAACCCACGCCGGGCAAGGTGCGGCTGCACATCGACCTCAACCCCACCGATCGCGATCAGGACGCCGACCTGCAGCGGCTGCTCGACCTGGGCGCGACGCGGGCCGACGTGGGTCAGTCCGGCGACGAGGGGTGGCACGTCCTGGCCGACCCGGAGGGCAACGAGTTCTGCCTGCTGCGGACGAAGCTCGACCCGTTGTAGAGCCCGGTCGACCCGAATGGGTCCCGGGCAGCCGTGATGAAGCGGCTCCGCGCAGCAGGGGGACGGCGATGGGCCGCGGTGTCGCGGCGAGTGGGGCCCGGAGGGTCCCGGGCAGCCGTGACGAAGCGGCTCCGCGCAGCAGGGGGACGGCGATGGGCCGCGGTGTCGCGGCGAGTGGGGCCCGGAGGGTCCCGGGCAGCCGTGACGAAGCGGCTCCGCGCAGCAGGGGGACGGCAATTGGCCGCGGTGTCGGGCGGAGGCCGACAATGACGCAGTGATTCTCATCGTCGTGAAGTTCCCCGTCCGTCCCGAGCGCGCCGACGAGTGGGCCGGCCTGGCCGCCGACTACGCCCGCGGCGTGAACTCCGAGGAGGGGTCGCTGTTCTTCGAGTGGTCGCGCAGCCTCGAGGAGCCGGACACGTTCGTCTGCATCGAGGGGTTCCGGGACGCCGCGGCCGGCGCCGCCCACGTGGGCACGGACAACTTCAAGCGCTTCGTCGACGTCGCACCGGACCTGGTCTCGGCGCAGCCGCAGATCATCTACGTCGACGCACCGGAGGTCTCCGGCTGGGGGCCCATGGGCGAGATCCAGCCGCGTTCCTGACGTCGCCGCGGTGAGGCCGTTCCTGCTGCTGTCCACCCGGCCGGAGGACGAGGCCGCCGACGAGGAGTACGCCTCGTTCCTGCGGTTCACCGCCCTGCCTCCCGGGCGGCTGCACCGGATCCGGCTGGAGGCGGGCCCGCTGCCGCCGCTGGACCTGGACGCCTACGCCGGGGTGCTCCTGGGCGGCGGGCCGTTCAACTCCAGCGACGCGTCGGCGGAGAAGTCCCCCGTCCAGGTGCGGGTCGAGCGGGAGGTGGGCGCCCTCCTGGACGAGGTCGTGGCGCGCGACCTGCCGTTCTTCGGCGCCTGCTACGGCATCGGCACGCTCGGCTCCCGCCAGGGCGGCGTCGTCGACCGGACGTACGGCGAGCCGGTGTCGGCGGTCGAGGTCACGCTGACGCCCGACGGCCGCGACGATCCCCTGCTGGCCGGGGTGCCGGACCGGTTCTCGGCGTTCGTCGGGCACAAGGAGGCGTGCCGGGTGCTGCCGCCGGGCGCGGTGCTCCTGGCGTCGTCGTCCGGCTGCCCGGTGCAGATGTTCAAGGTGAAGCAGAACGTCTACGCCACCCAGTTCCACCCGGAGCTCGACGTCCCCGGGATCGTGCAGCGGGTGCGCATCTACCAGCACGCCGGGTACTTCCCGCCGTCCGAGATGGAGGCGGTCATCGCGCAGCTGACGCCCGCGGTGGTGACCCACCCCGGGCGCCTGCTGGCGAACTTCGTCGCCCGCTACGGCTGAGGGCGGCGCAGGACGGCGTAGGTGAGCGCGTCGACCAGCGCGTGCCAGGACGCCTCGACGATGTTGGCGTGCACCCCGACGGTGGTCCACTCCCCCGTTCCGTCGGTGGTGTCGATGAGCACCCGGGTCGTGGCGCTGGTGCCGCCCTTCCAGCCCAGGATGCGGACCTTGTAGTCGGCCAGGGCGACGTCGGCGAGCTGCGGGTAGCGGTGCACCAGCGCCTGGCGCAGCGCGTTGTCCAGGGCGTTGACCGGGCCGTTCCCCTCACCGGTGCTGATGATCCGCTGCCCGTCGACGTGCACCTTCACCGTTGCCTCGCTGACCACGACGCCGTTGCCCCAGTGCTCGACCGAGGTCTTGTAGCTCTCCAGCTCGAACAGCGGGGGCGGCGCGTCGGGCAGCTGGGAGCGGAGAAGCAGCTCGAAGGAGGCGTCGGCGGCCTCGAACGACCAGCCGTCCGCCTCGAGCACCTTCACCTGGTCGACCACCCGGCCGATGGCGTCGGGCTGGCCGGTCACGTCGACACCCAGCTCGCGGCCCTTGAGCTCGACCGACGCCCGCCCGGCCATCTCGGTGACCAGGATCCGCATGTCGTTGCCCACGACGGCCGGGTCGAGGTGGTTGTACAGCTCGGGGCTCACCTTGATGGCGCTGGCGTGCAGCCCGGCCTTGTGCGCGAACGCCGAGGCGCCGACGAACGGCTGGTGCTCGTCGGGGGCGATGTTGGCCAGCTCGGCGATCGCGTGGCTGACCCGCTGCAGCTCGGGCAGGCACTCGGCCGGCACGGCGGGGATGCCCATCTTGGTCACCAGGTTGCCGACGAGCGCGAACGTGTCGGCGTTGCCGGCGCGCTCGCCGTAGCCGTTCGCCGTCCCCTGCACGTGGGTGACGCCGGCCTCGACGGCGGCCAGGGTGTTGGCCACCGCGCAGCCGGTGTCGTCCTGGCAGTGGATGCCCAGCCGGCCGCTGACCCGCGCCCGCACGTCGGTCACCACCCGGCCCACGCCCATGGGCAGCATGCCGCCGTTGGTGTCGCACAGGACGCCGACCTCGGCGCCGGCGTCGAACGCCGCCTGCAGCACGCGCACGCCGTAGTCCCGGTCGGCGGCGTAGCCGTCGAAGAAGTGCTCGCAGTCGAGGAACACCCGCCGGCCGGAGGCGACGAAGAAGGCGACGGTGTCGGCCACCATCGCCAGGTTCTCCTCCAGGGTGGTGCGCAGCGCCTCGCGCACGTGCCGGACGTCGGACTTCGCCACCAGGCACACCACCGGCGTCTGGGCGTCGAGCAAGGCGCGCACCTGCGGGTCGTCCTCGACGCGGACGCCGGCCTTGCGGGTGGAGCCGAACGCGACCAGCTGGGCGTGCTTGAGCTGCAGCTCCGTCCGCGCACGGGAGAAGAACTCGGTGTCCTTGGGCAGCGCCCCGGGCCAGCCGCCCTCGATGTACCCGACCCCGATCTCGTCCAGCAGCCGGGCCACCGCAAGCTTGTCGGCGACCGAGTAGCTGACCCCCTCCCGCTGGGCGCCGTCGCGCAGCGTGGTGTCGAAGACGTGGAAGTCGGTGCTGGTCATGGGCTCTCCCGGAGCGGTGGGTGCGGCCCGAACACGAAAAAGACCCCCCGGGTACGGGAGGTCTGCGCGCAGTCGGGAGGTGAGTGCGCGCTAGGCGATGATGATCGTGCCGCTGGTGTGCATCGGCCCTAGTACAGCACGGGCCCGTTCCACCGTGACAGCCACCACGGCGGAACGGGCCCCGCGCTCCCGGTCGGGGCGGCTCAGCCGCCGGCGAGGGCCGCGAGCCGGTCGCCGACGTCGGTGGTGCGGATCGTCGCCCGCGGGTCCCGGGTGGAGAGGTCGAAGGCGACGGCGGCGTCGACCTTCCGGGCCTGCTCGGAGCGGCCGAGGTGGTCCAGGAGCAGCCCGACCGACAGCACCGTGGCGGTGGGGTCGGCGACGCCCTTGCCCGCGATGTCGGGGGCCGACCCGTGCACCGGCTCGAACATGCTCGGGTTGGTGCCGGAGGCGTCCAGGTTGCCGCTGGCCGCGAGGCCGATGCCGCCGGTCACCGCGGCGGCGACGTCGGTGACGATGTCGCCGAACAGGTTGTCGGTGACGATGACGTCGTAGCGGCCCGGGTCGGTGATGAAGAACATCGAGGCGGCGTCGACGTGCTGGTAGGCGACGGTGACCTCCGGGAACTCGACCGACACCTCCTCCACGATCCGCGACCAGAGGCCGCCGGCGTGGGTGAGCACGTTGGTCTTGTGGATCAGCGTCAGGTGCTTGCGCGGGCGGGCCACGGCCCGCTCGAACGCGTAGCGGACGACGCGCTCGACGCCGAAGGCGGTGTTGAGGCTGACCTCGGTGGCGACCTCGTGCGGGGTGTCCTTGCGCAGCACGCCGCCGTTGCCGACGTAGGGGCCCTCGGTGCCCTCTCGGACGCACACCATGTCGATCGGGCCGGGCGCAGCGAGCGGGCTGCGGACGCCGTCGAAGAGCTTCGCCGGGCGCAGGTTGACGTGGTGGTCGAGCTCGAAGCGCAGCCGCAGCAGCAGCCCGCGCTCCAGGATGCCCGGCGGCACGCTCGGGTCGCCGATCGCGCCGAGCAGGATGGCGTCGTGCTGGCGGAGCTCGTCGACCACCGTGTCGGGCAGCAGCTCCCCCGTGCGCTGCCACCGGGCGGCACCGAGGTCGTAGGGGGTCGTCTCCAGGTCGGGCGCGACCGCGCGGAGGACCTTGAGCCCCTCCGCCACGACCTCGGGTCCGATGCCGTCTCCAGGGATCACTGCCAGGCGCATGGGAAGCGACCCTAGGTCAGAGCGTCGTGAGGTCGGCGGCCCGGGCTGCCCGGGCACCGATGCGCCCGGCGATCCCCTCGAGCAGCTCGGGGCCGACCGGGCTGTCGACGGTGACCGCCATGAGCGCCTCGCCGCCCTCGTCGGCCCGGCTCACCTGGGCACCGGCGATGTTGACCCCGGCCTCCCCCAGCGCCGCGCCGACGGCGCCCACGACGCCCGGGCGGTCGGCGTAGACGAAGAAGAGCAGGTAGCCCGAGGCGGCCAGGTCGATCTCGAAGCCGTCCACCTCGGTCAGCCGCGGCACCTGGTTCTTGCCGAACAGCGTGCCGGCGACGGTGACCTGCGTGCCGTCGGCCATCGCACCGCACACCCGGACGTAGTTGCGGTAGGTCGGGCTCTCCGGGTCGCTGGTCAGGGTGATCTCCAGGCCCCGCTGCTCGGCGAACAGCGGCGCGTTGACGTAGGTGACCTGCTCCTCGACGACGTCGGAGAAGACGCCCTTGAGCACCGCCAGGGAGAGCACCGAGACGTCGAACTCGGCGAGCTTGCCCCGCACCTCGACGGTGACCGACTGGGCCAGCCCACCGGCGACGGAGGTGAACACCCGGCCGAGCTTCTCGGCCAGGGGCAGGCCCGGGCGGACGTCCTCGGCGACCACGCCACCGGCCTGGACGTTCACCGCGTCCGGCACGAACTCGCCCTGCAGCGCCAGGCGCACCGACCGGGCGACCGCGGCGCCGGCCTTGTCCTGCGCCTCCGTCGTGGAGGCCCCCAGGTGCGGGGTGACGACGGTGTTCGGCAGACCGAACAGGGGGCTGTCGGTGCACGGCTCCGTGGCGTAGACGTCGATGCCCGCGGCACCCACCTGCCCGGTCTTCAGCGCGTCGGCCAGCGCGGCCTCGTCGACCAGCCCGCCCCGGGCGGCGTTGACGATGATCACGCCCGGTTTGGTGGTGGCCAGCTCGTCGGCGCCGATCAGCCCGAGGGTCTCCGGCGTCTTGGGCAGGTGGATGGTGATGAAGTCCGACTCCTCGAGGAGCTCCTCCAGGGAGACCAACCGGACGCCGAGCTGCGCCGCGCGCCCCGGCTGGATGTAGGGGTCGTAGGCGATCAGCTCGACGCCGAAGGCGGCCAGGCGCTGCGCGACCAGCACGCCGATGCGGCCCAGGCCGATGACGCCGACGGTCTTCTCGGTGACCTCGACGCCGGTGAACGCCGACCGCTTCCAGGTGCCCTCGCGCAGCGACGCGTCGGCGGCCGGGATGTGCCGGGCGGCGGCCAGCAGCAGGGCGACGGCGTGCTCGGCGGCGCTGACGATGTTCGACGTCGGCGCGTTCACCACCATGACGCCCCGCTCCGTGGCGGTGGCGACGTCGACGTTGTCCAGCCCGATGCCCGCGCGGGCGACGACCTTGAGGTTCGGCGCGGCGGCCAGCGCCTCGGCGTCGATCTGCGTGGCGCTGCGGATCATGACCGCGGCGGCCCCGGCGAGGGCGGGCAGCAGCGCGGCCCGGTCGGCGCCGTCCACGTGCCGGATCTCGACGTCGGTCCCGAGTACCTCCAGCACGCTGGGGGCGAGTTCCTCGGCGATCAGGACGACGGGCGCGGTCGGAGTCACGGTGTCACAGCCTAGGGAGGCGGCCGCCGCCCGGACCCACCCCCGGGGTCCTTGCCCCGGTGTGGAGCCACCGACATCCTGGCCGTCGAGAGCCGGGACGTCCCGGTAGCGACGGAGGAGAACAGTGAGCCAGTCCGACGACCAGGGTCGTTCCGAGCCCAGCCCGTACGGTCCCGGGGGCGGCCCGGAGCACGGCCAGCCCCCGTACGGGCAGCAGAACCCGCCGCAGCAGTACGGGCAGCAGCAGTACGGACAGCCCCGGTACGGGCAGGAGCAGTACGGGCAGCCCCAGTACGGGCAACCCGGCTACGGGCAGCAGTACGGGACGCCGGCGCCCTACGGCCAGCAGTACCCCCAGCAGTACGGCCAGTACGGCCCCACGGGTGTCCCGGCCAAGCCGGGCGGGGTGGTCACCGCAGCCGTGCTCGGCTTCGTCTACGGGGCCTTCGGCCTGCTGGTGAGCTTCTTCACCATCGTCGTGGGCGTCGCCGCCAGCGGCGCCGACATGTCGCTGGACGAGGAGATCCCGGGCCTCGGCTCCGTCGCCGGTGCGGTCGGGGGCGTGCTCCTGGTCGTCGGCCTGCTGGCGCTGGTCTGGACGGTGGTCATGATCTGGGGCTCGGTCCGGGCCCTCACCGGCCGCAGCCGGGTCCTGCTGCTGGTCGGTGGCTCCATCGCGCTCGTCTTCACCGCCTTCGGCTTCCTGGGCAGCCTGGTCGACGGCGGCACCGCCGACATCGTCGTCAACCTCCTGTTCTTCCTCGCCGCCCTGGCGATCGTGGTCCTGCTCTCGCTGAAGCCGTCCGCGCAGTTCTTCGCCGCACACCGGTACCGGCGCACGGGTCGCTGAACCCGGTGACGGCTGCGGGGCCCGCCGCCGCCCACGACGGCCGGCCCCCGCGCGGGTGTGACGGTCCCTACGATCGGTCACCAGGGAGCCATGTCGGCTCCCCCGACCAGGAGGACGCTGCGATGTCCGGCCCCACCCCCGGTTCCGACCCCGACCAGCCCCAGGGCGGCGCGCCGCAGGACCAGCCGGGCTGGGGGCCGCCACCCGGCCAGCAGCCCGCGCCGGGCCACGACCAGGGCTACGGCCAGGCCCCCCAGGGCTACGGCCCCGGCGGCTACGGCCAGGCTCCCCAGGGCTACGGCCCCGGCTACGGCCAGGGCGCCTACGGCCAGGCGCCGCAGGGCTACGGCCCCGGCGGCTACGGCCAGGCGCCGCAGGGCTACGGCCCGGGCGGCTACGGCCAGGCCCCGCAGGGCCAGCGTCCGGGGCAGGTGACCGCCGCGGGGATCATCGGCCTCGTGTGGGGCACCCTCGGGGCCCTGCTGGGACTGCTCGGCCTGCTCGGGGCCTCGGTCATCGACGACCTCGGGATCGAGATCTCCTGGATCGACATCCTGCTGGGCATCCTGGGGATCGCCGTGGCCGTCGCGATGGCCGTCGGCGGCGCCCAGGTGCTCCAGGGGAAGGCGCCGACGCTGCTGCTGTACGCCGCCTACGCCCAGGTGGCCCTGTGGGTTCTCGGGATCCTGTCCCTGCTCGCGCAGGGCTACGAGTTCAGCGCCGCCGGCATCCTGAGCCTGGTCGTCGCCGCCCTCATCGTGTTCCTGCTCCGGCAGCCGCCGTCCCGGGCGTACTTCGCCTCGCGCGGCCACTCCGTCTGACCCGCGGCACGACGCACGACGGCCCCCGCTGCCTCGGGCAGCGGGGGCCGTCGTGCGTCCGCGCTCAGTTGCGGGCGGCGGTCCCGGTGTAGTCGTCGGACGCCGAGACCCAGCTCATGAGGCCGCGCAGCTTGCGCCCGGTCTCCTCGATCGGGTGCGCCTCGGCGGCAGCACGCTTGGCCTTGAAGTCCGGGGCGCCGGCGTCCTGGTCGGCGATGAAGGCGGCGGCCCAGGAGCCGTCCTTGATCGCGGCGAGCACCTCGCCCATCGACTCCTTGACGCGGGCGTCGATGACCTTCGGGCCGGAGGTGTAGTCGCCGTACTCGGCGGTGTCGGACACCGACCAGCGCTGCTTGGCGATGCCGCCCTCGTACATGAGGTCGACGATCAGCTTCAGCTCGTGCAGGCACTCGAAGTAGGCGACCTCGGGCTGGTAGCCGGCCTCGGTGAGGGTCTCGAACCCGGCGGTGATCAGCGCGCTCGCGCCACCGCAGAGGACGGCCTGCTCACCGAACAGGTCGGTCTCGGTCTCCTCGGCGAACGTCGTCTTGATGACGCCGGCGCGGGTGCCGCCGATGCCCTTGGCGTAGGACAGCGCGAGCTGCAGCGCGGTGCCGCTCGCGTCCTGCTCCACGGCGACCAGGCAGGGCACGCCCTTGCCGTTCTCGAACTCGCGGCGCACGAGGTGGCCCGGGCCCTTGGGGGCGACCATGGCGACGTCGACGCCGGCCGGGGGCTTGATGTAGCCGAACCGGATGTTGAAGCCGTGGCCGAAGAAGAGCGCGTCGCCGTCCTGCAGGTTCGGCTCGACGGACTCCGCGTACAGCGTCCGCTGCACGTGGTCCGGCGCCAGGATCATGATCAGGTCGGCCTCGGCGGACGCCTCGGCCGGCGTGACGACCCGCAGCCCCTCAGCCTCGGCCTTGGCGCGGCTCTTGGACCCCTCGGGCAGGCCGACGCGCACGTCGACGCCGGAGTCGCGCAGCGACAGCGCGTGGGCGTGCCCCTGGCTGCCGTAGCCCAGGACGGCGACGGTGCGCCCCTGGATGATCGAGAGGTCGGCGTCGTCGTCGTAGAAGATCTCGGCGGCCATGCGGTAGGTGCTCCTTCGGTTGGTGCTTTATCGCGATAAAGCTCGGTGGGGACGGGGAGTTCTCAGGCGCTGCGCTCGACGGGCCGCAAGGTACCGGCGCCCGACATCGCCCGCGGGCCCCGCCCCAGGGCGACGGTGCCCGACTGGGCCATCTCCTTGATGCCCAGCGGCGCGAGCACCGCCAGGAGGGCCTGCAGCTTGTCCGGCGTGCCGGTGGCCTCGAGCGTCACCGTGTCCGGGTTGACGTCGATGACGCGGGCCCGGAACAGCTCGGCGGTCTGCAGCACCTGGGTGCGCTCGGCCATGGCTGCGCGGACCTTCACCAGCAGCAGCTCCCGCTGGACGGCGGCCCCGCCGTCCAGCTCGACGATCTTGATGATCTCGATGAGCTTGTTCAGCTGCTTGGTGATCTGCTCCAGCGGCTGGCTCTCCGCGTCGACGACGATCGTCATGCGGGAGAGGTCGGGGTTCTCGGTGGGCCCGACGGCGAGGGACTCGATGTTGAACCCGCGGCGGCTGAACAGCGCCGACACACGGGCCAGGACACCGGACTTGTTCTCGACGAGGACCGACAGAGTGTGGCGGGTCATGTGCGTGCTCCTCAGACCTGTCCGTCGCCGAAGACCGGGCGCACGTCGCGCGCGGCCAGGATCGCGTCGTTGCTGGCGCCCGCGGCGACCATGGGCCACACCTGGGCGTCGGAGCCGACGACGAAGTCGATGACGACCGGCGCGTCGGTGATCGCCATGGCCTTCTCGATGACGGCGTCGACGTCGTCCTTGCTCTCGCACCGCAGCCCGACGCAGCCCAGCGCCTCTGCCAGGGCGACGAAGTCGGGGATGCGCACCGGCTTGGGCGAGCCGTCGGCGTTGCGCGCGTGCAGCTTGGTGTTGGAGTAGCGGCCCTCGTAGAAGAGGGTCTGCCACTGCCGGACCATCCCCAGGTTGCCGTTGTTGATGACGGCGACCTTCACCGGGATGCCCTCGATGGCGCAGGTGGCCAGCTCCTGGTTGGTCATCTGGAAGCAGCCGTCGCCGTCGATGGCCCAGACGGTGGTGTCGGGGCAGCCGTACTTGGCGCCCATCGCCGCGGGCACGGCGTAGCCCATCGTGCCCAGCCCGCCGCTGTTGAGCCAGGTGCCCGGCTTCTCGTAGGAGATGAACTGCGCGGCCCACATCTGGTGCTGGCCGACGCCGGAGGTGTAGATCGCGTCCGGGCCGGCGATCGCACCCAGCCGCTCGATGACGTACTGGGGCGACAGCGCGCCGTCCTCGGGCCAGTCGTAGCCGAGCGGGTAGCGCTCGCGCCAGTCGTCGCACTGCGCCCACCACGCCGCCAGGTCCGGCGTGCGGCCGGCCGCGTGCTCCGCGCGCAGCGCCTCGACCAGCTGGGCGATGGTCTCCTTGGCGTCGCCCACGATCGGCACGTCGGCCCTGCGGTTCTTCCCGATCTCGGCCGGGTCGATGTCGGCGTGGACCA
Source organism: Blastococcus sp. SYSU DS0539 (assembly GCF_054050855.1). Taxonomy (NCBI): domain Bacteria; kingdom Bacillati; phylum Actinomycetota; class Actinomycetes; order Geodermatophilales; family Geodermatophilaceae; genus Blastococcus; species Blastococcus sp. SYSU DS0539. The sequence goes on along the minus strand of NZ_JBJHAF010000009.1, from coordinate 185,500 downwards.
CCAGGGCGTCGGGCGCGAAGCTGGAGAGCTCGCCCGTCACCCGGTCGTCGAACCGAGCGCCGAGGGCCACGATCAGGTCGGACTTCTGCAGCGCGGTCACCGCCGCGACGGTGCCGTGCATCCCGGGCATGCCCAGGTGCTGGCGGCTGCTGTCGGGGAACGCGCCACGGGCCATGAGGGTGGTGACGACGGGCGCGCCGGTCAGCTCGGCCAGCTCGGCCAGCTCCTCGGTGGCCTGCGCCTTGAGCACGCCGCCGCCGACGTAGAGGACCGGGCGGCGGGCGCCGGCGATCAGCGCGGCCGCCTCGCGGACCTGCTTGCCGTGCGGGCGGGTGGTCGGCTTGTACCCGGGCAGGTCGAGCCGGGGCGGCCAGGAGAAGTCGGTCGTGGCCTGCAGGACGTCCTTGGGGATGTCCACCAGGACCGGGCCGGGGCGGCCGGTCGAGGCCAGGTGGAACGCCTCGGCGATCCGCTGCGGGATCTCGGCGGCGTCGGTGACCAGGAAGTTGTGCTTGGTGACCGGCATCGTGATGCCGCGGATGTCCGCCTCCTGGAAGGCGTCGGTCCCGATGGCCGCGCTCGGGACCTGCCCGGTGATCGCCACGATCGGCACCGAGTCCATGTAGGCGTCGGCCAGCGGGGTGACCAGGTTGGTCGCCCCCGGGCCGGAGGTGGCCATGCAGACCCCCACCCGGCCGGTGGCCTGGGCGTACCCGGTGGCCGCGTGCCCGGCGCCCTGCTCGTGCCGGACGAGCACGTGGTGCACCTGGGAGTCGAACAGCGGGTCGTAGGCCGGCAGGATGGCGCCGCCCGGGATGCCGAAGACCACGTCGACGCCGACCGCCTCGAGGGAGCGAACCAGGCTCTGCGCGCCGGTGATGCCGGTGGCCGGCTGGGCGGCGGCCTCGGCGACGGAGCGGGCCGTGGTCTCGACGCCGGTCAGCGACGCGGCGGCCTCGCGGGTGGCGGCCTCGGAACCCGGGGCCTCGTGCGGGGTGGTGGTGGTCATCGCGCGGATCTCCTGTGCCTTGCGGCGGTGGTACGGGCTGGTGCGACGGGCGGCGCGCTCGCTGTGCGGCAGGTCACGGCCAACAAAAAACCCCTCGTGCCGCGGGCACGAAGGGTCAGCGCGTCGGTCGGTGACCGGACGCGCTACGCGATTACGAGGACGCCGCGGGTGCGGGCGTCGGCGAGCATGCTGGTGCGAGGCACGAGCACACTGTGCGCCCCGCCGCGCCCTGCCGTCAACCGTCGCGTCCCACCACGTGGACACCCGCGTCCATTTCTCGCGCATCGCGGACCCGGCGACCCGGCCGGCGGCACCGTCGCCGGCCGGGGTGGCGGGTCACCCGCAGATGGCGCCCTGGGCGGCCGAGCCGACCAGCTTGGCGTACTTGCCGAGCACCCCGGTGGTGTACCGCGGCGGCAGCGGCGCCCAGCCCTCGGCCCGGCGGGCCAGCTCGTCGGCGTCGACCAGCAGGTCCAGCGTGCGGGTGGTGAGGTCCAGGCGGATCCGATCGCCGTCGCGGACGAACGCGATCGGCCCGCCGTCGGTGGCCTCGGGCGCCACGTGGCCGATGCACAGGCCCGTGGTGCCGCCGGAGAACCGGCCGTCGGTGAGCAGCAGGACGTCCTTGCCCAGCCCGGCGCCCTTGATCGCCCCGGTGACGGCGAGCATCTCGCGCATGCCGGGACCGCCCCGGGGGCCCTCGTACCGGATCACCACGACGTCACCGGGGTTCAGCGTGCCCTCGGTGACGGCGTCCATCGCGCCCTGCTCGCCGTCGAAGACCCGAGCGGTGCCCTCGAAGGTCTCCGACTCGAACCCGGCCGACTTCACGACCGCGCCCTCCGGAGCCAGCGAACCACGGAGGACCGAGAGCCCCCCGGTCGTGTGGATCGGGTCGTTCATCGCGTGGATGATCGCGCCGTCGGGGTCCGGCGGGGCGATCTCTGCCAGGTTCTCGGCCATGGTCTTCCCGGTCACGGTGAGCACGTCGCCGTGCAGCAGCCCGGCGTCGAGCAGCGCGCGCAGCACGACGGGGACGCCGCCGATGCGGTCGACGTCGGTCATGACGAAGCGGCCGAACGGCTTGACGTCGGCCAGGAGCGGCGTGCGGTCGCCGATCCGGTTGAAGTCCTCGAGCTCGAGGTCCACCTGCGCCTCGTGCGCGATCGCCATGAGGTGCAGGACGGCGTTGGTCGAGCCGCCCAGCGCCATGACGACGGTGATCGCGTTCTCGAACGCCTTCCTCGTCATGATCTGGCGGGCGGTGATGCCCTGGCGCAGCAGGTTGACCACGGCCTCGCCCGAGGCGACGGCGTAGGCGTCGCGGCGGCTGTCGGGGGCCGGCGGGGCGGCGCTCCCGGGCAGCGCCATGCCGAGGGCCTCGGCGACGCTGGCCATCGTGTTGGCGGTGTACATGCCGCCGCAGGAACCCTGGCCGGGGCAGGCGGCCTTCTCGATCGCGGTCAGCTCGTCGCGGCTGATCAGGCCGCGCGCGCAGGCGCCGACGGCCTCGAAGACGTCGATGATCGTCAGGTCCCGGTCCCCCAGCTTCCCGGGCATCGTCGACCCCGAGTAGAGGAAGACGCTGGCCAGGTCCAGCCGGGCCGCGGCCATGAGCATCCCGGGCAGCGACTTGTCGCAGCCGGCCAGCAGCACGGAGCCGTCGAGCCGCTCGGCGAACATGACCGTCTCCACCGAGTCGGCGATGACCTCGCGGGAGACCAGCGAGGCGCGCATCCCCTCGTGGCCCATGGAGATGCCGTCGGACACCGAGATCGTGCCGAACTCCATCGGGAAACCGCCCGCGGTGCGGACGCCGTCCTTGGCCCGCTGGGCCAGGCGCTGCAGCGAGAGGTTGCAGGGGGTGATCTCGTTCCACGACGAGGCGACGCCGATCTGCGGCTTGGCCATGTCGTCGTCACCCATGCCGACGGCGCGCAGCATGGCCCGCGCGGGCGCCTTGGCGTCGCCGTCGGTCACCTCGAAGCTGCGCGGCTTCACCGGGCTGTGGGTCTGGCTCGCGGGCTCGTTGCCGGGGATGAGGTCCTCGCCGATCGTCACGACCGGGGATGGTAGGCCTGCGCCCGCACCGGCCGACCGGCCCGGGGTGGGATCATCGCCGTCCGTGACCCCTCCCGCCCGGTTCCGGATGAACCGCAGCGCCCTGCTGCCCCTGGTCCTGCTGGCCGTCGGCATCGTGCCGACGGCGGCCGTCGCCTGGTGGACGCCGGTCTTCCTGCTGGTGCCCGTGGCGCTGGCCGCCTGGGTGCTGCGGCGGGGCGTCGACGTCACCGACGACGGCATCACCGCGCGCGCCCTCGTCGGCTCGCGGACGGTGCGCTGGCCGGAACTGGCCGGCATCCGCGTCGGCGAGCGCGGCGACCTCTGGCTGGTCACCACCGCCGCCACGGAGGTGCGGCTGCCGGTGCTGCGGATCGGCGACCTGCCCCGGCTGGCCGCGACCTCGGGCGGCCGGCTGGAGCTGCCCGCCGCGGGTCAGTAGTCGCCGACGACGTTGACCAGCGGCTCCCCCGCGAGGACCCGGCGCAACTGGTCGGTGACGGCCGCGGACGCCCGCGCGTTGGTCTCGGGCACCGCGCCGCCGACGTGCGGGGTGAGCAACAGCCCGGGCGCCGACCAGAGCGGGTGCCCCGCGGGCAGCGGCTCGGGGTCGGTCACGTCCAGCGCCGCGCGCAGCCGGCCGCCGGTCAGCTCGGCGAGGAGGGCGTCGGTGTCGACGACGACGCCGCGGGCAGCGTTGACCAGCAGCGCCCCGTCGGGCATCGCGGCGAGGAACTCCGCGTCGACCATGCCGCGGGTCTCCTCCGTCACCGGGACGATGAGGACGACGACGTCGGCGTGCGGGAGCAGGCCGGGGAGCTCGTCGATGGCGCGGACCCCCTCGCGGGCGGTACGCGCGACGTAGGTCAGCTCGACGTCGAACCCGGCGAGCATCCGACCGATGGCCCGGCCGATGTCGCCGGCGCCGACCACGAGGACGCGGGCCCCGACCAGGGAGCGGTGCGTGCCGAACGACCAGCGGCCGGCGTCCTGCTCGCGCACGAAGAAGGGGATGCCGCGCTGCGCCGCGAGCGTCGCGGCGACCGCCCACTCGGCGGTCGAGGGGGTGTGCGCCCCCCGGGCGTTGCACAGCACCACGCCCTCGGGCAGCCGCCCGATGAACTTCTCCGCCCCCGCGGTGAGCAGCTGCACGAGGCGCAGGTGCGGGAGCGCAGCGAAGAACTCCTCGTCCGGCGCGGTGGCGCCGGCCGAGCGCGGCACCCAGACCTGCGCGCGGGCGGCGTCACCACCGGGCGGGCCGTCGGCAGGATCGAACCGGTGCGCCCGCACGCGGGGCGAGACCGCCTCCACGGCGGCGCCGACGGCGCGGGAGGGCACCAGCACGTGCAGCGGCTCGTCCGCCGCCAGGTCCAGGGTGGTCACGGCCCCCACGCTAGCCAGCCGGCGTGCCGCGGACGACCGGCGTCCCGTACTCGGGGCCGCACGTACTCTGGACCCGGTGAGGCCGACGAGGGCGCTGCGCGCGTCGCGGGTGGTCGCCGTCCTGCTCACCGGGGTGCTGCTGGCCGGCTGCGGCGGAGGCGGCTACGAGCCCGCCGGCCCCTTCCGGCCGCTGCCCGAGGGCCCGCCACCGCAGGTCGGGCCGCCGACGGCGACGCTGCCGCAGCCGGGCGACCCGGCGCAGCCCGGCGGCGAGGAGGAGGCCGGTGACCCGAACGTCGTCGCCTCCGGGCTGAGCGTGCCCACCGGCCTGGTGCTGCTCCCCGACGGCTCGGCCATCGTCGGCGAGCGGGACACCGGGCGGCTGCTCCAGGTCTTCCCCGACCGGTCGCCGGCCAAGGAGCTCATGACCGTGCCGGGGCTGGACACCTCCGGCGACGGCGGGCTGCTGGGGCTCACCCTCTCCCCCACCTTCGCCGAGGACGGGCTGCTGTTCGCCTACGTCTCGACCGCCACCGACAACCGGGTCGTCCGCTTCCCGATCGGCGGCACCCCGAACCCGGTGTTCACCGGCATCCCGCGCGGCACCGTGGGCAACGGCGGTGGGCTGCTCGCCGGCCTCGACGGCCACCTCTACGTCGGCACCGGGGACGCGGGGAACCCGGCGCTCGCCGCCGACCCCGCGTCGCTCGCCGGCAAGGTGCTGCGGATCGACGTCTTCGGCCGGCCCGTCGACGCCGCCGGCCCGGTGTTCAGCCGGGGCCACCGTGACGTGACGGCGCTGTGCCAGGACGCGGAGCGGGTCTACGCCACCGACGAGGCGCGCGAGGGGCCCGACGAGTTCGACGTCGTCCGCGAGGGGGGCGACGGCGCGCCGCTGCTGGAGATCCTGCCCGAGGAGGGCGGGCTCGGGGGCTGCGCCGTCGCCAACGGCACGGTGTTCCTCGGCGCGCTCGACGGCCGGGCGGTGCACGTGATCACCCTCGACGCCGACGGGGCGCCCGTCGACGGCGCCACCGAGGAGGTGCTCGCCGACCGGTACGGGCGGCTGCGCACCGTCGTCCTCGACCCCGCCGGCGCGCTGTGGATCACGACGTCCAACCGCGACGGCCTCGGGACCCCGGCCGAGGACGACGACAAGGTGCTGCGCATCCGCCCGCCCGGCGGCCAGCCCAACTCGCCGCTGTGACACCGCGGTCCGGACCGCACCGCGGTGACACCGCGGTCCTCCGGACCGCACCGCGGCCAGGAACCGTCCCCCTGCTGACCTGAGCCGCTGAGTCGCGCCTGCGCGGAGCCCTCCGGGCCCCACTCGGCGCGATGGTCAGCTGCTGATCAAGCGCTCCTCGAGCATGCGCTTCACCGTGGCGGCGTCGGCCTTGCCGCGGGTGGTCTTCATGACCGCACCGACCAACGCCCCGATCGCCTGCAGCTTGCCGCCGCGCACCTTGTCGGCGACGTCGGGGTTGCTCTCGATCGCGGCGTCGACGGCGGCCACCAGCTCGTCGGACTCCCCCATGACCGCCAGGCCGCGGGCCTCGACGACGGCGGCGGGACCGCCCTCACCGGCGAGGACGCCGTCCAGCGCCTGCCGGGCCAGCTGGTCGTTGATGGTGCCGGCGGTGATGAGGCCGATCAGCTCGGCGACCTGCGCCGGGGTCACGGCGAGCTCGCCCAGGTCGGTCCCGGCGTCGTTGGCCCGGCGGGCCAGTTCGCCGAGCCACCACTTGCGCGCGTCGCTCGGCGAGGCGCCCGCGGCGACCGTGTCGCTGACCAGCTCGACGGCCCCGGCGTTGACCAGCCAGGCCATCTCGGTCGGCGAGATGCCCCACTCGTCGGAGAGGCGTGCCCGGCGGGCGGCGGGCAGCTCGGGCAGGCCGGCCCGCAGCTTCTCCACCCACTCCTCGTCGGGGGCGATGGGCACCAGGTCGGGCTCGGGGAAGTACCGGTAGTCGGTCGCCTCCTCCTTGCTCCGGCCGGACGAGGTGCTGCCGGTGTCCTCGTGGAAGTGGCGGGTCTCCTGCACGATCCGCTCGCCGGCGTCGAGGACGGCGGCCTGGCGGCGCATCTCGAAGCGCACCGACCGCTCCACCGACCGCAGCGAGTTCACGTTCTTCGTCTCGGTGCGGGTGCCCCACTCGAGGCTGCCGATCGGCGCGAGCGAGGTGTTGACGTCGCAGCGCAGGTTGCCCTGCTCCATGCGCACCTCGGAGACGCCGAGCGTGAGCAGGATCTCGCGCAGCTCGGTGACGTACGCCCGGGCCACCTCCGGCGCCTTGGCCCCGGCGCCGGGGATGGGCCGGGTGACGATCTCCACCAGCGGGATGCCGGCGCGGTTGTAGTCGACCAGCGAGTGGTCGGCACCGTGGATGCGCCCGGTGGAGCCACCGACGTGCAGGTTCTTGCCGGTGTCCTCCTCCAGGTGCACCCGCTCGATCTCGACGCGGTAGGTCTCGCCGTCGACCTCGACGTCGAGGTGCCCGGCGGTGCAGAGCGGCTCGTCGTACTGGCTGGTCTGGAAGCCCTTGGGGATGTCCGGGTAGAAGTAGTTCTTCCGCGCGAACCGCGACCAGGTGGCGATCCGGCAGCCCAGCGCCAGCCCGATGCGGATGGTGGCCTCGATGGCGGCGGCGTTCGCGGCGGGCAGCGACCCGGGCAGGCCCAGGCAGACCGGGCAGGTCTGCGTGTTCGGCTCGGCGCCGAAGGTGGTCGAGCAGCCGCAGAACATCTTCGACGCGGTGCCCAGCTCGACGTGGGTCTCCAGCCCGATCACCGGCTCGTAGCGGGTGAGGAGCTCGTCGAACTCGACCAGGGTGTCGGTGCTCATGAGGGGTTGTTCTCCTTCGGGCCGGGGGGCGGCGTGCGCCCGGTGACCCACGCGCCGATCCCGGTCACGATGCCGAGGACGATGAAGACGGCGAAGACGGCCTTGCCGGTGGTCAGCCAGAGCACCAGGCCCGCGATGACGACGAACGCGGTCAGCGCCCACGCCGCCTTGGTCGGGCCGTTCACGCCGCGCCTCCCGTCGTGCGGGCGAGCTCGTCGAGCAGCCGGTGCCCCCGGGCGGCGTCCTGCGCGGCCTCCAGCGCGGCGGCGACCCGGTAGCAGCGGTCGTCGGCCAGCGCCGGGGCCATGACCTGGAAGCCGACCGGCAGGCCCTCGGAGATCCCGCAGGGCACCGAGATCGCGGGCACGCCGGCCAGGCTCGCCGGCAGGGTGCACAGGTCGGCGGCGTACATGGCGATCGGGTCGTCGACGCGGGCGCCGACCGGCCAGGCCACGGTCGGGCTGGTCGGGCTGACGAGCACGTCCACGTCGTCCCAGGCGGTGGTGAAGTCCCGCGTGATGAGCGTGCGGACCTTCTGCGCCTGGCCGTAGTAGGCGTCGTAGTAACCGGCCGACAGCGCGTAGGTGCCGAGGATGATCCGGCGCTTCACCTCGGGCCCGAAGCCCTGCTCGCGGGTGAGGGCCATGACCTCGTCGAGGTCGCGGCTGCCGTCGTCACCCACCCGCAGGCCGTAGCGCACCCCGTCGAACCGGGCGAGGTTGGACGACGCCTCGCTGGGGGCGATCAGGTAGTACGCCGGCAGCGCCAGGTCGAAGGCCGGGCAGGAGACCTCGCGCACCTCGGCGCCCATGCTCTCGAGCAGGGCCACCGCCTCGCGGAAGCGGTCGAGGACGCCGTCGTCGTAGCCGTCGGCGTGCCCCTCCCCGCCCAGCTCGCGGACGACGCCGACCTTCAGGCCGGCCAGCTCGCCCCCGGCGCCGCGGCGGGCGGCCTCGGCCAGCACCGGGACGGGGCAGTCGATGCTGGTCGCGTCGTAGGCGTCGTGGCCGGCGATGGTCTCGTGCAGCAGCGCCGCGTCGAGGACCGTGCGGGTCATCGGGCCGGCCTGGTCGAGGCTGGAGGAGAACGCGACCAGCCCGTAGCGGGAGACCGAGCCGTAGGTGGGCTTGTGCCCCACCAGCCCGGTGAGCGCGGCCGGCTGGCGGATCGAGCCGCCGGTGTCCGTGCCGATCGACCAGGGGGCCAGCCCACCGGCGACGGCGGCCGACGAGCCGCCCGAGGAACCCCCGGGGACGCGGTCGCGGTCCCAGGGGTTGCGGGTGACCTGGTAGGCGGAGTTCTCCGTGGAGGAGCCCATCGCGAACTCGTCCATGTTGGTCTTGCCCAGCAGGACGGTGCCCGCGGCCTTCAGCTTGGCGGCGAGGGTGGCGTCGTAGGGCGGGCGCCAGCCCGCGAGGATCTTCGAGCCGCTCGTGGTGGGGACGCCCTCGGTGACGACGACGTCCTTGAGCGCGAGCGGGACGCCGGCCAGCGGGCCCAGCTCCTCACCGGCGGCGCGGGCGGCGTCGACGGCCTCCGCCGACTTCACCGCGGCCTCGGCGTCGACGTGCAGGTACGCGCCGAGCTCGCCGTCCTCGGCCGCGATGCGGTCGAGGTAGGCGCGGGTGATCTCGGCGGAGCTCAGGTCCCCGGACTGCAGCGCGCTGCTCAGGTCGGCGGCGCTGGTGGTCGTGATCGTCATGCCTCCTCCCCCAGGATGCGCGGCACGCGGAAGCGGTCGTCCTCCGCGGCGGGGGCGCCGGCGAGGACGGCGTCGCGGGGCAGGCTCGGCCGGGCGACGTCGGGCCGCATGACGTTGGTCATCGGCACCGCGTGCGTGGTGGGCGCGACGTCGGCGACGTCGGCCTCGCCCACCTGCGCGACGGCGTCCAGCACGGCGGCGAGCTGACCGGCGAAGAGGTCCAGCTCCTCGTCGCTCACCGCCAGCCGGGACAGGTGCGCCAGGTGCGCCACCTCGTCGCGGGTCAGTTGGCCCTTCGGGGAGGAGGTGCTCATGCTGCGGTGGAACTCCACTTCGGCAGTGCCCGTCGGCCCGCTCTCGGCCCGGGACGTGACCGGGACACTGTACGTGGGGGCGCCCGGGTGCTGGTCAGCGTGAGAGGGTTGTCCCCGATCGCGATCGACGGAGATCGGCCGAACCGGCGAGTACTGCCCCGGAGGAACCGTGTCCTATCTCCTGCGCCTGGTGCTGCCCGACCGCCCCGGCGTCCTCGGCGCGGTGGCCACCGCGTTCGGTGCCGCGGGCATCGACATCGTGTCCCTCGACGTGCTGGAGCGCGGCAACGGCATCGCGGTGGACGACGTCGTGGTCGACCTGCCCGGCGACCGGCTGCCCGACAGCCTGATCACCGTCGCCCAGGCGGTGCCCGACGTGCAGGTGGAGTCGCTGCGGCCGTTCGCGGGGCCGCTGGACACCCACCGCGAGCTGGACCTGCTCGACGCCCTGGCCCGAGGCGGGGACGGCGCCGCCGCGGCGCTGCTGGCCGCAGAGCTGCCCCGGGTCTTCCACAGCGGGTGGGCGGTGATCGTCGACGGCGCCGGTCAGCCCGCTCCCCTGGCGGCGTCCGCGGTGACGGCGGCGTCGGAGGCCGCGCCGTCGTTCACCGGCCTCACGCTGCCGTGGCTGCCGCTGACCGGGCCGGTACTGCTGCCCAGCGACGACTCGTGGCTGCCCGAGCGCTGGCAGGAGATGGCCATCGAGATGATGGCCGCCCCCTACGGCACCGGGACGCAGGCCGTGGTGATCGGCCGCTCAGGTGGTCCCGCGTTCCGCCGCTCCGAGCTGCTCCGGCTGGCGCACCTGACCGGCATCGCCGCGACGGTCACCCACCTGCCGCCCGCCTGAGGAGCGTCCCGCTCACGCCCTATCCCGACGGGCCGACCGCCGCGGAGAACCTGATCGGTTTTCTACACCCGCCTCCACCGCGGCAAGCATCGGGCGCCGGGCTGGGCCTACGTGCTCACCGGTGACGGCACGCTCACCGTCACCACCCCCACCGGCCTGGTGGCCGGTACCGAACCACCGCCGTTCTGATCCGCGCTGCTCGCTCCGGTCAGCGCGGCCGTTCGTGCCGCAGCATGACCACGCCGTTGCCGAACGTCCGCGTCTCGACCAGGCGCAGGTCCGTGGGCGTCTCCCCGGGGCCGAAGAGCAGGCGCCCGCGCCCCAGCAGCACCGGGTTGACGAAGAGCCGGTACTCGTCGATGAGGTCGTGCCGCCGGAACGCCGCGCCCAGCACGGCCCCGCCCAGGACCATGTCACCCCCGGGCAGGGCCTGGAGCGCCCGGACCTCGTCGGGCACGACGTCGCGCACCACGGTGGCGTTGCCACCCGGGGTGGCGAGGGTGCCCGAGTAGACGACCTTGGGCATGGTCCGCCAGATGCCGGCGAACTCTGCCACGGCCGGCGAGGTGTCGGGGAGCTGGTCCGCTGTCGGCCAGAACTCCTCCATCAGCTCGTAGGTCACCCGGCCGAAGAGGAAGGCGCTCATCGTGGCGAGCTGCTGGTTGTGGTAGCTGTGCAGCTCCTCGTCGATCAGGTGCCAGCCGATGTCGCCGTCCGGGCCCTCGAAGTACCCGTCCAGCGACACCCCCATCTGCGCCACGACTCTCCGCATGGTCTTCTCCGTCCCGCTCGCCTGGCGTGCGAAGGACGAGACCGTCGTGCGGTGCCGTACTCATCGGTCCCGGGCGGGACCGCGGTCCTCAGCGCTCAGGCGTCGCTGCCGTCGCCGATGGTCGCCACCTCGCGGGCGGCGTCCGGGCCCTCGTCGAGCAGCACGCGGAAGCCGTCGTCGTCCAGGATCGGTGCCTTCACCTGCACCGCCTTGTCGTACTTGCTGCCGGGGTCGGCGCCGACGACGACGAAACCGGTCTTCTTCGACACCGAGCCGGTGACCTTCCCGCCGCGCTCCTGGATCGCCGCGATCGCCTGGTCGCGGCTGTGGTCGCGCAGCGATCCGGTGACGACGACGGTGACGCCGGTGAGCGGCCCCGGTGGGGCGTCCTCGGCGGCGTCCGCCATGCGCACCCCGGCCTGCCGCCACTTCTCGACGACGTCGCGGTGCCAGTCGACGGCGAACCAGTCGCGGACCGAGCGGGCGATCGTGGGCCCGACGCCGTCCGCGGCGGCCAGCTCCTCCTCGCTCGCGGCGATGATGCGGTCCATCGAGCGGAAGTCGCGGGCCAGCGCCTGGGCGGCGGTCGGCCCGACGTGCCGGATAGAGAGGGCTACGAGCACCCGCCACAGCGGGACGTCCTTGCGCGTCTGCAGGTTGGCGAGCAGCTTCCCGCCGTTCGCCGACAGCGCCCCGTTCTTCTTCGTGAAGAACGGGGAGCGCTGCAGCTGCTCCTCGTCGAGGAAGAAGAGGTCGCCCTCGTCCTGGAGGAGCCGGCTCTGCAGCAGGGCGACCGCCGCCTCGTAGCCCAGGTTCTCGATGTCGAAGGCGCCCCGGCCGGCCACGTGGAAGACCCGCTCCCGCAGCTGCGCCGGGCAGGACCGGGCGTTGGGGCAGCGGATGTCGGCGTCGCCCTCCTTCTCCGGCCGCAGCTCCGTACCGCACTCGGGGCAGTGCGTGGGCATGACGAACGGGCGCTCGTCGCCCGTGCGCGCCGCCACCACCGGGCCCAGCACCTCGGGGATCACGTCGCCGGCCTTGCGGATGACGACCGTGTCCCCGATCAGCACGCCCTTGCGCACGACCTCGCTCGCGTTGTGCAACGTGGCGAGCTGGACGGTCGAACCGGCGACCTTGACCGGCTCCATGAAGGCGAACGGGGTGACCCGGCCGGTGCGGCCGACGTTCACCCGGATGTCGACGAGCTTCGTCGTCGCCTCCTCCGGCGGGTACTTGAAGGCGATCGCCCAGCGCGGCGCCCGCGAGGTCGACCCCAGCCGCCGCTGCAGCGCCACCTGGTCGACCTTCACGACGACGCCGTCGATCTCGTGCGCCACCGAGTGCCGCTGCTCGCGGTAGCGCTCGATGTAGGCCCACACGCCCTCGAGGCCGTCGACCACCTCGAACCGGTCGCTGACCGGGAGGCCGAGGGCGCGCAACCCGTCGTAGGCCGCCGACTGGCGATCGGGGTCGAAGCCGGTCCGGGCACCCAGCCCGTGCACGACCAGGCGCAGCGGCCGGGACGCGGTGATCTTCGGGTCCTTCTGCCGCAGGGAGCCCGCGGCGGCGTTGCGGGGGTTGGCGAACGGCGGCTTGCCCTGCTCCACCATCGCCGCGTTGACCTCGGCGAAAGCGGCCACGGGGAAGTAGATCTCGCCGCGCACCTCGAGCAGCTCGGGGACGTCGCCGCCGGTGAGCTGCTGCGGCACGTCGTCCATCGTGCGGACGTTGGCGGTGACGTCCTCGCCGGTGGTGCCGTCCCCACGGGTGGCCGCGCGCACCAGCCGGCCCTTCTCGTAGACCAGGTCGACGGCGACGCCGTCGACCTTCAGCTCGCACAGGTAGCTCGCCCCCGCGGCGCCCTCCCGCTCGGTGCGCGCGGCCCAGGCCGACAGCTCGTCGCTGCTGAACGCGTTGTCCAGGCTCTGCATCCGCTCCAGGTGCTGCACCGGCGCGAACGTGGCGGTGAACCCGCCGTTGACCTTCTGGCTGGGCGAGTCCGGCGTGACCAGCGCGGGGTGCGCCGCCTCCAGCGCCTTCAGCTCGCCCATCAGCTCGTCGTACTGCCCGTCGCTGATCAGCGGCTCGTCGCGCACGTAGTAGGCGAATGCGTACCGGTCCAGCTCCTCGGACAGGTCCCGGTGGCGGGTGCGCGCCTCGTCGGGGACCTCGGTGAGGTCCGCGCGGTCGGTCGGCGCCCCGACCGGCAGCTGCTCGACGCTGGGTTCCTCGACTCCGGCCTCGCTGGTCACGGCAGAACGGTATCCGGCGGGTACGACGCCCGACCCGGTCGTTCCCCGGACGGGTTACTCCGGGAGCAGGTACCTCGCGGCCTCGCGCACCTGCCGCATCGCCGCGCGGGCGTAGGACGGCGTCGCACCGGCCAGCCCGCACGTCGGCGTCAGCGTCACCGCGGCCGCCAGGTCGTCGGCGGGGAAGCCGAGCTCGCGCCACCAGGCCTGCACCCGGGACGCCGTCGCCTTCGCCGCCGGCAGGGCCGCGTCGGTGCCGGGGACGACGCCGGGCAGCAGGTGCACGCCGGCCTCGACCGCGGTGCCGACCGCGTCGAGGTCCTGGACGAGCCCGAGGTCGAAGGAGAGCCCGGCGGCACCGGCGGCGCGGAACAGGTCCAGGGGCGTCCGCGGCGCGCAGCAGTGCACGACCACCGGGACCGGCAGTGCGCGGACCACTGCGGCGAGCTCGGCCTCCACGACGTCGGCGGGGACCGCGGGCAGCTTGCCGAACCCGCTCACGGTCGGCAGCCCGCCCATCAGGACGGCGGGGACCGAGGGCTCGTCGAGCTGGACCACCACCTGGGCGCCGGGCACGCGGCCCCGCACCTCGGCCACGTGCGCGGCGAGCCCCTCGGCCAGTGACTGCCCCAGGTCGCGGCGGGCGCCGGCGTCGACCACGGCGCGGTCGCCACGGGTGCGCTCCAGCCCGGCCGCGAGGGTCCACGGCCCGGTGGCCTGCACCTTGAACGGCCCGGTCCACGTCCCGGCGACGTCCAGCAGCGCGTCCAGGTCGCGGGCGAGGAACTCCCCGGCCCGGCGCTGGTCCGCGCCCGGCCGCGGCACCAGCCGCCAGCCGGCCGGCGTGAGGTCCACCGCCAGGTCGACCAGCAGCGCGGCCGTCCGGCCGATCATGTCCGCGCCGGCGCCCCGGCCGGGGAGCTCGGGCAGGTGGGCGAACTCCGGCAGCTCCCCGGCCACCAGCCGCACCGCCTCGGCCGGGTCGGTGCCGGGCAGCGAGCCGACGCCGGTGGCCGGCCCCCACGGCACCGCGACCGGTGCCGGGCTCTCGCTGGACGCAGCCATCAGGGCCGTCCGGCCGTGGCCGTCGCGCTCCGGATCACGGCCTGCCCGAGGACCCGGTCGCCGCGCGCGGGGTCGGGCTCGTAGAGCACCGCCGACTGCCCGGCGGCCACGCCGCGCTGCTGCTCCGCGAGCACGATGCGCAGCCCGCCGGCGTCGTCGCTCGTCACCTCGCAGGGCACCGGGGTGCCGTGGGCGCGCAGCTGCACCTCGGCCCGGACGGGCAACTCCGGCGCCGCGCCGGTCCAGGTCGGCGTCGCCGTCCCGACGACGTCGACGCCCGCGAGGTCGGCCGTGCCGATGGTGACCGTCCGGCTGACCGGCTCGATGCCCAGCACGTACCGGGGGCGGGAGTCGCCGGCGCTCACGCCGAGCCCGCGCCGCTGGCCGACCGTGAAGCCGTAGGTGCCGTCGTGCTCGCCGACGGTCGCCCCGGTGGCGGCGTCGACCACCGGGCCGGGGCGGCTGCCCAGCCGGCGGGCCAGGAAGCCGCGGGTGTCGCCGTCGGGGATGAAGCAGATGTCGTGCGAGTCGGCCTTGGTGGCGACGGCGAAGCCGCGCTCGGCCGCGATCTCCCGCACCCGCTCCTTGGTCATGCCGCCGAGCGGGAACATCGCCCCGGCCAGCTGCTCCGGCGTCAGCACGCCCAGCACGTACGACTGGTCCTTCGCCTCGTCCACGGAGCGGCGCAGCTCCCCGTCGGCCAGCCGGGCGTGGTGCCCGGTGACGACGGCGTCGAAGCCGAGCGCCTGCGCCCGGTCCAGGACCGCCGAGAACTTGATCTTCTCGTTGCAGCGCAGGCACGGGTTCGGCGTGCGCCCCGCCGCGTACTCCGCCACGAAGTCGTCCACGACGTCCTCGGTGAACCGCTCGGCGAGGTCCCAGACGTAGAAGGGGATGCCGAGCTCGTCGGCCACCCGCCGGGCGTCGTGCGAGTCCTCGACGCTGCAGCACCCGCGGGAGCCGCTGCGCAGCGCCTGGCGCTCCTGCGACAGCGCCAGGTGCACCCCGGTGACGTCGTGCCCGGCGTCGACGGCCAGCGCCGCGGCGACGGCGGAGTCCACGCCCCCGCTCATGGCGGCGAGCACCCTCATCGCCGGCCCATCCCGGCGCGGCGGGCGCGCTCGACCACGGGGGCGATCACGTCGAGCAGGGCGTCGACGTCGGCGTCGGTGCTGGTGTGGCCGAGGCTGAACCGCAGCGAGCTGCGGGCCCGGTCCGGATCGGCGCCGACCGCCAGCAGCACGTGGCTGGGCCGGGCCACCCCGGCGCTGCAGGCCGAGCCGGTCGAGCACTCGATGCCCCGGGCGTCGAGCAGCATGAGCAGCGCGTCGCCCTCGGCGCCGGGGAAGGACAGGTGCGCGTTGCCGGGCAGCCGGCCCGGGCCGGAGCGCACCACGTCGTCCAGGGGGGCGCCGTTGAGCTGCGCGTCGGGCACCTGCCCGACGACGCCGGCGACCAGCCGGTCGCGCAGCCGGGCCAGCTCGGCGGCCCGCTCTCCCCGGCCGTCGACCGCGGTGGCCGCCGCGACGGCCAGCCCGACGATGGCGGCGACGTCGAGGGTTCCGGACCGGACGTCGCGCTCCTGGCCCCCGCCGTGCAGCAGCGGCGTGCACTCGGCGTCCCGGCGCAGCAGCAGCACGCCGGCCCCCATGGGCCCGCCGAGCTTGTGCCCGGTCATGGTCAGCGCGTCGACGCCGGTGGCGCCGAAGTCCACGAGCACGTGCCCCACCGCCTGCACCGCGTCGGTGTGCAGGGGCACGCCCACGTCGTGGGCGGTGGCGGCGAGCGCGGCGATGTCGCTGACCGTGCCGATCTCGTTGTTGGCCCACATGACGCTCGCCACCGCGACGTCGGTGCCGTCACCGAGCGCCTCGGCCAGCGCCCGGGGCGTCACCCGGCCGGAGGGCTCGACCGGCAGCCAGGTGACCTCGGCGCCCTCGTGCTTGGCCAGCCACTCCACGCTGTCGAGGACGGCGTGGTGCTCGGCCGGGCTCACCACGATCCGGCGACGGCGGGAGTCGGCCTCGCGCCGGGCCCAGAACAACCCCTTGACGGCGAGGTTGTCGCTCTCGGTGCCGCCGCCGGTGAACAGCACCTCCGACGGCCGGCCGCCCAGCGCCTCGGCCAGCCGCTCGCGGGCCTGCTCGGCCGCCCGGCGGGCGGCCCGGCCGCTGGCGTGCAGCGACGAGGCGTTGCCGACCCGGCCGAGCTGCTCGGTCATCGCGGCCAGGACCTCGGGCAGCATCGGCGTGGTCGCCGCGTGGTCGAGGTAGACCGGATCCGAGTAGCTCATGACGCGCTCAGGGTAGTCGCGCGGGCGGCGGGGGCCGCCGTCACCGGGACACCGGCACCCGCACGGGGGGCGACCGCGGCCCCGGCCAGCGCCACGACGGTGAGCACGGCCACCCCGGCGAGCACCGCGCCCGACAGCGGCAGCGCGCCGGTCACCGAGGCCGCCACCAGCACCCCGACGACGCCGACCAGCAGCGCCGACCCGGTCACGTCGGCGATCTGGAAGGCCGCCGAGTCCGCGCCGCGCCGGTGCTCGGGCGACGAGTCGAGCAGCAGCACCCCGAGGCTCGGCATCCCGAGCCCCATGCCGAGCCCGGCAACCCCCCAGGTGAGGTAGGCCGGCCAGCCACCGAGGCCGGGGACCGTGATCAGCGCCGTCCCCGCCAGACCGGCGGCCAGCAGCAGGAAGCCGGCGCGCAGCACCACGACCCGGCTCCAGTCCGGCCGCCGGCCCTGCAGCTGCGAGGCCACCGCCCAGCCCAGCGCCCCGGCGGTCAGCGGCACGCCGGCCGCGGCCGCCGGGTAGCCGTGCAGTTCGGTGAGCGCCAGCGGCAGCAGCGTGTCCATGCCGAAGAAGGCACCGGCCAGCAGGCCGCGGGAGGCGACGACGGCGGGCAGCCCGGCCCGCACGGCCGCCGTGCCCGCGGGCAGCAGCGGGCGCAGGCCGGCGACCAGGGCGGCGAGGCCGGCCACGGCCAGGCCCACCGCGAGCAGGTCCGCCCGCTGGCCCGCGTACTGCAGCAGCGCGATCCCGGCTCCGGCCAGCAACGCCCACCAGCGGCGCGCGGGAGCCGGCGGTTCGCCGTCCTCGGGGACGGCGAGCCCGCGGACGGCGGGCAGCACCAGGCCCAGTCCGAGCAGGATGAGCGGCAGCAGGCCGAGGAAGACCAGCCGCCAGGTCAGGTGCGTGGTCACCAGGCCGGAGACGACCGGGCCGATCAGCGCCGGCAGCACCCAGGCCGCCGAGATGGCGCCGAACAGCCGGGGACGCAGGGCCGGCGCGTAGGCCTGCCCCGCGACGACGTACAGCGAGACCGCGATGACGCCGCCGCCCACGCCCTGCACGGCGCGCGCCGCGACCAGCACGGCCATCGAGCCCGCCAGGCCGGCGGCCAGCAGCCCGGCGGCGAAGACCGCGACCCCGGTGAGCAGCGCGACCCGGGGACCCCGCCGGTCCCCGACGTCGCCGCCGAGCACCATCCCGACGACCGAGGCGACCAGGTAGGCGCTGAACGGCCACGCGTACCAGGCCAGGCCGTCGAGCTCGGCGACGGCGGTGGGCATCGCCGTCGCCACTGCCATCGCCTCGAAGGCGACGAAGGTGACCAGCATGAGCAGCCCCGCGGTGGTCAGCCGGTGCGCCCGGTCGAACACCGACGCCGATCCGCCATCGCTCACGCTGCCGTCCTCACGCCGTGCCCAACTCCGGTCGGCCCGCGGTCCTTCCCGGCCCGGACAGGCGTCGAGCGCCGACCCCCGGAGGGATCGGCGCTCGACGGCTGCGGTGCGGTGGGGCTACTTGCGGGCGTTGATCTGCTCGGTGGCAGCGGGGACGACCGTGTTCAGGTCGCCGACGACGCCGAAGTCGGCCAGCTCGAAGATCGGGGCCTCGGGGTCCTTGTTGATGGCCACGATGGTCTTCGAGGTCTGCATGCCGGCGCGGTGCTGGATGGCACCGGAGATGCCGACGGCGACGTAGAGGTTCGGCGAAACGGTCTTGCCGGTCTGCCCGACCTGGAAGCTGTGCGGGTAGAAGCCGGAGTCGACCGCGGCGCGCGAGGCGCCCACGGCCGCGCCGAGCGAGTCGGCCAGGCCCTCGATGACCGAGAAGTTCTCGGCGCTGGCGACGCCGCGGCCACCGGAGACGACGATCGAGGCCTCGGTGAGCTCGGGGCGGTTGCTCTTCTGCTCCACGACGCGCTCGACGACGCGGACCTGCTTGGCCGCGTCGCTGACCGACACCGCGACGGCCTGCTCGGCGCCCGCGGCCGGAGCCGGCTCCGGGGTGACCGAGTTGCCGCGCAGCGTGTAGATCGGGGTGCCGACCGTCACCTGCGAGTGCACGATCGTCGCGCCGGCGAACGCCGCCTGGGTGGCGGTGCCGTCGGAGGCGATCTCGGTGACGTCGGTGAGGAAGCCGCTGCCGGTCTTGATGGCCAGGCGGGCGGCGATCTCCTTGCCCTCCGGCGAGGAGGGGATGACGACGGCGGCGGGCGACTTCTCGCTCACCAGCTGCGCCAGCACCTCGGCCTTGGGGGCCACCAGGTAGGCGTCGACGTCCTCGGACTCGGCGACGTAGACGGTCGCGGCGCCGTACTCCGCGAGGGCGTCCTTCACGCCGGCGGCCGTGCCCGGCGCGCCGAGGACGACGGCCGACGGCTCACCGAGCGCACGCGCCGCGGTCAGGGCTTCCAGGGTGGTCTTGCGGACTCCGCCGCCGGCCGGGTCGAGCTCGGCCAGGACCAGGACCTCTGCCATGGGGTGTTCTCCTCTTCCTTCGATCCGGGCCGGGTCAGACGATCTTCTGGCTGGCGAGGAAGTCGACGAACTTCTGCGCGCCGTCGCCCTCGTCGGTCACCTTGACGCCCTCGCCCTTCGGCGGGCGGCCGGCGAAGTCGAGCACCTTGCTCGTGGCGCTGGCCAGGCCCACGCTGCCGGCGTCGACGCCGAGGTCGGCCAGCGACTTGGTCTCGACCGGCTTCTTCTTCGCGGCCATGATCCCCTTGAACGAGGGGTAGCGCGGCTCGTTGATGGTGTCCCAGGTCGAGATGATCGCCGGGAGCGGGGCCTCGAGGGCCCAGAAGCCGCCGTCGGTCTGCCGCTCCACCTTCGCGGTGCCGCCCTCGATGGTGACCTTGCGGGCACCGGACAGCTGCGGGAGGCCGAGCCGCTCGGCGAGCAGCGCCGGCATGACCGACAGCTGCGCGTCGGTGGCCTCGGCGCCGCACATGACCAGGTCGTACTCCATCTGGCCCAGCGCCGCGGCGATGACCGCCGAGGTCTGCACCGCGCACGAGCCGTGGATGGCGTCGTCGACGACGTGCACGGCCTTGTCGGCGCCCATGGACAGCGCCTTGCGGATGGCGTCGGTGGCGGAGTCGGGGCCGACGGTCAGCACCGTGACCTCGCCGCCCTGCGCCTCCTTGATGGTGAGCGCCTCCTCGATGGCGTACTCGTCCATCTCGTTGATGACGTTGTCGGCGGACGCACGGGCGACGGTGTTGTCGGCCGGGTCCAGCTTGCGCTCACTTCCCGAGTCCGGGACCTGCTTGACAAGAACGACGATGTTCATCGCGCTGAACCTTCCTCAGGACGCGTTCAGGATGCGGGCACGGGGGCCCGCCTGGCTCCGATCATGGAGGCTACTGCGCGGTAATGCCGAGGCGGGAGGAGGGGCGGGTGAGGCACGTCACGCCGGTCCGCCCGGCCCGGCCGCCCACTCCCCCGTCGCGGCGAAGCGCCGGAGGATCTCGGTGTACGGCGCGAGGTCCAGGCGCTGCGCCGCCACCCAGTCGTCGGAGTAGTAGGTGCGGGCGTACCGCTCCCCGCCGTCGCAGAGCAGCGTGACCACGCTCCCCTGCCGGCCCGCCGCCACCATCTCCGCGACCAGGCCGAACGCCCCCCACAGGTTCGTGCCGGTGGATCCGCCCGCCCGGCGGCCGGTCGCCCGCTCCAGGTGCCGCATCGCGGCCAGCGACGCGGCGTCGGGCACCCCGATCATCCGGTCGACGATCGTCGGCACGAAGGAGGGCTCGACCCGCGGCCGGCCGATGCCCTCGATCCGCGAGGGCGTCCCGGTGGTCCAGCCGGGGTCGCCGGCCGCGTACCCGGGGAGGAACGCCGAGTTCTCCGGATCGACCACGGCCAGCCGCGTGGGGTGCCGCCGGTAGCGCAGGTACCGGCCGATGGTCGCGCTCGTGCCGCCCGTGCCGGCCCCGACGACGACCCAGTCGGGCACCGGGTGCCGCTCGGCGGCGAGCTGGTCGAAGATCGACTCGGCGATGTTGTTGTTGCCGCGCCAGTCGGTCGCCCGCTCGGCGTAGGTGAACTGGTCGAGGTAGTGGCCACCGCACCCGGCGGCCAGCCGGCGCGCCTCCTCGTAGATGTCCGGCGCACGCTCGACGAAGTGGCACACGCCGCCGTGGAACTCGATCAGCGCGATCTTCTCCGGGCTGGTCGACCGCGGCATGACCGCGACGAACGGCAGGCCCAGCATCCGCGCGAAGTACGCCTCGCTCACCGCCGTCGACCCGCTGGAGGCCTCCACGACCGTGCTGCCCTCGGTGATCTGCCCCGAGCACAGCCCGTAGAGGAACAGCGACCGGGCCAGCCGGTGCTTGAGGCTGCCGGTCGGGTGGGTCGACTCGTCCTTGAGGTAGAGGTCGACGCCCCACTCCGGGGGCAGCGGGTAGACCAGCAGGTGGGTGTCGGCGCTGCGCCGCGCGTCGGCCTCCACGGCGGCGACCGCGCGGTCGACCCACGCCCGGCCCCCGGGGTCGGAGTGGTCGACGTCCGTGCGGGGCTCGGTCACCGCAGCATGATCGCGCACCCCTGCGGGGTCACCGCGGGCAGACGCACCCCCGCGCGCTGTCGTGCGTGCGGGTCGCCTCGCAGAAGCGCAGCGAGATCCGGTCGTGGCCGGCGAGCGGGTGCGGGCAGGCGGTGCAGGAGAGGGCTGCGGCGGGCTGCTCGGTGTCGGCCGGGGAGGACAGGGCGGTGGTCATGGCGGAACCTGACTCGGCCGGGGTCACCGGCGCGCAGTGGCGTGCTCCCGCCCCGGCACGGCTCGGACGGCCGGTGCGCGACGTGGACGGGACGCACCCGACGCTACGCCCCGCCGGCCGCGGGCTCGGCCGGCGCGACCAGCACCGCCCGGTCGGCGGGGGTCACCGTGACGGCGGCCCCGGGGGTCAGCAGCTGGCTGTCGGCGCTGGCGACGTCGATCCGCACCTCGACGCCGCCGGGCAGCGCGACGAGCACCCGGGTGGAGGCGCCGGAGAACGTACGGGTCACCACCCGGCCCGTTCCCGCCGGGTCGGCGGAGACCAGCAGCGACTCGGGGCGGACCAGCGCGACCACGGGCCCGCCGGCGGGGGCGGCCCCGGTCACCGGCCGCCGGACGCCGAGCAGGTGCGCCTCCCCGCCGGCGAGCGTCGCGGGCAGCCGGTTCATCGTGCCCACGAACTCGGCGACGAACGCCGTCGCCGGGCGCTCGTAGAGCTCGTCGGGCGAGGCGATCTGCTCCAGCCGCCCGGCGCGCATCACGCCCACCCGGTCGGCGACCGAGAGCGCCTCGGCCTGGTCGTGGGTCACGAACACGGTGGTGATGCCCAGCTCCAGCTGGATGCGGCGGATCTCCTCGCGCAGCTGCACCCGCACCTGCGCGTCCAGCGCGGAGAGCGGCTCGTCGAGCAGCAGGACCTGCGGGGCGACGGCCAGCGCCCGAGCCAGGGCCACCCGCTGCTGCTGGCCCCCGGAGAGCTGGTGCGGGTACCGGTCGCCGCGGTCGGCGAGCCCCACCAGGTCCAGCAGCTCGGTCGCCCGGCCCGCCCGCTCCGACTTCGCCCGGCGGCGCACCCGGAGCCCGAACGCGACGTTTTCGGCCACGGTCAGGTTGGGGAACAGGCTGTACGCCTGGAAGACCATGCCCATGTCGCGCTTGCTGGGCGGGGTGCCGGTGACGTCGCGGTCCCCCACCAGCACCCGGCCGCCGTCGGGGCGGTCGAAGCCGGCGATCGCCCGCAGGGCCGTCGTCTTGCCGCAGCCCGACGGGCCGAGCAGGGCCAGCAGCTCGCCACCGGCGATGTCCAGGTCGAGCCCGTCGAGGGCCACCACCGGGCCGTAGCGGCGGGTCAGCCCCTCCAGGCGCACCGGCGTCCCGGCCCGGCCGCGCAGATCGGCGGAGGCGTCGGCGGACCGGTCCGTGGTGGTCCGTGGCAGGGCGGTCATGCGGACTCCTTCGTGCCGCGCCGACGGTCCAGCGCGGAGATCATCAGCAGCAGCAGCCAGGTGAGGAGGAGCGAGAGCACCGAGACGGCCACGGAGAGCTGCGGCTGGGAACCCGCGATCCGGAGGATCCAGGTCGGGAACGTCTCGAACCCGAGGATGTTGGCGACCGTGAACTCCCCCAGCACGAGGGCGACGGTGATGAACGAGGCGTTCAGCACCGATGTGCGCAGCACCGGCAGCACCACCGAGACCAGGACCCGCGGCCAGGACGCGCCGAGGTTGCGCGCGGCCTCGGTCAGGGTCCGGAGGTCGGCCCCCCGCACACCGGCGTCGAGCGCGCGGTACACGAACGGCAGCGCGAGGACGACGTAGACGAGGACGAGGATCCAGGGCAGCGCCGGCTCCTGGAGGGCGAAGAAGACCTCCGCCAGCCAGGTGTCCAGGAAGTAGTCGGGCGCCCAGGCCAGCACGCTGCGCACCCCGACGACCAGCGCGATCGGGGGCAGCACGAGCGGCATGAGGGTGAGCAGCTCGACCGTCGTCCGCAGGCGGGGCAGCCGCAGGGTGACCAGCACGATCGTCGGCACCATGAGCAGCAGGGCGATGGTGACGGTGAGCCCGGCCAGCGCCAGGGAACGGGTGAACGCCTCGGTGAAGCCCTCGGCGCCGGGCATCTCCACGTAGTGCTCGGCGGTGAAGCCACCCTGGCCGCGGTCGCGCACGGTGAACCAGACCGACGCGGTGACGGGCACGAGGAAGTACAGGCCCAGCACGGCCAGGACGGCGATCCGCCAGGCGCCCGCGCCGCGGCGTCCGGGCCGCCGCCGCTGCGGGGGCTCGACGCCGCCCGCGCCGGCGACGTTCTCCGCGAGCACGGTCATGCCAGCCACCGCTGGGTGCGCCGCTGCACCCAGGCGTAGAAGACCATCACCAGGCCGACGAGCACGACCATGCCGAGCGCCAGCGCCTTGCCCAGGTTCTCCGCCCCGACGACGACGTTGCTCGACAGCGCGTCGGCGATCTGCAGCGTGACCAGCGGGACGCTGCTGCCGACCAGCGCCCGGGCGGTCGCGTAGGCGGCGAAGGCGGAGGCGAACAGCAGCATCGTCGCGCCGATCACCGGCGGGGCGAGGACGGGACCCCCGACGTACCGCCAGTACTGCCAGCCGGTCGCGCCGAGGTTGTCGGCCGCCTCCCGCCACTGCGGCCGCAGCGCCTCGAGCGCCGGGACGATGGTGAGCACCATCAGCGGGATCAGGAAGTAGAGGTAGACCAGCGCCAGCCCGGCCATCGAGTACAGCGAGAAGCCGCCGAGGCCCAGCCCGAGGGTGTCGGTCAGCAGCGCGGTGACGACGCCGCTGGTGCCGATCGTGGCGATGAACGCGAACGCCAGCGGGATCCCGCCGAAGTTGGCCAGGACGCCGGAGGCGGTGAGCACCAGCCGGCGCAGCAGCCGCCCGCGCCGGGCGCGCAGCACCGCGACGGCGAGCGCCAGACCCAGCGCGGCGCTGAGGACGGCGGTGATGGCCGACAGCTGCAGGCTGCCGACGTAGGCCCGCCGGTACGGCCCCTCGGCGACCGCCCGGATCGAGGCGGTCGACCAGGTCTCCTCGAACGTGACCGGGTCGGTGGCGCGGAACGCCTCGACCGCGAGCACCCCGATGGGCAGCAGCAGGAACACCGCGACGTAGAGGAAGAACGGCAGCGTGCCGAGGACGACGAGCACGCGGCCGCGCCGGCCCCTCCTGCGAGGGACCGGCGCGACCGGCGACCCGGTGGTGGCGTGCGGGGCTGCGGTACTCAGCCGGAGATCTCCGCGTTCCAGCGCTCGGCCACGACCGCCTGCGCCGCCGTCTGCTGCTCGTCGGTCGGGAACTCGACGTCACCCTCGACCTCGGGCAGCGCCGCCAGGGCCTCGGCGTCGGCGGTCCCCGCCTCTTCCATGGCCGGCAGCCGGACCGGGCGGGAGCCACCCTCCAGCCAGATGTTCTGGCCCTCGTCGCTGTAGAGGAACTCCTCCCACAGCCGCGCCGCCGCCGGGTGCGGGGCGTACGCGCTGATCGCCTGGCTGTAGTAGCTGCCGAAGACACCGTCGGAGGGGACGGCGACCTGCCACTCGACCCCCTGCTCGGCGAACTCCTCGGTGAACGAGGCGTTGAGGTAGTCCCAGTCGATCGAGATCGGGGTCTCGCCGCTCTGGATGGTCGCGGGGGTGATCTCGACCGGGTTGAAGTTGCCGGCGTCCTTGACCTGCGTGAAGAAGTCGATGCCCGGGCCGATGTCGTCCAGGCTGCCGCCGTTGGCCAGCGCGGCCGCCCACACCCCGCTGAACGCCGCCGCGGCCTGCGTCGGGTTGCCGTTCAGTGCCACCTGGCCGGCGTACATCGGGTCGAGCAGTTCGGCGAAGGTGGTCGGGCACTCGGCGACGACCGAGGCGTTGCACCCGATCGAGATGAAGCCGCCGTAGTCGTTGAACCAGTGGCCCTCGGGATCCTTCTGGTTCGCCGGGATGTCGTCCCAGGTCTGCACCTGGTACGGGGCGAGGAGGTCCTGGGCCTGGGCCTGGCGGGCGAAGGCGGTGCCGAGGTCGAGGACGTCGGGCGCACGGTCCTGGCCGCGCTGGCTGGTCACCGCGTTCAGCTCGTCCTGGCTGGAGCCGTTGGGGCTGGCGCTGTTGATGTCGATGCCGTACTTCTCGCTGAAGGTGTCGAGCATCTCGCCGTAGTTGGCCCAGTCCGGCGGCAGGGCGATGACGTTCAGCTCACCCTCGGCCTGCGCGGCCTCGATGAGCGCGTCCATCCCGCCGCCGTCCTCCACCGAGGTGGCGGTGGCCCAGTCCGAGCCGCTCCCGCCGCTCCCGCCCGGGTCGCCGTCGTCCGAGCCGCAGGCGGTCAGCGTGAGTCCCGCCGTCACGACCGCGACCGCGGTCCGCAGGGTGCTTCGTCGCACATGTCCTCCTGGTGTGGTGCCGCCCGCGCGCGGGCCCCGTTGACCCCGGTCGGACGGCCTCGCGCATTGTGGCCGACGCGACACCCCGGTGCGGGTACCGCCGCATGAAGGTCCCGTGACCTCCCGGCCACGGACCGCCCGGTTCAGCGGCCGGTGAAGGTGGCCTTGCCCGGTCCGTTCTCCAGGAACGACCGCATGCCGGTGTCCTGGTCCTCGGTGTCGAACAGCTCGGCGAACAGCCGGCTCTCCAGGGCCAGGCCCTCGTCGATGGGCAGCTCGAGGCCCTCGTCGATCGCGCGCTTGGCCGCGGCCAGCGCCAGCGGCGGGCCGGCGGCGAGCTTGCGGGCCATCGCCAGCGCCGTCCCGTACACCTCGGCGTCGGGGACGACGGCGTCGGCCAGGCCCATCTCCAGGGCCTCCTCCGCGGCCACGTGCCGGCCGGTGAAGACGAGGTCCTTGGCCTTGGCCGGCCCCACCAGGCGGGCCAGCCGCTGGGTGCCGCCGGCGCCGGGGATCACGCCCAGGAGGATCTCCGGCTGGCCGATCTTCGCGCCGGCGCCCAGCACGCGGAAGTCGGCGCACAGCGCCAGCTCGTAGCCGCCACCCAGGGCGTACCCGGTGACCGCGGCGATGACCGGCCGCGGGATGCGGGCGACGGTGCGGAAGGACTCCTGCAGCTCCTTGCCCCAGGCGGTCATGCCGGCGCCATCGAGCTGCGACATCGCCTTGATGTCGGCTCCGGCGGCGAACACCCGCTCCCCGCCGTAGATGACCACGGCGCGCACGTCGTCGCGGCTGCCGGCCTCCGTGGCCGCGGCGCGCACCTCCATGTGCAGCTGCTCGTCGATCGCGTTCATCTTCGGCCGGTCGAGCCGGATGGTGCCGACGCCGTCCTCGACCTGCAGGCTCACGAACTCAGGCATGGCCGCACCCTAGCCGGTGGACGGCGGTGGACGCGGTCCTCGGTCAGGCGGCCCGGCGGGCGGTGAACCGGCCGTCGGTGCGGCTCAGCGACAGCGCCAGGCCGAAGGTGTCGGACAGGTGCGCCGCGGTCAGCACGTCGTCGGCGGCCCCGGCGGCCACCACGTCCCCGTCGCGCAGCAGCAGCGCGTGGGTGTAGCCGGGCGGGATCTCCTCCACGTGGTGCGTGACCAGCACCTGGGCCGGCGCGTAGTGGTACCTCGCGAGGTCCGACAGCCGGGCGACGAGGTCCTCCCGGCCGCCCAGGTCCAGGCCGGCGCCGGGCTCGTCGAGCAGCAGCAGCTCCGGATCGGGCATGAGGGCGCGCGCGATCTGGGCCCGCTTGCGCTCGCCCTCGCTCAGCGTGCCGAACGGCCGGTGCGCGAACTGGGCGACGCCCCACTGCTCCATGAGCATCCCGGCCCGGGTGAGGTCGTGGACGTCGTAGCGCTCCCGCCAGCGGCCGACGACGGCGTAGCCGGCCGACACCACGATGTCGCCGGTGCGCTCCGACGGTGAGATCCGCTGGGACAGGGACGCGCTGGTCAGGCCGATGCGGGGCCGCAGCTCGAAGACGTCGACCGCGCCGAGGGTCTCCCCCAGCAGCCGCACCTCCCCGCGGGTCGGGTGCATCTGGGCCGCGGCGAGCTGCATCAGCGTCGTCTTCCCCGCCCCGTTCGGGCCGAGCACCACCCACCGGTGGTCGGCCTCGACGGTCCAGTCGACACCGCGGAGCAGGTGGTTCTGCCCCCGGACGACGTCGACGCCGGTCATGCGGACGACCGCCCCCTCGGGGGCGTCAGGGTTCGACACGTCCCCCATCCAACCAACCTTCCCCGCCGCCGGTGCGCCCGCTCCGGCTCCGGAGTTGGCACGATCACCCGGTGACCGTCTCCCCCGCCGCCGGATCCCCGGTCCCGGGCGTGCTCCCCGGGACGCCCGCTCCCCTGGGGGCGGCCTGGGACGGTCGCGGGACGAACTTCGCGCTGTGGTCGGCCGGGGCCGCCGCGGTCGACCTGTGCCTGTTCGACCCCGACGGAGCGGAGCACCGGTACCGGCTCGAGGAGACCACCCACCAGGTCTGGCACGGTCGGCTGCCCGGGATCGGGCCCGGGCAGCGCTACGGCTACCGGGTGCACGGCGGCTACGACCCGTTCTCCGGGCACCGCTACAACCCGGCGAAGCTGCTGCTGGACCCCTACGCGCGGGCCGTCGACGGCGAGCTGCGCCTGGACGGCGCGCTGTTCGGCCACCCGGCCGACGCCCCGGACTCGGCCGTCCCCGACGAGCGGGACTCCGCGCCCTTCGTGCCGCGCGGCGTCGTCGTCCACGACCCGTTCCCCTGGGACGGCGACCGGCCGCTGCGGCGCTCGTGGTCGGACACCGTCGTCTACGAGGTGCACGTCAAGGGCGCCACCGCCCGGCACCCCGGCGTCCCGGCGCACCTGCGCGGCACCTACGCCGGCCTGGCGCACCCGGCCTTCGTCGAGCACCTGCTCGCGCTGGGGGTCACCGCGGTGGAGCTGCTGCCCGTGCACCACTTCGTCAGCGAGCCGCACCTCCTGCGCCGCGGACTGACCAACTACTGGGGCTACAACACCCTCGGCTACTTCGCCCCGCACGCCGCCTACAGCGCCTCCGGCAGCGGCGGTGGCCAGGTCACCGAGTTCAAGACGATGGTCCGGGAGCTGCACGCCGCGGGCATCGAGGTGATCCTCGACGTCGTCTACAACCACACCGCCGAGGGCGACCACACGGGGCCCACGCTCTCCTTCAAGGGCATCGACAACCCCGGCTACTACCGCCTCGACGGGGAGAACCCCGGCCGCTACACCGACTACACCGGCTGCGGGAACACCCTGGACGTGCGCCGGCCGGCGGTCCTCGGACTGCTCATGGACTCGCTGCGCTACTGGGTCACCGAGATGCACGTCGACGGCTTCCGGTTCGACCTCGCCTCGGCGCTGGCCCGTTCGATGCACGACGTCGACCGGCTGTCCGCGTTCTTCGACGTCGTGCACCAGGACCCGGTGGTCAGCCAGGTGAAGCTGATCGCCGAGCCGTGGGACATCGGCCCGGGCGGGTACCAGGTGGGCAACTTCCCGCCGCCGTGGACGGAGTGGAACGGGAAGTACCGCGACACCGTGCGCGACGTCTGGGCCGGGTCGCACGTCGGCGTCCGCGACCTCGCCTACCGGCTGACCGGCTCCTCGGACCTGTACCGCTCCGACGGCCGCCGGCCGTTCGCCAGCATCAACTTCGTCACCGCCCACGACGGCTTCACCCTCCGCGACCTGGTCGGCTACGAGCACAAGCGCAACGAGGCCAACGGCGAGGACAACCGGGACGGCGAGAGCCACAACCGGAACTGGAACTGCGGCGTCGAGGGCCCCACCGACGACGCGGGCGTCCTGGAGCTGCGCGCCCGCCAGGCCCGCAACCTGCTGACGACGCTGCTGCTGTCCACCGGGGTGCCGATGCTCACCGCCGGCGACGAGCTGGGCCGCACCCAGCAGGGCAACAACAACGCCTACTGCCAGGACAACGAGCTCTCCTGGCTGGACTGGGGCTCGGTCGACGAGGACCTGCTCGCCTTCGTCACCCGACTGGTGCGGGTGCGGCGCGGGGCGCCCGTGCTGCGCCAGGAGGCGTTCTTCGAGGGCCACGAGCTGCCGGGCACCGGCGGCACCCGCGACCTCGCCTGGTTCGCCCCGGGCGGTGGCCAGCTCACCACCGCCGACTGGTTCGACACCGGGCTGCAGACGGTCGGCATGTACCTCGACGGGCGGGGCATCCGGCACCGCGACGAGCACGGCCACCCGATGGTCGACGACTCCTACCTGGTGCAGCTGCACGCCGGCCCGGACCCGGTGACGGTCACGCTGCCCGGGCCGCCGTGGGCCGACGGCTACGAGCTGGTGCTCTCCACCGAGTACGCCCGCGGCACCCCGCCCGAACCGACCTTCATGGCACCCGGCCCGCTCGAGGTGCCCGGCCGCTGCGTGTGGCTGCTGCGCGTCGAACGCCGGCCCTGAGACCGCCGAGTGCGCAGTTGCGGTCGGCGACACGCGGCGACACTCCGGCCACAGCGCCACCGACTGCGCACTCGACGCAGAGAGCCCCGGTCCTCGCGGGACCGGGGCTCTCGGGCGTGGCAGGAGGCGCCTACTCCTCGGGCTGCTCGAAGGTGATGACCGTCCAGCCGAGCAGGAGGCGGTCGCCGTCGGAGAGCGGGTGGGCCACACCCGGCTCGAGCTGGGTCCACTCGGTGGCCTCGGGGCCGGCGACGTGGGTGCCGTTGAGCGAGCCGAGGTCGACCAGCGAGACCTCGCGACCGGAACGGGTGAGCGCGGCGTGCGCCGAGGAGAGCACGTTCTGGGTGTCCGCGATCGGCACCGCGCGCGCCGAGCCGCTGGCCACCATCTCGTGGTTGTCGGGGCGCCGGCCGAGCACGAGGTCCTCGTCGATCGTGACGACCATGCCGTCGTCGAACCGCAGGATCGGCGCGGCGTCGGACGGGTCGGGCCGCCAGAACGCCGTCTGCTCGCCGGACTCCGGGCGCGCGGCCTCGGCGGACGAGGACCCGCGGCCGGCGCTGAAGCCGCCCGAGTCGGGCCCCGAGAACGACGACGCGGGGGCTGCCTCGGTCGCCGGGGCGGACGCGGCGGCCGGTGCGGCGCCGGCCAGGTGCAGCGTGGCGCCCCCAGCGGGCACGGTGCCCTCGACCAGGTCGTAGCTCACGCCCGGCGGGGTGCCCGGGGCGGACTGGCCGGGGCCCACGTACAGCGCCTGCCCCAGCGAGAAGCCGGCGGCGAGGTTGCCGCCGTCGACCGACGAGCCGGAGACGGGGACGCCGTCGACGGCCGGCTGGCCCTTGCCCGCCCACAGCGCGACACCGGTGCCGGTGTCGGAGGTGAGGACGAGCGCGAACGAGGCGCTCCCGGAGGCGAGCGAGCTCACCTGACCGGCGACGGCGGCCAGGACTCGGTCGGCGCCGGGACCCGACACGCCCAGGCAGGCGTGGAGGGCCGAGACCAGGGCGGGCGAGCCGGGAGCGTCGACCCACAGCAGGCCGCCGCCGCGGCGGGCGACGACGGCATCTCCGGGGAGGACTTCACAGCGGTCGGGCATGGCGTCCAGCCTAGTGATGCGCAGCCGGTCTGGCTGGGCGCGGGCACCCGCCACGCCGGGACATCGCGGCGTCGCACGGGGTCACTGGTGCCGGCGTGGTCCGAGTGTCCGCTGGGTTCCGGTCAGGCCGTGCTCACCACGCCGAGCTCCGCCGGGTCGGCCAGGTACTCGGAGTGCGGCAGGACGCGCACGGTGTAACCCAAGGCGCCCGTCCGCTCCAGGGGCACGGTGGCGGTGAACCAGTGCCGCGAGCCGTCGGTGTGCTCGTGGCTCATCGGCACCGTCGTCACCTCGTGCAGCCCGTCGGCGTCGTCCACCCGGCCGTAGGCCGCCTGCACCTCGACGTCGGCCGGCGTCAGCCCCGGCAGCTCGACCTCGGCGCGCAGCGCCAGGCTCGACCCGATCTCCGGGGTGTCCCCCGCACCGGTCGCCTCGACGTGGGCCACCCGCACGTCGTGCCAGTGGGACAGCACCTGCGACCGCCACGAGGCCTCGGTGCGCGCCGGGGCGTAGCCGTCCGTGGCCATGCTGCGGGCGGACCCGGCGGCCGGGACGTACAGGGCCCGGACGTAGTCGCGCACCATCCGGGTGGCCAGCACTTTCGGGCCGGTCTCGCGCAGCGTGTGCCGCACCATCTCCACCCACCGCCCGGGGAGCCCGTCACGGTCGGTCTCGTAGAAGCGCGGCAGCACCTGGGTCTCGAGCAGCTCGTAGATCGCCCGGGCCTCGACCTCGTCGCGGCGGTCGGGATCGGCCACGCCGTCGGCCGTGGGGATGGCCCAGCCGTTCTGGCCGTCGAACCACTCGTCCCACCAGCCGTCGCGGATCGACAGGTTCAGCCCGCCGTTCAGCGCCGCCTTCATGCCCGACGTGCCACAGGCCTCCAGCGGGCGCAGCGGGTTGTTCAGCCAGACGTCGCACCCCCAGTACAGGTAGCGCGCCATGCCGATGTCGTAGCCGGGCAGGAAGGCGATCCGGTGCCGGATCTCCGGGTCATCGGCGAACTCCACCATCTGCTGGATCAGCCTCTTGCCGCCGTCGTCGGCCGGGTGGCTCTTGCCTGCGATGACCAGCTGGAGCGGCCGCTCGGGGTCCAGCAGCAGGGCCTTGAGCCGCTCGGGGTCGCGCAGCATGAGGGTGAGCCGCTTGTACGAGGGCACCCGCCGGGCGAAGCCGATGGTCAGCACGTCGGGGTCGAAGACGCTGTCGGTCCAGCCGACCTCGGCCTCGGTGGCCCCGCGGGACAGCGCGGTCTCCCGGACCCGCCGGCGCACCTCGTCGACGAGGCGGGCCCGCAGCGCGCGCCGGGTGCTCCACAGCTCGGCGGCGGGGATGCGGTCGACCCCGTCGAAGTGGACCTCGCCCTCGACGTCGACCGTGTCGCCCTGGCTCGAGGTCTGGGTGCCCATCTCGATCAGCTCGCGGGCGGTCCAGGTGGGGGCGTGCACCCCGTTGGTGATCGAGCCGATCGGCACGTCGCGCTCGTCGAAGCCCGGCCACAGGTCGTTGAACATCCCGCGGCTCACCTGCCCGTGCAACTGGCTGACGCCGTTGGCGCGCTGGCCGAGCCGCAGCCCCATGTGGGCCATGTTGAACTTCGCCTGGTCGTCCTCGGCCCCGAGCGGCAGCAGCTGGTCCAGCGGCACGCCGAAGCCGGCGAAGTAGCGCTCGATGAGGGCCTTCGGGAACCGGTCGATGCCCGCCGGCACGGGGGTGTGCGTGGTGAACACGGTGCCCGCGCGGACGGCCTGCAGTGCCTCGGCGAAGCCCAGGCCGTGCGCCTCGGTCAGCTCGCGGATGCGCTCGACCCCCTGGAAGCCGGCGTGGCCCTCGTTGGCGTGGAACACCTCCGGCTGCGGGGTGCCGGTCAGCGAGCAGTACGCGCGCAGCGCCCGGACCCCGCCGATGCCCAGGAGCATCTCCTGGCGGAGGCGGTGGTCCTCGTCCCCGCCGTAGAGCCGGTCGGTGACCAGGCGCTCGGCGGGTGCGTTCTCCTCGATGTCGCTGTCGAGGAGCAGCAGCGAGACCCGGCCGACCTGGGCGCGCCAGACGTGCGCGTGCAGGGTGCGCCCCTCGGGCAGCGGCACGGTGATGACGACGGCGGAGCCGTCGGCCTGGCGCAGCAGCTTGATCGGCAGGCCGTGCGGGTCCAGCGAGGGGTAGTGCTCCAGCTGCCAGCCGTCGGCCGACAGGCCCTGGCTGAAGTAGCCGGCCCGGTAGAGCAGCCCCACGCCGATCAGCGGGACGCCGAGGTCGGACGCGGCCTTGAGGTGGTCACCGGCCAGGATGCCGAGCCCGCCGGAGTACTGCGGCAGCACCTCGCTGATGCCGAACTCGGCCGAGAAGTAGGCGATCGTCGCGGGCGCCTCGTCCCCGAGCGACTGGTACCAGCGCGGGGTGGAGAGGTACTCCTGCAGGTCGTCGACGGCGTCGGTCAGCCGGCGCACGAACCGGCGGTCCTTCGCCAGTGCGGCCAGCCGCTCCGCGGACACCTCGCCCAGCGCACGCACCGGGTCACCGCCGCAGCGCTGCCACAGCTCGGGGTCGAGGGTCTCGAACAGGTCCCGGGTCTCCGCGTGCCACGACCAGCGGAGGTTCATCACCAGCTGGGACAGGGGCAGGAGCGGCTCGGGCAGAGCCGCACGGACGGTGAACCGACGGAGAGCGCGCACCGGTCGAGACTAACCAGACCCGGCCGCCCCGTCAGGGTCTGCGCGAGCACCTCTGCGCGCCCGGTCCCGCGCCGCCCGACCGCCCGGACGGGTGAGGCGGGAGGGGTGGACGGGCGCCGAGATGCTGGTGGGGCGGCGCCTCGATAGCGTGGACGGGATGAATGGCCGCGCTGACCTCCGCCTCGGCATCACCGATGTCGCCCCTGTCGTGTCCTGCGGGTCCTTCTCGGCCCGCGCCGTCGTCGGCGAGCACCTGCCGATCACCGCCACCGTCTTCCGCGAGGGCCACGACGCCGTCGCTGCGAACGTGGTGTGGACCCCGCCCGAGGGGGACGACGCGACCGCCCCCTTCATCCGCATGGCGAAGCTCCCCCCGGAGCCCGACCGCTGGATCGCCGGGGTCGTGCCCGACCGCGAGGGCCGGTGGACCTTCCGCGTCGAGGCGTGGAGCGACCCGCTGTCCACGTGGAAGCACGCCGTCGAGGTCAAGGTCGAGGCCGGCCAGGGGCCCGACGAGCTCGCCAACGACCTGGAGGAGGGCGCGCGGCTGCTCGACCGCGTCGCCGCCGGGGCCGACGCCGAGTGGCGCGACCGCGTCGCCGCCGCCGCCGCTTCGCTGCGCGACACCTCGCAGGAGCTGACGGTCCGCATCGCCCCCGCGCTCGCGGCGGGGCTGCAGCGGTACCTGCACGAGCACCCGGTGCGCGAGCTGGTCACCCGCTCCCCCGAGTACGAGGTGTGGGTGGACCGCACGGAGGCCCTCTACGGCTCCTGGTACGAGTTCTTCCCCCGGTCGGAGGGGCCGGTGGTGGGCGGCGTACCCACGCACGGCACCTTCACCACCGCCGCCGACCGGCTGCCGGCGATCGCCGACATGGGCTTCGACGTCGTCTACCTGCCGCCGATCCACCCGATCGGCCGGGTCAACCGCAAGGGCCCGAACTCGAGCCAGTTCCCCGGCGGCAACCCGCACGACATCGGCCCGGACGACGTCGGTTCCCCGTGGGCCATCGGCAGTGCCGAGGGCGGGCACGACGCCGTGCACCCGCAGCTGGGCACGATGGAGGACTTCGAGGCCTTCGTGGCCCGCACCCGCGAGCTCGGCATGGAGGTCGCGCTGGACCTCGCGCTGCAGGCCGCGCCCGACCACCCCTGGGTCGCCGAGCACCCGGAGTGGTTCACCACCAAGCCCGACGGCACGATCGCCTACGCCGAGAACCCGCCGAAGAAGTACCAGGACATCTACCCGGTCAACTTCGACAACGACCCCGAGGGCATCTACGCCGAGGTGCTGCGGGTCGTGCGGGTGTGGATGGACGCCGGCGTGCGGATCTTCCGCGTCGACAACCCGCACACCAAGCCGCTGAACTTCTGGCACTGGCTGATCTGGGAGGTCAAGAAGACCGATCCGGACGTGCTGTTCCTCGCCGAGGCCTTCACCCGGCCGGCGATGATGCACCAGCTGGCCCGGATCGGGTTCACCCAGTCCTACACGTACTTCACCTGGCGCACCGAGCGGCAGGAGCTGGAGGAGTACGGCCAGGAGCTGGCCGCCAACAGCCACTACATGCGGCCGAACTTCTTCGTGAACACCCCGGACATCCTGCACGAGTCGCTGCAGTTCGGCGGCCCGCCGATGTTCAAGATCCGTGCCGTGCTCGCCTCGATGATGAGCCCCACCTGGGGCGTGTACTCCGGCTTCGAGCTCTTCGAGCACGTGGCCGTGAAGCCGGGCAGCGAGGAGTACCTCGACAGCGAGAAGTACTCGCTGCGCCCGCGCGACTGGGCCGCGGCCGAGGCCTCGGGCCGGAGCCTGGCGCCCTACCTCCGCCGCCTCAACGAGGTGCGGCGGGCGCACCCCGCCCTGCAGCAGCTGCGCACGCTGCGGTTCCACCAGGTCGACAACCCCAACCTGCTCTGCTTCTCCAAGACCGACCCCGGCTCGGACGACGCCGTCCTCGTGGTCGTCAACCTGTCCAGCCGGGACACCCAGATCGGGACGACGGCGCTGGACCTGCCGGCTCTCGGCCTGGACTGGCACGAGCGCTTCGCGGTCACCGACGAGCTCACCGGCGCCCGGTACGACTGGGGCCAGTTCAACTACGTGGAGCTCGACCCCCACCGGGAGCCGGCGCACGTCTTCGCGGTCACCTTCCCGCGGTCCGTGCAGTTCCCCCCGCCGGTCGCCTGACCGGCCTTCCCCCGACCGCACCCTCCGATCCCCGAACGAGGCATTGGCGTCGATGAGCGTTCCCGTCCCCGAGTCCCGCAGCAGCAACCACTCCCCGCTCCCGCCACCGGGCACCGACCCCGAGTGGTACAAGCGCGCGGTGTTCTACGAGGTCCTGGTCCGGGGCTTCGCCGACAGCAACGCCGACGGCGTGGGCGACCTGCGCGGCATGATCGACAAGCTGGACTACCTCCAGTGGCTCGGCGTCGACTGCCTGTGGCTGCCGCCGTTCTTCGCCTCGCCGCTGCGCGACGGCGGCTACGACGTCAGCGACTACACCGCGGTCCTGCCCGAGTTCGGTGACATCCAGGACTTCCACGAGTTCCTCGACGCCGCCCACGCCCGCGGCATGCGGGTGATCATCGACTTCGTCATGAACCACACCTCGGACCAGCACCCCTGGTTCCAGGCCAGCCGCAGCGACCCCGAGGGCCCGTACGGCGACTTCTACGTGTGGGCCGATGACGACACCGGCTACGCCGACGCGCGGATCATCTTCGTCGACACGGAGAGCTCCAACTGGACGTTCGACCCGGTGCGCAAGCAGTACTTCTGGCACCGGTTCTTCTCCCACCAGCCCGACCTGAACTTCGAGAACCCGAAGGTGCAGGAGGCGATCATCGACGCCCTGCGCTTCTGGCTCGACCTCGGCATCGACGGCTTCCGGCTCGATGCCGTGCCCTACCTCTTCGAGGAGGAGGGCACCAACTGCGAGAACCTGCCGCGCACCCACGAGTTCCTCAAGCACGTGCGCAAGGTGGTCGACGCCGACTACCCCGACACCGTGCTGCTGTGCGAGGCCAACCAGTGGCCGGCCGACGTCGTCGAGTACTTCGGCGAGAACGGCGACGAGTGCCAGATGGCGTTCCACTTCCCGGTCATGCCGCGCCTTTTCATGGCGGTGCGCCGGGAGCAGCGCTTCCCGATCTCGGAGATCATGGCGCAGACGCCGGACATCCCCGACAACTGCCAGTGGGGCGTCTTCCTCCGCAACCACGACGAGCTGACGCTCGAGATGGTCACCGACGAGGAGCGCGACTACATGTGGGGCGAGTACGCCAAGGACCCCCGCATGAAGGCCAACATCGGCATCCGCCGCCGGCTGGCCCCGCTGCTGGACAACGACGTCAACACCCTCGAGCTGTTCAACGCCCTGCTGCTGTCGCTGCCCGGATCGCCCGTCCTCTACTACGGCGACGAGATCGGCATGGGCGACAACATCTGGCTCGGTGACCGCGACGGCGTCCGCACGCCGATGCAGTGGACGCCGGACCGCAACGGCGGCTTCTCCACCGCCGACCCCCAGCGGATGTACCTGCCGCTGAACGCCGACCCCGTCTACGGCTACCAGGTCACCAACGTGGAGTCGCAGCTGCGCAACACCAACTCGCTGCTGCAGTGGGTCCGCCGGATGATCCAGGTCCGCGGCCAGCACCCCACGTTCGGGCTGGGCAGCTACGCCGAGATCGGGTCGCGCAACCCCACGGTGCTGTCGTTCGTCCGCGAGTTCGGCGACGACGTCGTGCTGTGCGTGAACAACCTGTCCCGGTTCCCGCAGCCGGTGGAGCTGGACCTGCGCCGGTTCGAGGGCTACACGCCGGTCGAGCTCACCGGCCGGGTGGAGTTCCCGCAGATCGGCGTCCTGCCGTACATGCTGACCCTGGCCGGGCACGGCTTCTACTGGTTCGAGCTGTCCAAGCCCACCGAGCCGGCCCCCGACGAGCACGAGGACTGGGCCAGCGCCACGTCCAGCTCGGTCGCCGACTCCCTGCTGGCCGCGGGCGTGGTCAGCGCCACCGACGAGCCGTCCGACGACTCCGGAGATTCCCGATGAACGCACTGACCGACCTGTTCCGCGAGTGGATCCCGCAGCAGCGGTGGTTCGGCGGCAAGGGCCGCGAGTGGGCCGACGTCACCGAGGACGGGTTCTTCCTCGACCGCGGCAACCCGGTGCTCTCCGTGCACCGGGTGCGCATCGAGTACGCCGACGGCGGGCGCGACACCTACCTGGTGCCGCTCTCCTGGCGCGACCAGCAGTCCGAGGGGCTCGAGTCGGCCTACATCGGCGCGGTCGCCAACGAGGGGCAGGAGACCTATGCCTACGACGCGATGCGCGACCGCGAGTCCACCGCGCCGTGGCTGATCCACCTGGCCAACGGCTCGTCGGTCGGCCCGATGCACTTCTTCCCCGCCGGCGAAGGTGACATCCCCGAGGGGCTGCCCGGCGACATCGTCTCCACCGAGCAGAGCAACACCTCGCTCGTCTACGGCCAGGAGGCGATCTTCAAGCTGTTCCGGCGGCTGGAGCCGGGCCT
The DNA here is from genome assembly GCF_054050855.1 of Blastococcus sp. SYSU DS0539. NCBI lineage: Bacteria > Bacillati > Actinomycetota > Actinomycetes > Geodermatophilales > Geodermatophilaceae > Blastococcus > Blastococcus sp. SYSU DS0539. The sequence goes on along the minus strand of NZ_JBJHAF010000009.1, from coordinate 147,749 downwards.
CAACCCCGACGTCGAGATCCACGGCGCCCTGCGCCGGACGGACAACGAGCACATCGCCCCGCTGCTGGGGCACGTCGAGATCGACGACCCGGCGGGCGGCGAGCCGGCCACGGTCGCGATGCTGCAGACGTTCGTGCCGAACGCCAGCGACGGCTGGCGGCTGGCCACGGCCAGCGTCCGGGACCTCTACGCCGAGGGCGACCTGCACGCCGACGAGGTCGGTGGCGACTTCGCCGCCGACAGCGAGCGGCTGGGCGCCGCCACGGCGTCCGTGCACGCCGACATGGCGAAGGTGCTGCCCACCGAGGACGCGGCGGCCGAGTGGTTCACCACCGTCGCCCGGCAGATGTCCGAGCGGCTGGATGCGGCGATCGAGGTCGTGCCGCAGCTGGCGGAGCACGCCGACGCCCTCCGCGAGGTGTACGCCGCCGTCGCCCGCAGCGACGAGCCGGTCGTCCGCCAGCGGGTGCACGGCGACCTCCACCTCGGCCAGGTCCTGCGCACCGCGACCGGCTGGATCATCCTCGACTTCGAGGGCGAGCCCGCCCGCCCGCTGGCCTCCCGTCGGGAGCTGGACAGCCCGCTGCGCGACGTGGCCGGGATGCTGCGCAGCTTCGACTACGCCGCCCGGCACCTGCTCGTGGAGCAGCCGGAGGACACCCAGCGCGAGTACCGCGCCCAGGAGTGGGCGGCACGCAACCGGGACGCCTTCTGCGCCGGGTACTCCTCGGCCAGCGGGCTCGACCCGTGCGGCGAGTCACCACTCCTTCGGGCGTTCGAGGCGGACAAGGCCGTTTACGAATGCGTCTACGAGGCGAGGAACCGTCCGCACTGGCTGATGATCCCGCTCCAGTCGATCGCCCGGCTCGCCGGTCGCGACTGAGCTATCGAACCGACGGACCAGAGCACCGAGAACGGACGAGGACGGCGAGACGATGACGACCGACGACCGAGGCGAGAGCCCCGTGGCCGACAAGGACGATCTGCAGCGCGCCGTGGAGGAGAAGGTGGCCGAGGCCGAGGCCAACGGCGCCGGCCCGGTGGTCAACGCCGAGCCGCCGAAGAAGGCGCCCCGGCGCACCGCCGCCAAGAAGGCGCCCGCGGACGCGGGCACCACCGCGGCGGAGACGCCCCCCGCGAAGAAGGCGGCGGCCAAGAAGGCGGCCCCGGCGAAGAAGGCCCCGGCGAAGAAGGCGGCGGCCGCGGACACCAAGGCGACCGCGGCGAAGCGGTCGGCGGCGAAGAAGGTCGCGGCCGCACCCACCGCCACCGAGGCCACCCCGGAGCCCGGCGGCGACGACACCGAGACCACCGCCAACCCGGTGGTGGCGCCGGCGCCGATCGCCGAGCCCGGCTCCCCGTCCGGCGCGCCCGCCGGGCAGCCGGAAGCCCCTGACCCCGATCCGGCGACGCCGCCCACGCCGCAGGCGCCCGAGAACGCGACCGCCTCAGACGGGTCGGCCTCTACCGGGTCCACCTCCGACGGGTCGGCCGAGCCGGCGGCCCCGCAGCCCCCGGCCGGCGACGTCCCCGCACCGGTTCCTGCGTCCGGCGCGGCCACCGGCCTCTCCGGCGGCACCACCGCCGGGGCGGCCGAGGACGCGAAGATCCAGACGTTCACCGAGGAGGACCTGCGGGCGATCGTCGAGGGCTGGTCCCGCGATCCGCACCGCGTCCTCGGCGCACACCGCACCGCCGACGGCTGGGCGGTGCGCACGCTGCGCCCGGACGCCGTCGCGGTCGCCGTCCTGGACGAGGACGGCAGCCGGTACGACGCCACCCAGCTGCACGGCGGGGGGATCTACGAGGCGATCCTCCCCCGGCAGCCGGGCGACTACCGCATCGAGGTCGTCTTCGACGACGGCCAGGGCGGCACCACCACGCACACCGTCGACGACCCCTTCCGCTGGCTGCCCACGCTGGGCCCGCTCGACGAGCACCTCATCCGCGAGGGCCGCCACGAGCGCCTCTGGGAGGTGCTCGGCGCGCACGTCCGCCGCTACGAGACGGTGCGCGGCACCGTGGAGGGCGTCTCCTTCGCCGTGTGGGCCCCGAGCGCCCGCGGCGTCAAGGTGACCGGCGACTTCGACTACTGGGAGGCGCGCGCCTACCCGATGCGGCTGCTCGGCTCCTCCGGCGTCTGGGAGATCTTCATCCCCGGCGCCCAAGTCGGCACCCGCTACCGGTTCCACGTCCTCGGCGCAGACGGCACGTGGCGCGAGAAGTCCGACCCGCTGGCGTTCGCCACCGAGGTGCCGCCGCTGAACGCCTCCGTGGTCACCGAGTCCACCTACGAGTGGCAGGACGACGCCTGGCTGGCCAGCCGCGCCGAGGCCGGCTGGCACCAGCGGCCGATGAGCGTCTACGAGGTGCACGCCGGTTCCTGGCGCGAGGGGCTGTCCTACCGCCAGCTCGCCGACGAGCTGGTCGACTACGTCGTCTCCGCCGGCTTCACCCACATCGAGTTCATGCCGCTGGCCGAGCACCCCTTCGGCGGCTCCTGGGGCTACCAGGTCACCTCCTACTACGCGCCGACGTCCCGCTTCGGCAGCCCCGACGACCTGCGCTACCTGATCGACCGTGCCCACCAGGCCGGCATCGGCGTCATCGTCGACTGGGTGCCCGCGCACTTCCCCAAGGACGAGTGGGCGCTTGCCCGCTTCGACGGCACGCCGCTCTACGAGCACGGCGACCCGCGGCGCGGCGAGCAGCTGGACTGGGGCACCCTGGTCTTCGACTTCGGCCGGTCCGAGGTCCGCAACTTCCTGGTCGCCAACGCGCTGTTCTGGGCCAAGGAGTTCCACGTCGACGGCATCCGCGTCGACGCCGTGGCCTCGATGCTCTACCTGGACTACTCCCGCACCGAGTGGCTGCCGAACAAGTACGGCGGCCGGGAGAACCTGGAGGCGGTGGCCTTCCTGCAGGAGTTCAACGCCACCATCTACCGCGAGGTCCCCGGCGTCGTCACGATCGCCGAGGAGTCCACCGCCTGGCCGGGGGTCACCCGGCCGACGCACCTGGGCGGCCTGGGCTTCGGCTTCAAGTGGAACATGGGCTGGATGCACGACTCGCTGGCCTACGTCGAGCGGGAGCCGGTCTACCGCAGCTACCACCACGGTCAGCTCACGTTCTCGATGCACTACGCCTACAGCGAGAACTACGTCCTCCCCATCAGCCACGACGAGGTCGTGTACGGCAAGGGCTCGATGCTGCGGAAGATGCCGGGAGACCGGTGGCAGCAGCTGGCCAACCTGCGCGCCTACCTGGCCTACATGTGGGCCCACCCCGGCAAGCAGCTGCTGTTCATGGGCTCGGAGTTCGCCCAGGACGCCGAGTGGGCCGAGAGCCGCTCGCTGGACTGGTGGCACCTCGACGACCCGGCGCACCGCGGCGTGCTCCAGCTGGTGAGCGACCTCAACGGCCGCTACAAGGAGCTCGACGCCCTCTGGTCCCTCGACGTGGACCCCGCGGGCTTCCAGTGGATCGACGCCAACGACGCGTCGGGGAACGTGCTGTCGTTCCTGCGCTACGGGGCGGCGCCGCAGGCAGCGCTCGCCGACGACACCGGCGCGGACGACGTCCTCGAGCCGGCGCCGGCCCAGGGGTCCGCGCTGGCCTGCGTGGTGAACTTCGCCGGCTCCCCGCACCACGAGTACCGGATCGGCCTGCCCCGGCCCGGGCAGTGGCGGGAGGTGCTCAACTCCGACGCCGAGGGCTACGGCGGGTCGGGGGTCGGCAACTACGGCGGCGTGGAGGCCGTGGCCCAGCCGTGGCACGGCCAGCCCTACTCGGCCACCATCGCCGCCCCGCCGCTGGGCACCGTCTGGTTCCTGCACGAGGGCTGATCGTCGGTCTGCCCCACCCGGTCGCGCCGCTCCGGCGCGGCCGGGTGGCGGCCTGCCTCCCGGCGCACCAGGCATGCTGTGCGCCGCACGTCCCCCCGGGCGGGCGCCCGCCGGGCACGTGGAGGGGACCGCCGGATGAGACAGCTGCTGCACCGGCTGGCCCCCGTGGTCGTCGCCGGGCTGGTGCTCACCGGTTGCGCTCCCGACACCGTCCGCGGCCAGGCCGCCCCCGGGGCGGGCGCGCCGGTCGACGTCCCCGCCGGCGACTTCCCCATCACCGGCGTCAGCGAGGAGCCCATCGACCAGCTCGCCCGCAACGCGCTGGCCGACCTGGAGTCGTTCTGGACGCAGGCCTACCCCGAGCACTTCGGCGAGCAGTACACCCCGCTCGCCGGCGGCTACTTCGCGGTCGACTCCCGCGACCTCGACGAGAGCGCCTACCCGGAGACCGGCATCGGCTGCGCCGGGTCGTACACCGCGCCCGAGGACGTTGCCGGCAACGCGTTCTACGACCCGGCCTGCGACGTCATCGCCTACGACCGCTCGCTGCTGCAGGAGCTCGCCGACGACTACGGCCGCTTCCTCGTGCCCGTGGTGCTGGCGCACGAGTTCGGGCACGCCCTGCAGGGCCGCTTCGGGTTCGCCGAGTCCGGCCGCAGCATCCAGGACGAGACCCAGGCCGACTGCCTCGCCGGGGCGTGGACGCGCTGGGTCGCCGACGGCGGGTCCCGCCACGTCTCCCTGCGCCGGCCCGAGCTCGACGACGTCATCCGCGGGTTCCTGCTCCTGCGTGACGACGTCGGCAGCGACCCTGACGACGTCGAGGCGCACGGTTCGTTCTTCGACCGGGTCTCGGCCTTCTACGACGGCTTCGGCTCCGGCCCGGGCACCTGCCGCGACGCCTTCGGCGCGGACCGGTTGTTCACCGCCGCGGAGTTCCTGCCCACCGACCTCGACCAGGGCAACGCGGAGTTCGACGACATCGTCGGCTGGGTAGGGACGACGCTGCCCGCCTTCTACGGGGACGTGTTCCCCACCGCGTTCGGCGGCGGGTTCCAGCCACCGGAGGTCGACGGGTTCCAGGGGGACGCCCCGGACTGCCCGGGCCTCGCGGGCCGGGACCTCGGCTACTGCCGGGACGACCGCACCGTCTACATCGACGAGGGCGACCTCGCCGTGCCGGCCTACGACGAGATTGGTGACTTCGCCCTGGCCACCGCCATGGCGCTGCCCTACGCCCTGGCGGTGCGCGACCAGGCCGGGCTGTCGGTCGACGACGGTGCCGCGACGCGGTCGGCGGTCTGCCTCACCGGCTGGTACGAGGCCCAGTGGTACGACGACGCCTTCGGCGAGCTGCTCGAGGCCGAGATCAGCCCCGGCGACCTCGACGAGGCCGTGCAGTTCCTGCTCCAGTACGGCGTCGACGACCGGGTCTTCCCCGACGTCGACACGTCCGGCTTCGAGCTGGTGGGCGCCTTCCGGAGCGGGTTCCTGCACGGCGGCGAGGCCTGCGAGCTCCTCGGCTGATCCGCCCGGCGTTTGCGCCGGGGCCCCGGAGCCGATGCAGGAGGCATGGAACTCCGGCGCCGGACGCGCGCGCTCGCCGTCTGCGTGGCCCTGCTGCTCACCGGCGTCCTGTCCGGCTGCGCCGTCGTGGTGCTGGACCCGCCGCGCTCGTCACGGCCGGCCCCCGGGGCGACCCCGGGCGGCGACTCCCCCGTCGTCGGCGCCACCGCGGAGGAGGTCGACGTGCTCGCCGCCGATGCGCTCGGCGACCTCGAGGTCTTCTGGGCCGGCGAGTTCCCGGCGGTGTTCGGCACCGGCTTCCAGCCGCTGCAGGGCGGCTACTTCAGCGTCGACCCCGGCAACCTCGACCCGCGGCAGTACCCGGACGGGGTCGGCTGCGGCGCCGATCCGCGGGAGGTGGAGAACAACGCCTTCTACTGCCAGGCCGCGCAGGGGCCGAACTCCGACTCGATCACCTACGACCGCGCCTTCCTCGCCGAGCTCGCGTCCGGGTACGGCCGCTTCCTGCCCGCGCTGGTGATGGCGCACGAGTTCGGGCACGCGGTCCAGGGCCGGGTCGGCGCCCCCTCCGCATCGATCGCGATCGAGACGCAGGCCGACTGCCTCGCCGGGGCGTGGACCGCCTGGGTCGCCGCCGGGAACGCCGAGCGCTCGGAGCTGGAGGAGGCCGACCTCGACGACCTGCTGCGCGGCTACTTCCTGCTCCGGGACCCGGTGGGCACGAGCACCGCCGAGCAATCCGCGCACGGCTCCTACTTCGACCGCGTCTCGGCCTTCCAGGAGGGCTTCGACGACGGGCCGACGGCGTGCCGCGACCGGTTCGGGCCGCAGCGGGTGTTCACCCAGGGCCCGTTCACGTCCGACGACGACTTCCGGCGGCAGGGCAACCTGCCGTACGAGGCGCTGGTCTCCGTCGTCGACGGGGCGCTGCCCGCGTTCTGGGACCGGGCCTTCGCCGACGTCTTCGGCGCGCAGTTCGACCCGCCGCCGATCGAGCCCTTCTCCGGCCGGGCCCCCGGCTGCGCCCCCGCCGACCGCGACCTCGTGTACTGCGCGGAGGGCAACGTCGTCGGCTACGACGAGGGACTCACCACCGAGGCGTACGCCCTGGGCGACTTCGCGGTGGCGACGGCGATCGCCGTCCCCTACGCCCTGGGCGCGCGGGACCAGCTCGGGCTGGACCCGGCCGACCCGGGTGCCATCCGCTCGGCGATCTGCCTGGCCGGCTGGTTCAGCGCGGCGGTGTACGCCGGGCAGGTGCCCGACGTCGACGTCTCACCCGGCGACCTGGACGAGAGCGTGCTGTTCCTGCTCGAGTACGGCGTCCAGGAGGAGGTCCTGGGCGCCGCCGGGCTGTCCGGCTTCCAGCTGGTCGACGTCTTCCGCGGCGGCTTCGTGGAGGGGGCGACCGCCTGCGACGTCGGGGTCTAGGCCGGCCCGCGGCTCAGAAGAGCGCGGCGGTGAGCTGGCGGCGCGCCTGGTTCACCCGCGGGTCCTGGTCGCCGACCACGGCGAACAGCTCCACCAGGTGCTTGCGGGCCGCGTCCCGGTCCTCGCCCGCGGTACGCCGGACCACGTCGAGCAGCCGGTCGAAGGCCGCCTCGATGTTGCCGGTGCCGAGCAGGAAGTCCGCGGCGCGGGTCTGCGCGGCGACGTCGTCGGGTGCGGCGTCGGCGGCGGCCAGCGCGTCGGGCCCGGCCTCCTCGGCCCGCCGGAAGAGCTGCACCTGGCGCAGCGCCAGCGACGCGTCCGGGTGCTCGGGCTCCTCGGCGAGGATCGCCTGGTAGGCAGCCTCGGCGGCGGCCAGGTCACCGCGCTCCAGCGCCGCCTCGGCGGCGTCCAGGCGCGGGTCCTCCACCTCCGCCGGCGCCTCCGCACCCGGCACCGCCCCGCCGGTGGTGGCCTGCACCAGCTCGGTGACGAACTGGCGCGCCTGCTCCTCGGGGATCGCACCGGTGAACTCGGCCACCAGCTGCCCCTGCCAGACCGCCTTGACGGCCGGGATGCCCTGCACCCGCAGCCCCTGGGCCAGCGCCGGGTTGGCCTCCACGTCGACCTTGGCCAGCACCCAGGAGCCGCCGCCCTCGACGGCGAGCGCCTCGAGCACCGGGGAGAGCTGCTTGCACGGCCCGCACCACTCGGCCCACAGGTCGAGCACCACGGGCACCTGGAACGACCGGTCGAGAACCTCGGCCTGGAAGGTCGCCTCGGTGACGTCGACGACGGCGCCCCCCGGAGCACCGGCCGGTGCGGCGGCGTTCGGCGGCGGGGCCGCCTGCGCCCGCGCGGCCGCCTCGGACCGGGCCTTCACGGCGGCGAGGTCGACCGCACCGGCCATCGTGGCCGCCATCTGGGCCTGCTGGGCCTGGGTGCGCGGGTCGGGGCGTCCGGGACGGGTCGGCTGCATGGGGTCCATGATCCCACCGCCCGCCGAGGACGTGCGCCGGGCCCGCTCAGAACCGGGCCGGCTCGGTGTAGCCCCCCCACTCGGTGCGCAGCGCGTCGCAGATCTCGCCCAGGGTCGCCTCGGCCCGGACCGCGTCGAGCATGGCGGGCACCATGTTCTGCTCCGTCCGGCTCACCTCGACCATCCGCGCGACGGCGGCACGGGCGGCGGCGTCGTCCCGTGCCGCCCGTCGAGCGCTGAGCTCGGCCTTCTGGTCGATCTCCACCTGGTGGCTGACCCGGAGGATGTCCAGCTTGTCGTGGGCGTCCACCGACCCGGTCAGCGTGTTCACCCCGACGACCTTCTTGTCGCCCTTCTCCAGCGCCCGCTGGTAGACGAACGCCGCCTCGGCGATCTCGCCGGTGAACCAGCCGTCCTCGATGCCGCGCAGGATGCCCGCCGTCATGGTGCCGTCGGAGCTCATGTCCTTGATGCGGGCGAAGATCTCCTCCGCCTGCCGCTCCATCTCGTCGGTGAGCGCCTCGACGTACCAGGAGCCGCCCAGCGGGTCGGCCACGTTCAGGACGCCGGTCTCCTCGGCGATGACCTGCTGGGTGCGCAGCGCGATCTGGGCCGCCTTGGCGCTGGGCAGGGCCAGCACCTCGTCCAGGGCGTTGGTGTGCAGCGACTGGGTGCCGCCGAGGATCGCGGCGAGCGCCTCGATCGCCGTCCGGGTGATGTTGTTGTCCGGCTGCTGCGCGGTGAGGCTGACCCCGGCGGTCTGGGTGTGGAACCGCAGCTGCTGGGCCTTCTCCGTCTGCGCACCGTAGACGTCCCGCAGCCACCGGGCCCAGATCCGGCGGGCCGCGCGGAATTTGGCGATCTCCTCGAAGAAGTCCAGGTGGGAGTCGAAGAAGAAGGACAGCCCCGGGGCGAACTGCTCGATGTCGAGCCCGCGGGAGAGCCCCAGCTCCACGTAGGCGAAGCCGTCGGCCAGCGTGTAGGCCAGCTCCTGCGCGGCGGTCGAGCCGGCCTCCCGGATGTGGTAGCCCGAGACGCTGATCGGCTTGTAGGCCGGGATGTTCTCGGCGCAGTACTCCATCAGGTCGCCGATCAGGCGCAGGTGCGGCTCGGGCGGGAAGAGCCACTCCTTCTGCGCGATGTACTCCTTGAAGATGTCGGTCTGCAGCGTGCCGTTGAGCGCCCCCAGGTCGGCGCCCTGGCGCTCGGCCGCGACCAGGTACATGCAGAACACCGGGACGGCGGGGCCGCTGATCGTCATCGACGTCGTGGTGGCCTCGAGGTCGATCTCGTCGAAGAGCACGTCCATGTCCGCGGCGGTGTCGATCGCGACCCCGCAGTGCCCGACCTCGCCGAGGGCGCGGGGGTCGTCGGAGTCACGCCCCATGAGGGTGGGCATGTCGAACGCGACGCTCAGCCCGCCGCCGCCCTCGGCCAGGATCATCTTGTAGCGCTCGTTGGTCTGCTTCGCGTTGCCGAAGCCGGCGAACTGGCGGATCGTCCACGCCCGGCCGCGGTAGCCGGTGGCGTGCAGGCCGCGGGTGAACGGGAACTCGCCGGGATAGCCGATCCGCTCGAAGTTCTCGACGGCGCTCTCGTCGGCCGGGCCGTAGACCGGGTCGACCTCCACGCCGGAGAGGGTGGTGAAGTCGGCGTCCCGCACCCGCCCCGCCGCGAGCGCCTTGTCGTACCGCTGCTGCCAGCGCTGCCGCGCGTCCTGGGTCATGACCAGATGTTAGGACGTCCAACTATCCTGTGTCGACCGTCACCCGGCATCTGTCCCGGCGACGTCACCGGCGCCCAGCCGGACCTTCCGCAGCGTCCCGAACAGCTCCTCACGCTCGGGCTCCGAGAGCTCGGCCAGCCCGAAGTCCAGCGCCGTGAGCGCCGTCGTCGCCTCCTCCACCACCGCGCGCCCGCGGTCGGTGATCGCCGCCAGCACCCCGCGGCCGTCGGCCGGGTTCGGCCGCCGCGTCACGCACTCCGCGGCCACCAGCCGGTCGATGGCGTTGGTGACGCTGGTCGGGTGCACCATGAGCCGGCTGCCGATGACCTTCAGCGGCAGCTCGCCGCTGCGGCTGAAGGTGAGCAGCACGAGAACCTCGTAGCGGGCGAAGGTCAGGCCGTGTGGCTTGAGCACCTCGTCGAAGCGGGCGAGCAGGATCTGCTGCACCCGGAAGACCGACGTCGCCGCGCGCATGGCCGACGCCGGGCCGAAGCGCTGCTCCCACGTCTCCCCCGCCCGCTCGATCGGGTCGAAGGGCAGCCCCAGCGGTCGGACCATGCGCCGAACGCTACCGGGACGCCACCGCCAGCCCGCCTCGTCGCCGATATGCGTACGGACGCCGTTATCGGATGGCCATACCCGCGTCGATGCGCATATCGGCGCAGGAGGGCCGCCCGGGGCGGGGGCTCGGGCCTGTGGACGACTGCCCGTCGCCCCCGCCGGACGCGACAGAGTTCCCGGGTGACCAGAACGCCCGACCGGCCGGTGCAGCTGCGCGGCCGGATATTCCGCGGCTCGCACCAGGTGGCACGGGGTCGACTGACCCGGGCGCAGCTGCGGAGCGCGGCGTGGCGGCGACTCTTCCCCGACGTGTACGCCTGCGCCTCGCTACCGGTGACCCATCGCCGCCGGGCTCTCGCCGTCGCGGGGCTGCTGCTCCCGGGCGCCGTGCTGAGCGGCCGCAGCGCGGCGGTGCTGTGGGGAGTCGATCTCGCCGAACCCGACCAACCGGTCGAATGCACGCTGGCCGCCGACCGGCGGGCGGGCGCGGTGCGCGGGGTGCAGGTCACCCGACGACGCCTGCCGCCCGAGGACGTCGTCCGGCGAGGTGGCGTCCTCGTCACGACCCCGCTGCGGACGGCGCTGGACCTGGCCCGCATCGAGCCACCGGACGAGGCCGTGGTCTGCCTTGACCAGTTCCTGCGCTCGGGCCTGGTCACGCTCCCCGGAAGTGCGCAGGGCGGCGGCTGCGACCACCGGCCCGGGATGCCGTGGGATCCGCTTGGCGGCCTCCCGGGCTGACGGGCTCGCCCAGTCGCCCCAGGAGACCCGCCTGCGACTCCTGCTGGACCGGTCGAAGCTGCCGCGGCCCGTCGCCCAGTACGAGGTGCGCGACGCCGGTGGCTTCGTCGCCTTCGTCGATTTCGGCTGGCCGGAGCACAGGGTCGCCCTCGAGTACGACGGCGTCTGGCACGGCGCACCTCAGCAGGTGGGCAAGGACCGGCGCCGGTTGAACCGGCTGACCGCGGCCGGGTGGACGGTCGTCTTCGTGACCGCCGCGGACCTCCGTGACCCCGTCGCACTGGTCGCCCGCATCGCGGCGGCGCTGCGCGCGCCGCGATACGCATGACTGCGGTTCTCCGTGCTCGACAACCGCATCGGTGCGCATATCGGCGGCATGGCGAGTTGCCGGAACGTCGAACCCTCCTGACGGCGGCTCAGCGGAGGGCGGGGCGCAGGGGTGGCAGGTGCCGGACGCCGAACACCTCGCGCAGCGCCACCTGCGCGGCGTTGTCACCGCAGGCCCCGTGCACGGCGGGCCCGGGCGGGGTCGCCGCCGACGCCAGGTAGACGCCCTTCACCGGGGTCTTGTAGGTGTTCCACCGCGGCACCGGGCGGGCCAGCATCTGCCGCAGCGTCGCCTGGCCGTTGGAGATGTCCCCGCCCAGGTAGCTGGGGTTCCACTCCTCCATCGCCACCGCGTTCTTCGTGTGGCGCTCGAGCACCGTGTCGCGGAACCCGGGCGCGAACCGCTCGATCTGCCGCTCGATCGCGTCGGTCATGTCGACCTGCGAGCCGTGCGGCACGTGCACGTACGCCCAGAAGATGTGCCCGCCCTCCGGTGCGCGGGTGGGGTCGGGCACCGTGGGCTGCACCGCGAGCACGTACGGGCGGTCGGTGATCTGCCCGCGGTTGGGCGCGCGCTCCCCCGCGATGGTCTCCTCCAGGTTCCCGGCGACGTGGATGGTGCCGGCCCGCCGCACGTCGGGGTTCGTCCACGGCACGGGCTCGGACAGGATCCAGTCGATCTTGAACACCCCCGCGCCGTGGCGGTACCGGGAGACCCAGCGGCGGTAGCCCTCGTGCACCCGGTCGCCGGCCATCCCGACGAAGGCCTCGGGCGTGGTGTCCAGCAGCACGGCCGGGACCCCGTCGAACTCGCGCAGGTCGGTGACGTGGTGACCGGTGACCACCTCGCCGCCCTGCTCCTCGAGCGCGGTGACCATCGCGTCGGCCAGCTTCTGCGACCCGCCCTCGATCAGCGGCCACCCGGCGTGGTGGGACAGCATCGTGAGCAGCATGCCGAGCGCCGAGGTCAGCGGCTGGCTGAGGTCGAGCATGCCGTGGGCGGCGGCGCCCCCGATCAGCGCCTGGCCCTCCTCGGTGTCGAAGTGCCGGCGCGCCAGCCAGCGCACGTTGGGCAGACCGGCCAGCCCGAACTGGGCGATCTGCGGCACGCTGCGCGTGGGCAGGCGGCGCAGCCGGCTGGTCAGGAAGAAGTCGACGACGTCTGTGCCGGACTCGACCAGCGGCCCGAACAGCCGGCGGTAGGCGTCGCCGTCCCTCCCCAGCCCCGCCGCCGTCTCCTCCAGCGAGCGGACCGAGACCGCCGCGCGCCCGCCGTCGAGCGGGTGGGCGAAGTTGACCTCCGGCTGGGCGAAGCGCACGCCGCGGCTCTCCGGGTCGAACTCCCGGAAGAACGGCGCCGCGGCCGCCATCGGCTGCACGATCGAGCAGACGTCGTGGTGGTAGCCGGGGCGCATGAGCTCCTCGGTGCGCATCCCGCCCCCGGGGCGCTCGGCCGCCTCCACCACCTGCACCCGCAGGCCGGCGGCCGACAGGCGCAGCGCCGCCGCCAGCCCGTTGGGTCCCGCTCCGACGACGACGGCGTCCGGCTTGCCGTTCACTGCCGTGGTCCGTTCACCCGTCCATCCTGGCCGCACCGCGCGCGACCTGCCCGGTCAGCGCCTACAGCTGACCGAGCAGCTCGTCGGCGGCGAGGTACGGATCGGTCCCGCCGGCGACCACCGCGTCGGCGAGCGCGCCCAGCGCGGCCGACCCCCGCACGTCGCCCATCCGCTCGCGCAGGGTGGCCAGCGCGATGGCCTCGATCTCGCGGGCGGCCCGCTCGCTGCGCCGGCGGTGGCCCTCACCGGAGGACTCCAGCCACTGCCGGTGCTCCTCGATCTTCGCCAGCACGTCGTCGACCCCGTTGTCGGTGTCCCGGGCGGCGACCGTGCGGCAGATGGGCGGGCGCCAGTGGCCGGCCTCGGAGTGCCGCCCACCGAGGGAGAGCATGTAGCGCAGGTCGCGCACGGTCTGGTCCGCGCCGTCCCGGTCGGCCTTGTTGACGACGAAGACGTCGGCGACCTCCAGGATCCCGGCCTTCGCCGCCTGGATGCCGTCGCCCATCCCGGGGGCGACCAGGACCAGCGTGGTGTCGGCCAGCGAGGCGATCTCCAGCTCCGACTGCCCGACGCCGACGGTCTCGATCAGCACCACGTCGCAGCCCGCCGCGTCGAGCACCCGCAGCGCCTGGGGGGTCGCCCAGGAGAGCCCGCCCAGGTGGCCGCGGGAGGCCATCGAGCGGATGAAGACGCCGCTGTCGCCGGCGTGGTCCTGCATGCGCACGCGGTCACCGAGCAGGGCGCCCCCGGAGAAGGGGGACGACGGGTCGACCGCGAGGACGCCGACCCGCTTGCCGGTCCGCCGCAGTGCCCGGACCAGCGCCGTCGTCGAGGTCGACTTGCCCACGCCCGGGGAGCCGGTCAGCCCGATCACCTGGGCACGGCCGGTGTGCGGCGCCAGCGCGGCGGCCACCTCGCGCAACGCGGGGCTGGCGTCCTCCACCAGGGAGATCAGCCGGGCCACCGAGCGCGCGTCGCCCTCGCGGGCGCGCGCGACGAGGGTCGGGACGTCGACCGAACGCCGCCCCCGCCGCCCCGTGGGGGCGGCGGAGGCGTCCGGCTGTACCGCGGTGCCGTCCGAGCTCACGCCTTGGCGGGGACGTGCAGGATCAGTGCGTCGCCCTGGCCACCGCCACCGCACAGCGCGGCGGCACCGACGCCGCCACCCCGGCGGCGCAGCTCCAGCGCGACGTCCAGCACGACGCGGGCACCGCTCATGCCGACCGGGTGGCCCAGCGCGATGGCGCCGCCGTTGGGGTTGACCTTCTCGGGGTCGATGCCCAGCTCGCGGGTGGAGACGATGCCGACGGCGGCGAACGCCTCGTTGAGCTCGACGACGTCCAGGTCCTTGGGGTCGATACCCTCCCGCTGGCAGGCCTTCTGGATCGCCCGCGACGGCTGGCTCTGCAGGGTGGCGTCCGGGCCGGCGACGACGCCGTGCGCGCCGATCTCGGCGATCGGCGTGATGCCCAGCTCGGCGGCCTTCTCGGCGCTCATGACCACCACGGCGCAGGCCCCGTCGGAGATCTGCGACGCGGTGCCCGCGGTGATCGTCCCGTCCTTGGCGAAGGCCGGCTTCAGCTTGGCCAGGCTCGCCGCGGTGGTGTCGGGGCGGATCCCCTCGTCCTCGGTGAACTCGATCGGGTCGCCCTTGCGCTGCGGGATGAGGACCGGGGTGACCGCCTCGGCGAAGATGCCGTCCTTGGCCGCGCGGGCGGCCTTCTGGTGGCTGGCGGCGGCGAACTCGTCCTGCTCCTCGCGGGTCAGGTCGTAGCGGGAGTTGGCCTTCTCGGTCAGCTCGCCCATCGCGACCTGGTCGAAGGTGTCGGAGAGGCCGTCGTGGGCCATGGAGTCGACGAGCTTGGTGTCGCCGTACTTCGTGCCGGTGCGCGAGTTGGCGAGCAGGTGCGGGGCCTGGGTCATCGACTCCATGCCGCCGGCGACGACGACGTCGTACTCCCCGGCGCGGATCAGCTGGTCGGCCATCGCGATCGCGGACAGGCCGGAGAGGCAGACCTTGTTGATCGTCAGCGAGGGCACCGACATCGGGATGCCACCGGCGACCGCGGCCGGGCGGGCCGGGTTCTGACCGGCGCCGGCCTGGATGACCTGACCCATGATCACGTAGTCGACCTGGTCGCCGGAGATGCCGGCGCGCTCGAGGGCGGCCTTGATGGCGACGCCGCCGAGGTCGGCCGCGGAGAAGTCCTTGAGCGAGCCGAGGAGCCGCCCCATCGGGGTACGGGCGCCGCTGACGATGACCGAGCGGGACATGCTGCCTCCAGTGCCGGGCCGCCGCCGGTGGCGACCACGTTGTCGGGACGCGCCGCGCCGGGCCGCGACCGGCAGGTCGCGGGCAGGCGCGGCGTCGGGCCTTCCCGGAAGGATAGGACGGCGTTCCGACCCGCGGCAGGCCCAGTTCTGTGGCCGCGGTCACGCCCGGGGGTCGGCCACTCCGCCCGAGAGGTGAGCCGCACCACTCCGAGCTGACGTCTCAGACGACTGGGCGGCATCATGCCCGCGTGACCACCAACGACGCCGAGCGCTCCAGCGCCCCCGCCGGACTGCCCGCGGGCCTGTTCACGACCATCGACCACGTGGGCATCGCCGTCCCCGACCTGGACGAGGCGATCGCCTTCTACGCCCAGGCCTTCGGGGTGCAGTCGGTGCACGAGGAGACCAACGAGGAGCAGGGCGTCCGCGAGGCCATGCTCGCCGTGGGTGACGGGGACACCCGCATCCAGCTGCTCGCGCCGCTCACGCCCGAGTCGACGATCGCCAAGTTCATCGGCCGCTCCGGCCCGGGTCTGCAGCAGCTGGCCTTCCGGGTCGACGACGTGGAGGCGGTCAGCGCCACGCTGCGCGAGCGCGGCCTGCGACTGCTCTACGACGTCCCCAAGCGCGGGACGTCGGACAGCCGGGTGAACTTCATCCACCCGAAGGACGCCGGCGGCGTCCTGGTGGAGCTCGTCGAGCCCGCCGCGAACCCCGCCCACTGACCCGCTGAACCCGCTCGGTTACCAGCGGGTAACATCCATCCACCCGCACCGCCCTCCGAGCCGGCCGAACGACGGCCACCGATGACCCGGGAGTACGCGTGAACGAGATCAGGGACGCCATCCTCGCCGACCAGCTGGATGCGCTGGGGGGCCTGGCAGTGCCGGAGTCCTACCGCGCCGTGCTGGTCCGCAAGGACGAGCAGGACATGTTCGAGGGCCTGGCCACCAGGGACAAGGACCCGCGCAAGTCGCTGCACGTCGAGGAGGTCCCGACGCCGGAGCTGGGGCCGGGCGAGGCGATCGTCGCCGTCATGGCGTCGTCGGTGAACTACAACACCGTCTGGACGTCGATCTTCGAGCCGGTCTCGACGTTCGGGTTCCTGGAGCGCTACGGGCGCCAGAACGCGCTGACCAAGCGGCACGACCTGCCCTACCACGTGGTCGGCTCCGACCTGGCCGGCGTCGTGCTGCGGGTGGGCCCCGGCGTCAACAAGTGGAAGCCGGGTGACGAGGTCGTCGCGCACTGCCTGTCGGTCGAGCTCGAGGACCCGGCCGGCCACGACGACACGATGATGGACCCGCAGCAGCGCATCTGGGGCTTCGAGACCAACTTCGGTGGCCTGGCCGAGCTCGCGCTGGTCAAGAGCAACCAGCTCATGCCCAAGCCGGCCCACCTGTCCTGGGAGGAGGCGGCCAGCCCCGGGCTGGTCAACTCCACCGCCTACCGCCAGCTGGTCAGCAAGAACGGTGCGGCCATGAAGCAGGGCGACACCGTGCTGATCTGGGGCGCCTCCGGTGGCCTGGGGTCCTACGCCACCCAGATGGCGCTCAACGGCGGCGCCATCCCGGTCTGCGTGGTGAGCAGCCCGGAGAAGGCCGAGATCGTGCGCAAGATGGGCGCCGAGCTGGTCATCGACCGCTCCGCCGAGGGCTACAAGTTCTGGAAGGACGAGCGCACCCAGGACCCCAAGGAGTGGCAGCGCTTCGGGAAGAAGATCCGCGAGCTCACCGGCGGTGAGGACGTCGACATCGTCTTCGAGCACCCGGGCCGGGAGACCTTCGGCGCCAGCGTCTACGTGGCCAAGAAGGGCGGGACGATCATCACCTGCGCCTCGACCACCGGCTACCTGCACGAGTACGACAACCGCTACCTGTGGATGAACCTGAAGAAGATCCTGAGCTCGCACTTCGCCAACTACAAGGAGGCGTGGGAGGCCAACCGGCTCATCGACAAGGGCCTCATCCACCCGACCCTGTCCAAGGTCTACCCGATGACCGAGGTCGGCCAGGCCGCCCTCGACGTCCACCGCAACGCCCACCAGGGCAAGGTCGGCGTCCTGACCCTCTCCCCCGAGGAGGGCCTCGGCGTCAAGGACGCCGAGAAGCGCGCGAAGCACCTCGACGCGATCAACCGCTTCCGCGGCATCTAATCGAGGAAGCTGCCTGCAGCACGTACGGCGAGGGCCGGGCCGCACCGCGGCCCGGCCCTCGTCGCACGCTCCCCGGCGTGGCACCAGGGACGGCCGGGACACCTGGGATCCGGTCCCCGTCCGACCGGTGACGAGCCCTTCCCCTTCTGCGAGGATGGACGTATGAGCGACCACCGCCGCGATCTGCCGATGCACCCGACGTCGCACTCGTTCGACGTGGTCCTGCGGGGGTACGACAAGGGGCAGGTCGCCGAGACGATCGAGCGGCTCGAGGAAGACTTCCGCATCGCCCTGGCCGACCGGGACGCCGCCGCCGCCCGGACGGCCGACCTGGCCGGCCAGCTGTCGGCCCTGCACGGCGAGGTCGAGTCGCTGCGCCGCAAGGCCGCGACCGCCTCGGCCCCCACGTTCGAGAACATCAGCGAGCGCATCCAGCACATGCTGCAGCTGGCCGAGGAGGAGGCGGCGGACATCCGCCGCGCCGCCGAGGCCGACGCCATGGCCGTCCGCGAGCAGACCGCCGCCGAGGAGCGGGCGCTGCTCGAGCGCCACGCCGCGGGGCAGGCCGAGGTCGAGCGGATGATCGGCGAGGCGCGGCAGAGCGCCGAGCAGATCGCGCAGAAGGCCCAGATCCGGGCCGACGAGCTGGTCGCCAAGGCCCAGGAGCGGGTGGCCCGGCTCGACGCCGAGTCCCAGGCCCGCCGCGCCAAGGTCGAGGAGGACTTCGAGATCGCGCAGCGTGCCCGCCGGGCCGAGGCCGCCCGGGCCGAGGAGGACCGCGAGCGCGTCTCCGTCCAGGCCGCCCGCCAGCGGATCGCCGCCGCCGAGCAGCACGCGGCCCAGCTGGTCGCCGAGGCCGAGGCCCGTGCCGAGGCGATCCGCGAGGTCCGCGACGAGCTGACCAGCCGGCTGGTCGAGGCCCGCCGGCTGCTGGACACCCTGCCCGACCTCGGCGACCGCGCCCCGCAGTCCCGCGACGACGCCGGCGCCGAGCGGCGCCGCCCGCAGCCGGCGGCGCACGCCGCTCCGGACACCTCGCCCGAGCAGCCGGCGGTTCCGGCCCGGCAGCCGGCCGCCGCGGCGCAGCCGTCACCGGGTGCCCAGCCGGCACCGGCCGCGCACTCGGCTTCCGAGGCCCAGCCGTCTCCCGAGGCCCAGCCGGCGCCCGCCGCCCAGTCCCCGGCGCAGGTCGCCGGGCCGCAGACCGGGCAGCAGCCGGCCGTCCGGGTCACCCGGGGCGAGAGCGAGGCCGCCGCAGCCCGGCAGCCCACCCGTCCCGAGCCGGTGACCGCCACCCTCCCGGCCGCCCAGCGCTCCGGTGAGCCGACGACCCGGCAGCTGCCCATGCCACCGCGGCCGACGCCCACCGGCCCGGGCACGGCCCCCCAGCCGGCCGCCACCCAGTCGATCGACCAGCCGGTGGGCCAGGGGCGCTCCTGACGCCCCTGCCCCGCCCCGGGACAGCCCGCGTCCGGCCCGGACGCGGGCTGTCGGCCGTCCTGGCCCTGCTGCTCGTCGCGCTCGGCGGCGTCCTGGCCGCGCCCGGCCGGGCACTGGCGGACGAGGCCGGGGCGGGACTGCTGCGCGTCGCGCACCTCTCCCCCGACACCCCGGCGGTCGACGTCTCCCTGACCCCGGCCGCACCGCCCGGCCAGGTGCTGACCGATCCCGGGCCCGTGGTGGCCGGTGGGCTCGGCTACGGGGAGGTCGGCGGCTACGCGGAGCTGCCGGCCGGCGCGTACGCGGTCAGCGTCCGTGCCGCCGGCGCTCCGGTCACCACGCCCCCGGTACTCGCCACCCGCCTGGAGGTGTCCGCCGGCCAGGCGTGGACCGTGGCGCTCACCGGCTCGTTCGCCCGGCTGTCCCTGTCGCCGCTCCCCGACGACCTGAGCGCGCCTCCCCCGGGGGCGGCACGGCTCCGGGTGCTCGCGGCGGCGGCCACGCTGCCGTCGGTCGACGTGGTGCTCGACGACGGCCCGCCGCTCGCGACCGACCTGCGCTTCCCCGGGGCAGGCGCCCCGGTCGCGGTGCCCGGCGGCCGGCACGTCGTGCGGGTGCCCGGCACGGACGTGGCCGTCGCCCTGGACCTGCCGGCCGGCACGGTCGGCACGGTGCTGGTCCTCGACCGGCCGGGCGGCGGCGTCGAACTGCGCCCGGTCGTGGACGCCACCGGACCGGCGGTGTCGCCCGAGGGCGGGGTCGAGGCCGGCGGTGGACCGGGCGCTCCCGAGGGCTGGCTGTCGCAGGTCCTCGCCGTCCTCACCGCCGCGGCACGTTTTCCGCCGCCGTCCGCCGGAGCCGCGGCCCCCGTCCGGCTGCAGGTTCCGGCCGCGGGCATCGACACCGCCGTCGTCGGTGCCGGCCTGGACCGCGACGGCGCGCTCGTCCCCCCGGCGGACCCGGAGCTGACCGGCTGGTTCACCGGCGGCCCGCTCCCCGGTGCGCCCGGTCCGGCCGTCCTCACCGGCCACGTGGACTGGGCCGGCCGCCCGGGCGCCTTCAGCGGGCTGGCGGAGGTCACCCCCGGGGACGAGGTGCGGGTGGCACGGGCCGACGGCACGACCGCCCGCTTCCGGGTCACCGCCGTCGACCGCTACGCGAAGACGGCGTTCCCCGGACCGGTGGTCTACGCCCCCACGCCGGCGGCCGAGCTCCGGCTGATCACCTGCGGTGGGCCGTTCGACGAAGGCCTGGGCAGCTACCGCGACAACGTGGTGGTGTCGGCCGAGCTGATCGGCTGAGCCCGCTCAGCGCCGCCGG
Source organism: Blastococcus sp. SYSU DS0539 (assembly GCF_054050855.1). Lineage (NCBI taxonomy): Bacteria > Bacillati > Actinomycetota > Actinomycetes > Geodermatophilales > Geodermatophilaceae > Blastococcus > Blastococcus sp. SYSU DS0539. Next base: position 127,867 of record NZ_JBJHAF010000009.1, on the reverse strand, counting down.
TCGCGCGCCCGCCAGCAGGCGGTGTGCCAGTGCCGCCGCCGGTCGGCCGCCGAGTCGACGTCCCAGGGGTCGAGGTCGGAGTTCCGGGCGTAGGCCGGCCAGGCGACCACGTGCGGCGTCCCGGGGCGGATCTCCTGGTCGCAGCCCGGGCAGCGGTAGGTCTTGCCCGTGGCCGCCCCGGTGATCGCCCGGACGACCCAGTCACCGTCCGACGCCTCCTCGACCGGGTCCGCGCGACGGGCCGGCTCCCGACCTGCTGGTCGGGAGCCGGCCCGTGGACGGCGACGGGGCACCCGTCAGCGGCCGGCGTAGTCCCGGAAGCCGCGGCCGGACTTCCGGCCGAGGTAGCCGGCGGTGACCAGGTGCTCGAGCAGCGGCGCCGGCGCGAAGCCCGGCTCGCGGAACTCGGTGTACAGCTCCTTCTCGATCGCCAGCGAGACGTCGAGGCCGACGACGTCGAGCAGCTCGAACGGCCCCATCGGGTAGCCACAGCCGACCTTCATGGCGGCGTCGATGTCGTCGGCGGTGGCGTAGTGCGCCTCCAGCATCCTCACCGCGTCGTTCAGGTACGGGAAGAGCAGTGCGTTGACGATGAAGCCGGCGCGGTCGGTGCAGGAGACCGCGTGCTTCCCGAGCTTCGCCGAGACCGCGTGGATGGTCGCCGCGACGTCCGGGGCGGTGGAGATCGTCGACACGACCTCGACCAGCTTCATGACCTGCGCGGGGTTGAAGAAGTGCATCCCCACGACGTCGGCCGGGCGGCCGCTGGCCTTGGCGCACTCGATGACCGGCAGGCTCGAGGTGGTCGTGGCCAGCACGGCGCCGGGCTTGGCGATCTCGCCCAGGTTGGCGAACAGCGCCTCCTTCACCGGCAGGGACTCGACGACGGCCTCGATGACCAGGTCGCGGTCGGCGAGGTCGTCCAGCGACGTCGTGCCGGTGACCCGGCCGAGGATCTCGTCCTTGGCCGCCTCGTCGAGCCGGCCGCGGACGACCTGCTTGTCGAGGGACTTGGCCAGCGCCTTGGTGACGACCTCGACCTTCTCCGGGGACCGGGCCACGAAGACGACGTCGTACCCGCCCTTGGCGACGACCTCGATGATCCCGGTGGCCATGGTGCCGGAGCCCACGACGCCGACGGTCTGCACCGGGCGGGCGCCCTCGGCGGCGCCGCCGGGGGTCGGGGTGGCGTCGTCGGCGACGACTTCGGCGGAGCCGGCCTCGGCGTAGGAGTAGAAGCCGCGGCCGACCTTCCGGCCGAGCAGGCCCGCGGTCATCATCTGCTTGATGACCGGGCTCGGCGCGTGCAGCCGGTTGCGCGACTGCTTGTACATCGTGTCGAGGATCTCGTAGGCGGTGTCGATGCCGATGAGGTCCATGAGCGCCAGCGGCCCCATGGGCAGGCCGCAGCCCAGCCGCATGGCCGCGTCGATGTCCTCACGGCTGGCGTACCGGTTCTCGTACATGGAGACCGCGTGGTTGAGGTAGCCGAACAGCAGCGCGTTGGCGATGAAGCCCGCCTTGTCGCCGATCGTCACGTCGACCTTGCCGAGCCGCTCGGCCAGCGCCTCGACGTCCTCGACCACCGCGGGCTCGGTGACGACCGTGCGCACCACCTCGACGAGCTTCATGACCGGCGCCGGGTTGAAGAAGTGCATCCCGATGACCTTGCTGGGCCGGCCGGTGACGACCGACAGCTCGGTGACCGACAGGCTCGAGGTGTTCGTCGCCAGGATGGTGTCCGGCGGGCAGATCTTGTCGAGCTTGGCGAACAGCTCGGCCTTGAGCTCCATCCGCTCGGGCACGGCCTCGATGACCAGCTCGACGTTGCTCAGGTCCTCCAGCGAGGTGGAGAACCTGATTCGCTCGAACATCGCGTCACGGTCGGCGGCGTCGAGCTTGCCCCGGGCCACCGCCCGGTCGGTGGACTGCTCGAGGTGGCCCCGGCCGCGCGCCAGCGCCTCGTCGTTCACCTCCACGGCGGTGACCGACAGGCCCGCCCGTGCGAGCACCTCCGTGATGCCGGCACCCATGGTGCCCAGCCCCACGACGCCGACCTCGTTCAGTTCCCTGGCCACGTTGCCATCTCCTCCCACCACCGGTGATCGCGGGCAGTCTCTCACCCGCCGTTCCCGGCCGTGCGGGGACTACCGGGCGGTAACCGGACGCCGCAGCGATGTGCGCCGATGGCACCCCTGGGACCGGGCAGGGCGCCATCGGCGCACATCGCTGCCGGGCGGTGGCTAGAAGAGCCGCTGGGACGGGTCGTCGGTGCCCTTGAGGACGGCGTAGTCGACGGTCACGCAGTCGATCCCGCGGTCCTGCGCGAGCACCCGTGCCTGGGGCTTGATCTCCTGGGCAGCGAAGACGCCCTTCACCGGCGCGAGCAGCGGGTCGCGGTTGAGCAGCTCGAGATACCTGGTCAGCTGCTCCACCCCGTCGATCTCGCCGCGGCGCTTGATCTCCACCGCGACGACCCGGCCCTCGGCGTCGCGGCAGAGCAGGTCGACCGGCCCGATCGCCGTCGGGTACTCCCGGCGCACCAGCGACCAGCCCGGCCCGAAGGTCTCCACGTGCAGGGCGAGCAGGCGCTGCAGCTCCGCCTCGACGCCGTCCTTCTGCAGGCCGGGGTCCGCGCCGAGCTCCTGCGCGTGGTCGTGCAGGACCTCCTCGATGCTGATGATCAGCTGCTCGCCGGCCTTGTTGGTCACCGTCCACGTGCCCGAGCCGTCGGCGAGGTCCTCCTCGAGCCGGCAGGGCGGGCTCATCCAGTTCAGCGGCTTGTAGGCGCGGTCGTCGGCGTGCACCGACACCGACCCGTCCGCCTTCACCAGCAGCAGGCGGGTCGCCGGAGGCAGGTGAGCGGTGAGCCGACCGATGTAGTCGACGGAGCAGCGGGCGATGACCAGACGCACGGGCGCCGACGGTACCGGCCGGACGCCGGAGGGCTCCCGCGGGGACGGAACCATCCGGGCGGGCCCGCCGTCGTACCCGTATGCCGACTCGTCCCGTGCGCACCGTCGCCGCGGTGGTGCTGGTCCTCCTGCTGGCCGCCTGCGCGCAGCGGACCGGCGGGCAGGGCGCCGGCGGGGCGGGGTCCCCGGCCGCGCCGGGGACCGAGGACGCGACGGTCGTGCTCCAGGTCCTGGAGACCGGCGGCTACACGACGCCCGCGATGCTGACCGGCCGGGTCCCGACCGTCACCGTGTACTCCGACGGCCGGGTGATCACCGACGGCCCGGTGCCGGCGATCTGGCCGGCGCCCGCGCTGCCCGACCTGCAGCAGTACCTGCTCGACGACGGCGGAACGCGGGAGCTGGTCGACCGGGCGCTCGCCGCGGGCGTCGCGGAGACCGGCGACCTCGGCGCGCCGCCGGTGGCCGACGTGACCAGCACCCGGTTCGTCCTCCGCACGGACGGGGAGACGGTGACCCGGGACGCCTACGCCCTCGGGATCGGTTCGCCCCCCGGCGCGGACGGGCGCTACGGGCTCACCGAGGAGCAGATCGCCGCCCGCCAGCGGCTGCTCGCGCTCGTGGACGAGCTGCGCGACCCGGCGACGGTCCTGGGCGCCGACCGGGTGACCGGGCCGGAGCCGTACCGACCCGAGGCGGTGGCGGCGCTGGTGACCCCGTACGTGGAGGTCGAGCCGGTCCAGCCGGAGCACCCGTGGCCAGGCCCGGAGCTCCCCGGCGAGCCGGTCGCCCCCGGGGTCGCCTGCGTCACGGCCGAGGGCGCAGCTGCGCAGGCGGTCCTGGACGCCGCGGCGTCGGCCGGCTCGGCGACCCCGTGGACCTCCCGCGACGGATCACGGTGGTCGGTGCAGCTCCGCCCGCTGCTGCCGCACGAGTCCGGCTGCGCCGACCTGCCCGCGGAGTGACCACGGGCCCGGACCTCGCGAGGAGGTCCGGGCCCGTCGGTGCCCGGGGGGTGCGGCGTTACGCGGTCGCGGGTTCCCGCAGGTCGGCGTCGACGCCGCCGCGCTCCTCCACCGGGGCGAGCGGGTCGATCGTCTTCGTCGAGCGGTAGCGCTCCAGGTCGAGGATGCCCTCCCGCTTGGCCACGATCGTGGGCACCAGCGCCTGCCCGGCGACGTTCACCGCGGTGCGCCCCATGTCCAGGATCGGGTCGACGGCCAGCAGCAGACCCACGCCGGCCAGCGGCAGGCCGAGGGTGGACAGCGTGAGGGTCAGCATGACCACCGCGCCGGTGACGCCGGCGGTGGCCGCCGAGCCGATGACCGACACCAGGACGATGAGCAGGTAGTCGGTGAGGCCCAGGTCCACCCCGAAGAACTGGGCGACGAAGATGGCCGCCAGGGCGGGGTAGATCGCCGCGCAGCCGTCCATCTTCGTCGTCGCGCCCAGCGGGACGGCGAACGAGGCGTAGGACCGCGGGACGCCCAGGTTCTGCTCCGTCACCCGCTCGGTCACCGGCAGCGTGCCGATGGACGAGCGCGAGACGAAGGCCAGCTGGATCGCCGGCCAGGCCCCGGCGAACCACCGCAGCGGCGAGAGGCCGTGCAGCCGCAGGAGCACCGGGTAGACGACGAACAGCACCAGAGCGAGACCGGCGTAGACCGCGCCGGCGAAGACGCCGAGCGAGCCGAGGGACTCCCAGCCGTAGCTGGCGACCGCGTTGCCGATCAGGCCGACGGTGCCCAGGGGTGCCAGCAGGATGACCCACCACAGCACCTTCTGGACGACGGCGAGCGCGGAGCGGACGAAGCCGAGGAACGGCTCGGCCGCGTCGCCGACCTTGAGCACCGCGACGCCGATCGCCGCGGCGATGACGATCAGCTGGAGGACGTTGAACGACAGGTCGCCCTCGGCCGACGACTGCAGGCCGAGGACGTTGCCGGGCACGATGCCGTTCAGGAAGTCGAACCAGGAGCCGGTCCGGGTGGGGTCCTCCTGCGCCGCGGCGTCGACCGAGCTGTTGCGGCCCGGCTGGGTGAGCAGGCCGAGACCGATGCCGATGCCGACGGCGATCAGCGCGGTGATGGCGAACCACAGCAGCGTCTGGGCGGCCAGGCGGGCCGCGTTGGAGACCTGCTTGAGGTTGGCGATGCTGACGATCACCGCGGTGACGATCAGCGGCGGGACGAGGGTCTTCAGCAGCGTGACGAAGGTGCTGCCGATGGTCTGGAGGGTGCTGGTGAGCCAGTTGGGCGAGCCGTCGGCGACGGTGCCCAACTCCCGGGCGACGAAGCCGAGGGCCACGCCCACGACCAGGGCGAGGAGGACCTGCGCCGCGAAGGGCACGCGGCGGAGACGAGCGAGCACGGGGGTGGTTCCGTTCTGGGTGAGGGTCGACCGGGCGGGGAGGCGTCAGCCCCGACAGCGGTCCACGGTCACGCGGCCGAAGTCGACGGTCCGCCGCCGCGTCAGCCCCCAGATGTTGCGCACGGGTAGGTCAGTCCTCCGGCGCGCCCGGGCATTCCGGCTGTGGCCGGGTTCACCGGCCGGGTGCGCCGCTCAGTCCGGCCAGACGGGACGCCGCTTCTCCAGGAACGAGGCCATGCCCTCGCGCGCACCGGGCAGCTGGCTGGCCGCGGCCATGACCTCGATCGCGGTCGCGTACGCGTCCCGTTCGGGCCGGTCGAGCTGGGCGTACATCGTCTGCTTGCCCCACCCCTTGCTGGCCCGCGAGCCACGGGTGGCCCGGTCCATCAGGTCGTCGACGGCGGTGTCCAGGTCGGCGTCGGGCACGACCCGGTTCACCAGCCCCCAGTCCAGCGCCGTCGCCGCGTCGATGACGTCACCGGTCAGCGCCAGCTCCATCGCCCGCTTGCGGCCCACGTTCCGGGCGATGGCGACCATCGGCGTGTGGCAGAACCAGCCGCCCTTGCCGCCCGGGGCGGCGAAGCCGGCGGACTCCGCCGCGACGGCGAGGTCGCACGAGGCGACCAGCTGGCAGCCGGCGGCGGTGGCCAGGGCGTGCACGCGCGCCAGCACGACCTGCGGCACGTCCTGGACGGTCTGCATCAGCTGGGTGCACAGCCGCAGCAGGCTGCGCACCTCGGGCAGCGCGGCGCCCGCGACGTCGGCGAAGTCGTGACCGGCGCTGAACACCGGCCCTTCCGCGGCGAGCACGATGCCCGCGGCGTCGCTCTCCCCCGCCGCGGTGACGGCGGTGAGCAACTGGGTGAGGTGCTCGCGGGAGAGCGCGTTGCGCTTCGCCGCGCGCGTCATCGTGATGCGGACGACGTCGCCGTCGCGTTCGACCCGTGGCGCACCCTGCTCGGTCATGCCCCGACCCCACCACGCCCGGCCGCGGTCGGCAATGACGATCGGTGCCGGAGGGGGGACGCTGGGCCGGTGCCCGATCCCGAACCGCTCAGCCGGACCGCCCCCCGCCCGGCGGGGCGCACGGTGTTCACCCAGGGCTGGCGCGACGTCGCGTTCCTCCACTGGGCGGTGGACCCGGCGCGCGTCGCCCCCCTGCTGCCGGCCGGCACCCGCCCCGACGTGCTCGACGGCGCCACCTACGTCGGGCTCATCCCGTTCCGCATGCAGCGGATCGGGCTGTTCGGGGCGCCGGGCATCCCCTACCTCGGCTCGTTCCCCGAGACCAACGTCCGGCTCTACTCGGTCGACGCCCGGGGACGCCGAGGCGTCGTCTTCCGGTCGCTGGACGCCGGACGGCTGGTGCCCGTGCTCACCGCACGCTGGGCCGCCCGCCTGCCGTACGCCTGGTCGCGGATGCGGATCGAGCGCGCCGGCGACCGCTGGACCTACAGCTGCCGCCGGCGCTGGCCCGGCCCCGCCGGCGCGCACAGCAGGATCGCGCTCCGGGTGGGCGACCGGCTGCCGCAGCCGGGCCCGCTGGAGCACTTCCTGACCGCCCGGTGGGGGCTGCACCGGCCCGGACGGCGGGGTCCGGCCTACTGGCCGAACGAGCACCCGCCGTGGCCGCTGCACCGGGCAGAGCTCGTCGACCTCGACGACGCGCTGCTGTCCGCGGCCGGCCTGGGCGAGCTCGCGGGCCCGCCCGACAGCGTCCTGTTCTCCCCGGGCGTCGACGTCCGCTTCGGCCCGGTGGTCAGACCGCCGCGGGCACCTGCGCCCCGAGACCGTTCGCCTCGCGGACCACGTCGACGACCTGGCCCATGATGTCGTTGAGGCCGAAGTCCTTGGGCGTGAAGACGCGGGCGACGCCCTGCTCGCGCAGCCGCCGCGCGTCGCTGTCGGGGATGATCCCGCCGACGACGACCGGGACGTCGTCCATCCCGGCCGCCCTCAGCCCCTGCAGCACCGCCGGCACGACCTGGAGGTGCGAGCCGGAGAGCACGGACAGCCCGACGACGTGCACGTCCTCCTCGACCGCCGCCGAGACGATCTGCTCGGGGGTGAGCCGGATCCCCTGGTAGATGACCTCGAAGCCGGCGTCCCGGGCCCGCACGGCGATCTGCTCGGCGCCGTTGGAGTGCCCGTCCAGCCCCGGCTTGCCGACCAGGAAGCGCAGCCGACCGCCGAGCTCCTCGCCGGTGGCCCGCACCCGCTCGCGCACGCCGGTCAGGTTCTCGTCGGCCTCCCCGCCACCGGCGGCCGCCGCCACGCCCGTGGGCGCCCGGTACTCGCCGAACACCTCGCGCAGCACCCCGGACCACTCCCCCGTCGTCACGCCGGCGCGGGCGCAGTCGAGGGTGGCGGGCATGAGGTTGACGTCGGAGGACGCCGCCTCGCGGAGCGCGTCGAGGGCCTTGCGCACCGGCTCCGGGTCCCTCTCGGCCCGCCACTTCTGCACCGCCTCCTGGGCGGCGGCCTCGACGGCCGGGTCCACGACCATGATCGCGGTGTCCAGGTCGGCGGTGAGCGGGTTCGGCTCGGTGGTGTCGAACTTGTTGACCCCGACGACGACGTCCTCGCCGCTCTCCATCCGGCGCCGGCGCTCGGCCAGCGAGGCGACCAGCTCGCCCTTCATGTAGCCGGACTCGACGGCGACCACGGCCCCGCCCATCTCCTGCACGCGGGCGATCTCGGCCCGGGCGCCTTCGACGAGCTCGGCGACCTTCTTCTCCACCACGACCGAGCCGGTGAACAGGTCCTCGTACTCGAGCAGGTCGGTCTCGTAGGCGAGCACCTGCTGCAGCCGCAGCGACCACTGCTGGTCCCAGGGCCGGGGCAGCCCGAGGGCCTCGTTCCACGCCGGCAGCTGCACGGCCCGGGCGCGGGCGTCCCTGGACAGGGTCACCGCGAGCATCTCGAGCACGATGCGCTGGACGTTGTTCTCCGGCTGCGCCTCGGTGAGCCCCAGGGAGTTGACCTGCACGCCGTAGCGGAAGCGGCGGTGCTTGGGGTCCTCGACGCCGTAGCGCTCCTTCGTCAGCTCGTCCCACAGCTGGGTGAAGGCCCGCATCTTGCACATCTCCTCGACGAAGCGGACCCCCGCGTTGACGAAGAAGGAGATGCGCGCGACGACCTCGCCGAAGCGCTCCTGCGGCACCTGGCCCGAGTCGCGCACCGAGTCCAGGACGGCGATCGCGGTGCTCATCGCGTAGGCGATCTCCTGCACCGGCGTCGCCCCGGCCTCCTGCAGGTGGTAGCTGCAGATGTTGATCGGGTTCCACTTCGGCATCGTCGTCACCGTGTAGGCGACCATGTCGGTGATCAGCCGCATCGACGGCGCCGGCGGAAAGACGTAGGTCCCCCGCGACAGGTACTCCTTGATGATGTCGTTCTGCGTCGTCCCGGCGAGCTTCGCGACGTCGTGCCCGTGCTCCTCGGCGACCGCCTGGTAGAGCGCGAGCAGCCACATGGCCGTGGCGTTGATCGTCATCGACGTGTTCATCTCGTCGAGCGGGATGCCGTCGAAGAGCGCACGCATGTCGCCGATGTGCGTGACCGGGACCCCGACCTTGCCGACCTCGCCGACGGCGAGCTCGTCGTCGGGGTCGTAGCCGGTCTGCGTGGGCAGGTCGAAGGCCACCGAGAGACCGGTCTGCCCCTTCGCCAGGTTGCGGCGGTACAGGGCGTTGGACTCGGCCGGCGAGGAGTGGCCGGCGTAGGTGCGCATGACCCAGGGACGGTCACGCTCCTCCGGCGTGTGCGGGAACGGCATACCGGCGGAGTGTAGGGCGGTTACCGATCGGTAGCAGCCCCGCCCACCCAGGGTGTGCGGTGGCACACTCGATCGGGTCGGACGGGAGGGCGCCATGCCGGAGGACGCGGGCAACCTGTACTACCTGGTGGGGCCGGCCGTCACGGTCGGCGTCCTCGTGCTCCTGGTGCTGTTCGCCCGCTGGGCGTTCGGCGGCGGCGACCACGGCGGGCTCGGCCGCGGGGCCGGCGCGACCACGGCCGGGGACGACGGGCTACTGACCCGGGTCGCCACGCTCAGCCGCCGCGAGTCGGCCCTGGCACTGCGGGCGGTGCTCTCCGACGCCGGCATCCGCTCCACCGTCCGCTTCCCCGGGGCGCACCGCGCCGAGGTGCTGGTCTTCCCGGAGGACGCCGATCGGGCCCGCGCGCTGGCCGCCTCGTTCGGCAGCTGACCCGGGCCGGGGGGGTCAGTCCGGCCGCTGCGTGCGCCGCACGTCGGCGCCCAGGCCGCGCAGCTGGTCGACGAAGTCGGGGTAGCCGCGGTCGACGTGGTGCACGTCCTGCACCTCGGTGATCCCGTCGGAGCACAGCCCCGCCAGCACCAGCCCGGCGCCGGCCCGGATGTCGGTGGCCAGCACCGGCGCGCTGGAGAACCGCTCCCGGCCGCGGACGACGGCGTGGTGCCCGTCGATCCGGACGTCGGCGCCGAGGCGCACCAGCTCGTTGACGAACATGAACCGGCCCTCGAACACGTTCTCGGTGATCAGCGCCGTCCCGGTGGACACCGCGGCGAGGGCCACGGCCATCGGCTGCAGGTCGGTCGGGAAGCCGGGGAACGGCAGCGTGACGACGTCGACGCAGCGCGGCCGGCCGTCCATCGCCACCCGGATCCCGTCGGGCAGCGCCTCCACCGTGGCCCCGGCGTCGACGAGCTTGTCCAGCGCCACGGTGAGGTGCTCGGCGACGGCGCGCTCGACCACGACGTCGCCCCGGGTCATGACCGCGCCGATGGCCCAGGTGCCGGCGACGATCCGGTCGGGCACCGTCGAGTACTCCACCGGCTGGAGGGTGTCGACGCCCTCCACGGTGATCGTGGAGGTGCCGGCGCCGTCGATCCGCGCGCCCATCTCGCCGAGCATCCGGCACAGATCGACGATCTCGGGCTCCCGGGCGGCGTTGTCCACCACCGTGGTGCCCTGCGCCAGCACCGCGGCCATGACCAGGTTCTCGGTCGCCCCGACGGACGGGAAGTCCAGCCAGATCGAGGTGCCGGTGAGCCGGGGCGCCGTGGCCACCAGGAACCCGTGCTCGCTGACGATGGTCGCGCCGAGCCGCTCCAGGCCCGAGATGTGCATGTCCAGCCCGCGGGAGCCGATGGCGTCACCGCCGGGGAGGGCCACCCGCGCGCTGCCGCAGCGGGCGACGAGCGGGCCCAGCACGCTGATGGACGCGCGCATCCGCCGGACGAGGTCGTAGTCGGTCTCGGTCGACGGCTGCTCGGGGACGTCGATGGTCAGCCGGCCGCCACCCGTCCCGGGCGAACGCTCGTAGGAGACGCCGCAGCCGAGCCGGCGCAGCACCTCGCTCATGATCGTCACGTCGAGGATGTCGGGCACCTCGTCGATCGTCGAGCGCCCCGTGGCGAGCAGCGCCGCCGCCATGAGCTTCAGGGCACTGTTCTTGGCACCGGTGACCCGCACCCGGCCGGCGAGCCTGGCTCCCCCGGTCACCTCGAAGCACTCCACCGGAACACCCTACGGCGCCGGGTCCGCGCACCGTCGCCGCCGCGGTCGGGCGACGCCTAGGCTGCGGGCATGACCGTCCGGCTCACCCGCATCTACACGAAGACCGGCGATGCCGGCCAGACCCACCTGGGCGACATGAGCCGGGTCTCGAAGACCGACCCGCGGCTGGTGGCCTACGCCGACGTCGACGAGGCCAACAGCGCGATCGGCGTGGCGCTCGCGCTCGGCTCGGCCGGGCCCGAGCTCACCGAGCTGCTGCGCAGCATCCAGAACGACCTCTTCGACGTCGGCGCCGACCTGTGCACGCCGATCGTGGCGTCCCCGCAGTACCCGCCGCTGCGGGTGACCGCCGCCTACACCGAGCGGCTCGAGGCGGCCTGCGACACCCACAACGAGACGCTGCCCAAGCTGAACAGCTTCATCCTGCCCGGCGGGACGCCGCTGGCCGCGCTGCTGCACCAGGTGCGGGTGGTCGTGCGGCGCGCGGAGCGCAGCGTGTGGGCGCTGCTGGAGGCCGAGCCGGAGCGCACCAACCCGGAGACCGCGCGCTACCTGAACCGGCTGTCGGACCTGGTGTTCATCCTGGGCCGGGTGGCCAACCCCGACGGCGACATCCTCTGGGAGCCCGGCGCGCACAGCGGCGCCCACGCCCAGCGCGAGGCGGCGGCCGGGCAGCGCTCGGACTGAACCGGCCCGCGGCCGGCGCTCAGCTCCCCGGCGGGGCCGACTCGATCCAGGACAGGAAGCCGGTCAGGGTCGAGGGCTCCATGGCGAGCTCCCGCCGGCCGGCCGCCGTGCTGCAGGTGAGCACGACGACGTCGCCGGGCAGGGCGAGGTCGTCGCGGCCGGCCGGCCGCTGGGCCAGGACGCGGAAGCCGGCGCGGCTCAGCCGGTGCTGAGGGCGCACCGACAGCGACAGCGCGCGGTACCAGAGCAGCGCGTCACCGCCGTACCAGGCGACGCCCACCGACCAGCGACCCGAGCCGCCGGCCCGGGTCCACATGGTGACCGCGCCGAGGCCGGAGAGCAGGAACCGGCGGCGCAGCACGAACACCACGACGACGAGCAGCAGCAGGACGCCGAGCAGGACGAGCAGGGCCGTGGTCATCCCGCGCGCTCGCCGGGTGGATCAGGCGCTCTCGCCGGCCGCCCTCAGCCGCGACTGGGCGCGGCGGGCCGCGGCCAGGGCCTCGGGGCTGTCGCCCTCGCTCTCCGCCCGGCGCAGCGCCTCGCGGGCGCGCTCGACATCGATCTCGGAGGAGATCTCGGCCGTCTCGGCGAGGATCGAGACCCCGCGCTCGGTGACGGACAGGAAGCCACCGTGGGCGGCGACGACCATGTCGTCACCCGACTCGGTGCGGATGGTCACGACGCCGCCGTCGGCCAGCTGGCCCAGCAGCGGGGCGTGGCCGGGGAGCACACCGAGCTCGCCCTCGGTGGTGCGGGCGATGACGCGGGTCGCCTCGCCGGACCAGATCTTGCGCTCGACGGCCACCAACTCGACCTGCAGGGTCGCCACGACACTCCTCGGGGTCCACCCCTCCGCCGGAGAGGTGCGGTGCGTACGGTCCGCCGGCCCGGGAGGACCGGCGACGGATGGGCCCACTCTAGCGGCGGGTCGCCCGGCGTCCCGCCGTGGGCGGTCCGGCGGTCAGGCCGCCCGGCGGTAGAGCAGGGTCCACCGGCCCACGCGCACCCAGGGGTGGCGGACGCAGGTGGCCGGGGCCCACCCGTCGGTGTCGACGGCCGCGATCGGGGCGTCGACCGGCGCGTACGGCGGCCACGTCCAGTCACCGGACGGCCGGTCGCCGGCCGTCAGCACCGCGCTGTCCCGCTCCACGTCGACCCTTCCGCCGGCACCCACCTCCCGGGCGCGCCTGCGACAGATGCTCGGCAGGTCGGCGCGCGCCGCGGAGAGCCCCCGCCGGGAATCACTCCATCGGGCGATGGCCGCCACGGGAACGGCGACGGCCGGGCCTCCCCGAAGGGAGACCCGGCCGTCGCGCTGACCCGCGGAGGGGTGCTTACGCCTTCTTCAGCTTGTTCGCGTTCTTCTCGAGGTCCTCGAGACCACCGCACATGAAGAACGCCTGCTCCGGCACGTTGTCGTAGGTGCCCTCGGTGAGCGCCTTGAACGCCTCGAGGGTCTCCGACAGCGGCACGTAGGACCCGGGCTGACCGGTGAAGGCCTCGGCCACGAACATGTTCTGCGAGAGGAAGCGCTCGATGCGCCGGGCCCGGTTGACCGTGACCTTGTCCTCCTCGGAGAGCTCGTCGATGCCGAGGATCGCGATGATGTCCTGCAGCTCCTGGTAGCGCTGGAGGATCTGCTTCACGGTCTGCGCGATCTGGTAGTGCTCCTGGCCCACGTACTGCGGGTCGAGGATCCGGCTGGTGGAGTCCAGCGGGTCCACGGCCGGGTAGATGCCCTTCTCCGAGATCGGCCGCGAGAGCACGGTCGTCGCGTCGAGGTGGGCGAACGTGGTGTGCGGCGCCGGGTCGGTGATGTCGTCGGCGGGCACGTAGATCGCCTGCAGCGAGGTGATCGACCGACCCCGCGTCGAGGTGATCCGCTCCTGGAGCTCCCCCATCTCGTCGGCCAGCGTCGGCTGGTAGCCCACGGCGGACGGCATGCGGCCCAGCAGGGTCGACACCTCCGAGCCGGCCTGGGTGAACCGGAAGATGTTGTCGATGAAGAGGAGCACGTCCTGGTTCATCTCGTCGCGGAAGTACTCCGCCATGGTGAGCGCCGACAGCGCCACCCGCAGACGCGTGCCCGGCGGCTCGTCCATCTGGCCGAAGACCAGCGCGGTCGAGTTGATGACGCCGGACTCCGTCATCTCCGTGATGAGGTCGTTGCCCTCACGGGTGCGCTCGCCGACGCCGGCGAACACCGACACGCCACCGAACTCCTGGGCGACGCGGCGGATCATCTCCTGGATCAGCACGGTCTTGCCGACGCCGGCACCACCGAACAGACCGATCTTCCCGCCGGCCACGTAGGGGGTCAGCAGGTCGATGACCTTGATGCCGGTCTCGAGCAGCTCGGTGCGGCCCTCGAGCTGGTCGAACTTCGGCGCGTGCCGGTGGATCGACCAGTGCAGGGCGTCCGCGGCGTAGCCGGGCTGGTCCAGGCACTCGCCCAGGGCGTTGAAGACGTGCCCGGTCACCACCTCGCCGACCGGCACCATGATCGGGTTCCCGGTGTCGGTGACCTCGGCGCCCCGGACGAGGCCGTCGGTCGGCGCCATCGAGATGGTGCGCACGACGTTCTCGCCGAGGTGCTGGGCGACCTCGAGGGTCAGCGTCTTGCTGAGGTCGGCCAGCGTGACATCGACCTTCAGGGCGTTGAACAGGTCGGGCATCGCGTCGCGCGGGAACTCGACGTCGACGACCGGCCCGGTGACCCGCACGACGCGGCCGGCGGCCGTGGTCTGCGAGCTGGTCGGACGGTCCTCGGTGACGGTCATCTGTACTGCTCTCCTGCCCTGGGGCTCGGTGTTCTGCTGTTCGTGGGGGTCAGTCGTTCGAGCCGGACGAGACCAGCGCGTCGGCACCGCCGACGATCTCGCTGATCTCCTGCGTGATCTCCGCCTGGCGGGCCTGGTTGGCCTGCCGGGACAGGTTCTTCGCCAGCTCCTCGGCGTTGTCGGACGCCGACTTCATCGCGCGACGGCGCGACGCCGACTCCGAGGCGGCCGCCTCGAGCATCGCCGCGTAGATCCGCGTGGTGATGTACTTCGGCAGCAGCGCGTCGAGCAGGCCCTCGGCCGACGGCTCGAACTCGTAGGAGGTGGGGACGCCGCTGTCGCCGGCCGTCCCCCGCTCCCGCTCCTCCCGCTCGTAGTCGAACTCGTCGACCTCCTCGACCTCCAGCGGAGCCATCCGCTTGGCGACCGGGACCTGCGCGAGCAGGGAGCGGAACTCGGTGAAGACGATGTGCAGCTCGTCCACGCCGAGGACGCCGTCGGCACCGGCGCCGCCCTCCTCGTCGTCCTCACCGGCGGTGAAGGCGTCGATGAGCTCGCGACCGACTTCCTGCGCGTCGGTGTAGTTCGGCTGCTCGGAGAAGCCGGTGAACGTCGCCGCCGTGTCGCGGTTGCGGAAGGAGTAGTAGGTCTCCCCCTTCCGGCCGACGACGTAGAGCACCGGCTCCTTGCCCTCCTGCTTCAGCAGGGAGAGCAGCTCCTCGGTGCGCCGGAGCACGTTCACGTTGTACGAGCCGGCGAAGCCACGGTCGGAGGTGATGACCAGGACCGCCGCCCGTCGCGGGTTCTCCCGCTCGGTCAGCAGCGGGTGGTCCAGCGACGCCGACGAGGCCAGCGCCGACAGCACCCGCGTGATCTCCCGGGCGTAGGGCTTGGAGGCCTCCACCCGGGCCTGGGCGCGGACGATGCGGGCACCGGCGATCAGCTCCTGGGCCGAGAAGATCTTCTTCGTCGACTGCGTGGAGCGGATGCGGCGCCGCAGCGCGCGGAGGGAACCGGCCATGGGTCAGCTGCCCCGCTTGACCTGGACGCGCTCCTGACCCCGCTCCGAGGCGTCCATGGCCTCGGCCTCGGGCTCGTTGACCGTGAGCGACTCGCCGTCGGTGGTGGTGAACTGGCCGTAGAAGGCCTCCACCGCCCGCTCGAGGCTGGCCACGGCATCGTCCTCGAGCTTCTTGGTCTGCTGGATCGACTCGTAGACGGCGTTGTCACCGCGCCCGATGTAGTCGAGGAACTCCGACTCGAAGCGGCGCACGTCCTGGACGGGGACGCGGTCGAGCTTGCCGGTCGTGCCCAGCCACAGGGAGACGACCTCGCGCTCGACCGGGTACGGCGAGTACTGCCCCTGCTTGAGCAGCTCGACCAGGCGCTGGCCGCGCTCCAGGGTCGCGCGGCTGGAGGCGTCCAGGTCCGAGGAGAAGGAGGCGAAGGCCTCGAGCTCGCGGTACTGGGCGAGGTCCAGGCGCAGCCGGCCGGCGACCGACTTCATCGCCTTGATCTGCGCCGAGCCACCCACGCGGGACACCGAGATGCCGACGTTGATGGCCGGGCGGACACCGGAGTTGAACAGACCCGTCTCGAGGAAGATCTGCCCGTCGGTGATCGAGATGACGTTGGTCGGGATGTAGGCCGAGACGTCGTTGCCCTTGGTCTCGATGAGCGGCAGGCCGGTCATCGAACCCGCACCCAGCTCGTCGTTGAGCTTCGCGCAACGCTCCAGCAGCCGGGAGTGCAGGTAGAAGACGTCGCCCGGGTAGGCCTCGCGGCCCGGCGGGCGGCGCAGCAGCAGCGAGACGGCGCGGTAGGCCTCGGCCTGCTTCGAGAGGTCGTCGAAGACGATGAGGACGTGCTTGCCCTCGTACATCCAGTGCTGGCCGATGGCCGAGCCGGTGTAGGGCGAGATGTACTTGAAGCCGGCGGCCTCGGAGGCGGGCGCGGCGACGATGGTCGTGTACTCCATCGCGCCGGCGTCCTCGAGCGCGGCCTTGGTCGCCGCGATCGTGGAGCCCTTCTGGCCGACGGCGACGTAGATGCAGCGGACCTGCTGCGTCGGGTCGCCGGTCGCCCAGGCCTGCTTCTGGTTGATGATCGTGTCCAGCGCGATCGCCGACTTGCCGGTCTGCCGGTCGCCGATGATCAGCTGGCGCTGGCCGCGGCCGATCGGGGTCATGGCGTCGATCGCCTTGATCCCGGTCTGCATCGGCTCGTGCACCGACTGCCGCTGCACCACGGTGGGCGCCTGCAGCTCGAGGGCGCGACGGCCGGTCGTGGCGATCGGGCCGCCGCCGTCGATCGGGTTGCCCAGCGGGTCGACGACGCGGCCGAGGTACCCGTCACCGACGGCGACGGAGAGCACCTCGCCGGTGCGGCGGACCTGCTGGCCCTCCTCGATGCCGGAGTAGTCGCCCAGGACGACGACACCGACCTCGCGGACGTCGAGGTTCAGCGCCAGACCGCGCACGCCGCTCTCGAACTCGAGCAGCTCGTTGGTCATGACCGAGGGCAGGCCCTCGACCCGGGCGATGCCGTCGCCGGCCTCGGTGACGATCCCGACCTCTTCGCGGGAGACGTCAGGCGAGTACTCGGTGACGTAGTTCTGGATGGCACTGCGGATCTCGTCTGCGGAGATCGTCAGCTCGGCCATGGCTCTGAGTCCTCTTCCCTGCGGGGTCGTGATCTGTGGTGGTGGGCGGGTCAGCCGGCGAGCTGCCGTCGGGCGGCTTCCAGCCGATGGGCGATGCTGCCGTCGATGACCTCGTCGCCCACCTGGACGAGGAGGCCGCCGAGCACCGTCGGGTCGACGGTGACCTGCAGCCCTATGGTCCGCCCGTAGAGGCGACCGAGCACGTCGGCGAGCCGCTGTTCCTGGGCGGGGGTGAGCGGCACCGCCGTCGTCACCCGGGCCACGGACTGACCGCGGCGGCGGCTGGCGACGTCCGAGAGCCGCTCGAGCGCGGCACCCGCCGTACCGACGTGCGACGTGGTGAGCACGTTCCGCAGCAGCAGCTCGGTGACCGGGCTGACCCGGCCGGACAGCAGCTGGTCCAGCAGCGCCGACTTGCCCGCTGCCGGAGCGCTCCGGTCGCTGAGGATCCGGGACAGTTCCCGGTCACCGGCGACGATCCGGCCGAAGCGGAAGAGGTCGTCCTCCACGCCGTCCAGCTCACCGCGGGCGTCCGCCGCGTCCAGCGCCGCCTCGGTCGCGAGGCTCGTCGCGGCCTCGACGAGGTCGAACGGCCGCGACCAGCGCTGCCGGACGCTGACCTCGAGCACGTCGAGGGCGACCGGCGACAGCCGGCTGGCGAACAGCCGCTGGGCCAGCGCCGCCCGCTCCTCGGGCTTGCCCGAGGGGTCGGAGAGCGCCCGGCGCAGCGAGGGCTGACCCTCCAGCAGCCGGGCCACCGCGAACAGCTCCTCGGCCAGCGCGAGCTGGTCCTCGGCGGCGGTGGCGCGGGCCTGGCCGGTGAGCCGGTCCCGGGCCTTGCCCAGGAACCCCGTGGGGTCGTGGGTCAGCTCGTCCAGCCGCTCCCGTGCGGCGGCCAGCGCCGCGCGGCTCGAGGCATCCATCAGCGCGCGCCCCCGGCGACGGTGCTGCCGCTCCGGCCGTCGGAGCTGCCGGCGGCCATCCCGTCGAGCTGGTCGAGGAACCGGTCGACGGTGCCCTGCCGGCGCGCGTCGTCGGCGAGCGACTCGCCCACCACCCGGCCGGCGAGCTCGACGGCGAGCGCACCGATCTGGCCGCGCAGCTCGTTGACCACCTGCTGGCGGGAAGCAGCGATCTGCTCCTCGCCGCGGGCGACGATCCGCGCCGACTCCTCCTGCGCCTGGACCCGCAGCTCCTCGAGGATCTGCTGCCCCTCGGCGCGTGCCTGGTCCCGGATCTGGGCGGCCTCGTTACGGGCCTCGGCGAGCTGGGCCCGGTACTGCTCCAGCGACGCCTTCGCCTCGGCCTGCATGGCCTCGGCGCGCTCGATCCCGCCCTCGATCGCCTCGCGGCGGGCCCGGAAGACCTGCTCGAAGCGGGGCGCGACGAACTTGGCGAACACCAGGAAGAGAACGCCGAAGGCGATCAGGCCGATGATGATCTCGCCCCATGGCGGGATCAGCGGGTTGTTGCTCTCCGCCGCGAGGATGCTCATGCGATCAGTGTCCCTGTCTCACTCGTGGTTGCCGTCCGGCCACACGGATCAGTAGATGAAGGGGACGACGAAGCCGATCAGCGCCAGCGCCTCGGAGAGCGCGAAGCCGAGGAAGGCGTAGGTACGGGTCAGACCAGCCGACTCGGGCTGCCGGGCGGTCGCCTGGATGTAGGCGGCCCAGACGATGCCCACGCCGATGCCGGGGCCGATGGCGGCCAGGCCGTAGCCCATCGTGTTGACGTTGCCCTCGAGCGCGGCGAAGAGCTCCAACATGGGGTGTTCCTCCTGTGTCGTCGCCCGGCTTGTGCCGGGCGGCTGTCGGGGGTGGTGCGGTGGTGCGGTCCTCGGTGGTGCTGGTCAGTCCCTGCCGGTCAGTGCTCGGCCTCGATGGAGCCGTTGAGGTACGTCCCCATCAGGATCGTGAACACGTAGGCCTGCAGGAAGATGACCAGCAGCTCGAAGAAGGTCATCACGATCGCCATGAGCGCGGAGACCGGCCCGAAGATGATCGAGTAGTTGTCCCGGCTGAACAGGTAGACCGCGCCCAGCGAGAAGACCACGAGCAGCATGTGGCCGGCGAACATGTTCGCGAAGAGTCGCACCGCGAGGGTGAACGGCCGCACGACGAAGTTCTGCAGGATCTCGATCGGCGTGATCAGGATGTACGCCGCCTTGGGGACCCCGGGCAGGAACAGGATGTCCTTGAAGTACTTGCCCGCGCCCTGCTCCCGGATGCCGACCCAGATGTAGATGACCCAGCAGATCATCGCCAGCACGAGCGGGAAGGCGAACTTCGACATCGGCGAGATCTGGGCGAACGGGATGATCGCCATCAGGTTGTTCGCCAGGATGAAGAAGAAGAGGGAGAAGAGGAACGGCGCGAACGGCAGGCCCCGCGGGCCGACGACGTCGCGGGCGATCCCGTCCCGGACCAGCGAGTAACCGCTCTCCCCGATGAACTGCATCTTGCCGGGCACGATCTGCGGCTTGCGCACCGCGGCCACCATGATGGCGATCATCGCCGCGGTCGCGATCCAGAGGATCAGCGTGATGCGGGTGATCTCGAACTCGACACCCAGCAGGGAGAACGAGAACAGCGACTCGGGGAAGAACTCACCGAGGCCGGGAGCCTGGAAGCCGTCGCCGGTTCCTTCTTCGGCGGCGAGCACGCCGCCGAGCGCGAGGGCGCTGGAGGTCACCGTTGTCCCTTCTGCGTCCTGGGCCGGCTCCGTCGTCCGCCCGGGGTGTTGCTGGTGCGCTTCCCCCCGGCAGTCGGAGGAGCCGCGCCGTACCGTACGACCACCAGGTAGATGGCCACCGAGATACCGAAGATGATCCCTACCGGCACGAACACGGTCGTGTCCAGCCACCGGTCGAGCAGCCAGCCGGCCCCGCCCCACACGGCCATCCCGGAGAGCATGGTCCCGATGACGGCGTAACCCGTCTCGGCGCCACTGCCCTGCCGGGCCGGACTCGCAGCTGGACGAGACCGCGGCTCCCCGGAGTAGGGGTCGTCCTCGGCCATCGCGCTGGACCCTATCAGCCGGGCTGCGCCGGGTTTTCCGGGTCCGCCCGCCGCGGCCCCGTGCCGGGCCCCGACGGCGGTGCGGGAGGCGGGACGTAGTACAGGTCACGGGTCCAGACCCACCGGAGCTGGACGCCGCTCCAGAGCAGCGCGCCGACCACGACGGTCCAGGCCAGGGTGAGGCGGTCGAGCCAACCGTCCTCGGGCAGCGCGTGCAGGATCCCGAAGAGGACGACGGCCTTCACGAAGAAGGCTCCGAGGGCGGCCGGCAGCGTGAAGGTGTCGTCGATGCGGCCGGCCCAGGCGACCACGAGCCCGGAGAGGCAGAAGAACGCCGTCACGACGGCGGCGCCGAGGAGCACGCCGACCGCCTGGTCCCACCCGCCGATCAGCCCGCTGACGAGGGCAGCGACCCCCGCGACGGCACCGGCCACCAGCGTGCCCACGCGGAGGAAGGACAGGTCCCACGGGGCGTCGCTGCGCGGCCGGGCGGGCCCGCCGGTCACAGGGACACCCGCTCGGCGCCGCCGGCCGGCGGGGCCGGCTCGGGTCCCCCGACACGGGTCGCCCGCGCCGTCGGGTGGTCGGCCCGGCTGCGGCGGCGCTGGGCCGCCAGCTCGGCTGCGCGGGCCTCGCGGGCCGCTCGGCGCGCCCGGGGGCTCAGCACGACCACCACACCGACGACGAGCAGGACGGCGATGGCCACGAGCAGCTCCACCCGCCCCCCGGTGACCGACAGGCCGACCGCGCCGAAGGAGAGCAGCGCCGCCCAGAAGTACATGACCAGCACCGCGCGGGTGTGCGAGTGGCCGATGGACAGCAACCGGTGGTGCAGGTGCATCTTGTCCGGCGAGAACGGCGACTGGCCCTTGCGGGTGCGCCGCACCACCGCCAGGACCAGGTCGGTGAACGGGATGAACAGGATCGCGATCGGCACGAGCAGCGGCAGGGTGAGCGGCAGCAGGCTGGCCGCCGAGCCGAAGGTCTGGGCGTCCACTCCCCCGGTCGCCGTGACCGCGGCCGCCGAGAGCATCAGGCCGACCAGCATCGACCCCGAGTCACCCATGAAGATGCGCGCCGGGCTGAAGTTGTGCGGGAGGAAGCCCAGGCAGACGCCGGCCAGCACCGCGGTGATCAGCGCCGGCGCGCTCGCCGCCTCCTCGTACCGCATCTGGCCGAGGTTGTAGCTGTAGGCGAAGAACGCCAGCGCGGCGATCGCCGAGACCCCGGCGGCCAGGCCGTCGAGCCCGTCGATGAAGTTCAGCGCGTTCACGGCGAAGACGGTCAGCAGGATGGTCAGCGGGACACCGACGTCCGGGCCGAGGGACACCGTGCCGATGTCGGCGACCGGGAGGAAGAGGAACGCCAGCTGCACGCCGAGCAGCACCATCACGCCGGCCGCGGCGATCTGCCCGGTGAGTTTCGTCAGTGCGTCCAGGCCCCACTTGTCGTCGAGCACCCCCAGCAGGCAGATGAGCCCGCCGGCGACGAGCACCGCGTAGACCTGGGTGTCGTCGAACGTCCGCTGCAGCCCCGGCAGCCGCGAGGCCACCAGCACCGCGGCCACCACGCCGAGGTACATGGCCACGCCGCCGCCCCGCGGGGTCGGGATCACGTGCACGTCACGCTCCCGCGGGGCGGCCATCATGCGCAGCCGGATCGCCATCATCCGCACCACCGGCGTGGCCAGGAAGGTGACCAGCGCGGCGATGAGGAGGACGACGACGTACTCGCGCACGGCTCAGACGGTCTTCGCCGGCTCGGGGTACGCGGGGTGGGCACCGACCAGCTCGCGGACGCCCGCGGCGACCTCGGCCGTGCGGCTGCCGTCGGCGTCGCGGATCGCGGCGCCGATCAGCGAGGCGATCGACTTCATGTCCGGCTCGGTCATGCCCTGGGTGGTGACCGCCGGGCTGCCGACCCGGATGCCCGAGGCGACCGAGGCCGGCTGCGGGTCGAACGGGATCGCGTTCTTGTTCAGCACGATCCCCGCGGCGCCGCACCGGGCCTCGGCGTCGGCACCGGTCACCCCGGTCTCCTGCAGGTCCAGCAGCGCCAGGTGGGTGTCGGTGCCGCCGGCCACCGGCCGGAGCCCCTCGACCGCCAGGCCCTCGGTGAGCGCCTGCGCGTTGGCGATGACCTGGCGGGCGTAGGCCTGGTACTCGGGCTGCAGGCACTCCTTGAAGTTCACCGCCTTGGCGGCGACGGCGTGCATCAGCGGCCCGCCCTGCATCATCGGGAAGGCCGCCTTGTCGATGGCCTTGGCGTGCTCGGCCTTGCACACGATGGCGCCGCCGCGGGGGCCGCGCAGCACCTTGTGGGTGGTGAAGGTGACGACGTCGGCGTAGGGCACCGGGCTCGGGATCGCCTTGCCCGCGACCAGGCCGATGAAGTGCGCGGCGTCGACCATGAGGATCGCGCCGACCTCGTCGGCGATCTCCCGGAACAGCGGGAAGTCGATCAGCCGCGGGATGGCCGAGCCACCGCAGATGATCATCTTCGGCCGGTGCTCGCGGGCCAGGTCGCGCACCTGGTCGTAGTCGATGTGCTCGGTCTCCGGGTTCACGCCGTACTGCACGGCGTTGAACCACTTCCCCGAGAAGGAGACCTTCGCGCCGTGGGTCAGGTGACCACCGTGCGGCAGCGCCATGGCCAGCAGGGTGTCCCCCGGCTTGAGGAACGCGCCGTACGCCGCCAGGTTGGCGTTGGCCCCCGAGTGCGGCTGGAGGTTGGCGTGCTCGGCGCCGAAGAGCTCCTTGGCGCGCGCGATGCCGATCTCCTCGGCGCGGTCGACCACCTCGCACCCGCCGTAGTACCGCCGGCCGGGATAGCCCTCGGCGTACTTGTTGGACAGCGTGCTGCCCAGTGCGGCCAGGACGGCGGGGCTGGTGAAGTTCTCGCTGGCGATCAGCTGCAGCCCTCCGCGCAGCCGGTCCAGCTCACCGGTGACCACGTCGGCGATGTCGGGGTCGAAGGCGGCCAGGGCGTCGAAGTCCGGGCCCCAGTAGGGGGTGCTCATCTCAGCGCACTCCAGAAGTCGGTGCGGGCGCCCGCGATGCCCGGGCTCGGGCGGCGCGGCGGTCGCTTAACTATGACACTGCGACATTGCGACGCTCCGCGTCGCACCGCGGCCAATCACCGTGCCCCTGGTGCGCTGAGCGGCTCCGCACACTCCTCGCCGGACCCTCCGGGCCCGACTCGTCGGCGCCCTGCACCGTGGCCTGCGGTCGCACCCTCCTCGCGGACCCCTCCGGGGCCCACTCGTCGGTGTCAGTCGGTGAGCTCGGGGACGAGCTCCTGGAGGCGGTCGACCGGGATCGCGCCGACGCGCAGCACCCGCGGGGCCGGCCCGGTGCAGTCGACGATCGTGCTCGCCGCGGAGCTCGCCCGCGGCCCGTCGTCCAGGACGACGGCGGCGTGCGCGCCGAGCTGCATGTCGGCCTCCTGCGCCGAGGTGGCCGCCGGCCGGCCGGACCGGTTCGCGCTGGACACCGCCAGGGGCCCGGTGCGGCGCAGCAGGTCCCGGGTCAGCTCGTCGCCGGGCAGCCGGACGGCCACGGTCCCCTCGGCGTCGCCGAGGTCCCAGGCCAGGGACGGGGCGTGCTCCAGCACCAGGGTGAGCCCGCCGGGCCAGAACTCCTGGGCCAGCCGGGTCGCGACCTCCGGCGTGCGCACGACCAGCCCGGCCAGCGTGGAGGCCTCCCCGATCAGCACGGGCACGGGCATGGCCCGGCCCCGGTTCTTGGCAGCGAGCAGCCGGGCGACCGCCGCCGGGGTGAACGCGTCGGCGGCGACGCCGTAGACGGTGTCGGTGGGCAGCAGCACCAGCTCGCCACGCCCGATCGCCGCGACGGCGGCGTCCAGGCCGGTCGCGCGGGTCCCGGGGTCGGAGCAGTCGTAGATGTCGGCCACGGGACCGCAGTCTTCCGCAGTGCTCAGCCGGCGCGGCGGGCGGTGGTGTAGCGGGGGCGGCCGGCCAGGTCGGGGTGGTCGTCCACCGCGGCGAACCCGCCGTGGGCGCGCACCAGGGCCGGCAGGGAGCCGCCCTGCTGGTCGGCGTGCTCGATGCCCAGCCCCCCGCCGGGGCGGAGCAGCCGGGCGGCGGTGCCGAGCAGCCCCCGGACGACGTCGAGGCCGTCGGGACCACCCCACAGCGCCAGCGGCGGGTCGTGGTCGGCCACCTCGCGCGGCACCCGTGCGCCGTCGGGCACGTAGGGCGGGTTGCTCACGACCAGGTCCACCCGGCCGTCGAGCCCGCGGAGCAGCTGCGGATCGGTCATGTCACCGGCCAGCACCTCGACCGGGGTGTCCCCCGCCGCGGCGCAGGCGCGCGCGTTGTGCCGGGTCCACTCGATCGCGCCGGGGTCGCGCTCCACCGCCGTCACCCGGGCGCCGGGGTGCTCGCGGGCGATCGACAGCGCGATGGCGCCCGAGCCCGAGCCGAGGTCGACGACGAGCGGTTCGGCGATCCCGGCCAGCCGCTCCAGCGCCCAGCCCACCAGCTGCTCGGTCTCCGGCCGCGGCACGAAGACCCCGGGGCCGACCGCCAGCTCCAGGTAGCGGAAGGGTGCCCGGCCGGTCAGGTGCTGCAGCGGCACCCGGTCGGCCCGCTGCCCGAGCAGCGCCTCGAACCGGGCGGCCGCCTCGCCGTCGACGTCGTCGAGGGTGAGCAGCCGGGTCCGGGGCACGTCGAGCACGTGGGCGAGCAGCAGCTCGGCGTCCACCCGGGGCGAGGCCACGCCTCCCTCGGCCAGCCGGCGGGCCGCCGCGGTGAGCAGGGCGCGGGTGTTCAGGAGCCGGCCGCCAGCAGCTCGGCGGTGTGCGCGGCGACCAGCGCGTCGATGACCCCGTCGAGGTCGCCGTCGACCACCTGGTCGAGGTTGTGCGCCTTGTAGCCGACCCGGTGGTCGGAGATCCGGTTCTCCGGGAAGTTGTAGGTGCGCACCCGCTCGCTGCGGTCGACGGTGCGCACCTGGCTGCGCCGCTGGTCGCTCGCGGTGGCGGCGGCCTCCTCCCGGGCGGCGGCCAGCAGCCGGGAGCGCAGCACGCGTAGCGCCGACTCCCGGTTCTGCAGCTGGCTCTTCTCGTTCTGCGAGCTGACCACGATGCCGCTGGGCAGGTGCGTGATCCGGACGGCGGAGTCGGTGGTGTTGACGCTCTGCCCGCCGGGCCCCGACGAGCGGAAGACGTCGATGCGCAGGTCGTTCGGGTCCACGGTGACGTCGACCTCCTCGGCCTCCGGGAGCACGAGCACGCCGGCCGCGGAGGTGTGGATGCGGCCCTGGCTCTCGGTGGCCGGCACGCGCTGGACGCGGTGCACGCCGCCCTCGAACTTCAGCCGGGACCAGATCCCCTCGTCGGTGCGCGACTTGATGGCCACCGCGACGTCCTTGTAGCCACCGAGCTCGGCGTCGACGGCGTCCAGGACCTCCGTGGCCCAGCCGCGGCGCTCGGCGTAGCGCAGGTACATGCGGAGCAGGTCGCCGGCGAACAGCGCCGACTCCGCACCGCCCTCCCCCGCCTTGATCTCGAGGATGACGTCCTTGTCGTCGTCGGGGTCCTTGGGCAGCAGCTGCTCGCGCAACCGGTCGGTGAGCTCGGCGATCCGCTGCTCGAGCGCCGTGGCCTCCGCGGCGAAGGACGCGTCCTCCGCGGCCAGCTCCCGCGCGGCGCTCAGGTCGTCGCGCGCCTGCTCCAGCCCGCGCGCGGTCTCCACCAGCGGCGCCAGCTGCGCGTAGCGGCGGCCCATCCGGCGGGCCCGCGACTGGTCGGCGTGCACTGCCGGGTCGGCCAGCTCCTGCTCCAGGCGTGCGTGCTCCGCCAGCAGCCCGGCGAGACGGTCCGGTGCCGACGTCTCGGTGCTGCTCATCGGTCTCTCCTGGGGCGTTGTGTGCACACACCGCCGCGGCGACGGGCGGTGGGGTCCGGACATGACGACGGCGCCCGCCCCACCGCGAGGTGGGAGCGGGCGCCGTCGGGGGTGCTACTGGGCGGCGTCGGCCGTGGCGCCGGCGTTGCGCTTGCCGAAGCGCTTCTCGAACCGGGCCACGCGACCACCGGTGTCGAGGATCTTCTGCTTGCCGGTGTAGAAGGGGTGGCACGCCGAGCAGACCTCGACGGTCAGCTGACCGCTGGGCGCCGTGCTGCGCGTGGTGAAGGTGTTCCCGCAACCACAGGTCACGGTGGTCTCGTGGTACGTGGGGTGGATGTCGGGCTTCATGCCTGTTGCCTCTTCCGAGAAGTCTGTGCGGTTCACGTGGTGGAACGCCGGCCGGCGGGAGGTATTCCGCGCCGCCGGCGGGGCTCGGTCGACCAGTATCCCTGATGCCCCGGCCCCGCCGACCGGCGGCCTGTTCTACTCCTGGCCGGGGCCCAGCGTCGTCTTCTGGATCTGCATGAGGAACTCGACGTTGTTGCGCGTCTTCTTCAGCTTGTCGAGCAGCAGCTCCAGCGCCTGCTGCGGCTCGAGCGCGGCGAGCACCCGGCGCAGCTTGATGACGATGGCCAGCTCGTCGGGCGACATGAGGATCTCCTCCTTGCGCGTGCCCGACGCGTTGACGTCGACGGCCGGGAAGACCCGCTTGTCCGCCAGCCGGCGGTCGAGCTTGATCTCCGCGTTACCGGTGCCCTTGAACTCCTCGAAGATGACCGTGTCCATCGTGGAGCCGGTCTCGACCAGCGCCGAGGCGATGATCGTCAGCGACCCGCCGTTCTCGATGTTGCGGGCCGCGCCGAGGAAGCGCTTGGGCGGGTACAGCGCCGTGGAGTCGACACCACCGGAGAGGATGCGCCCGCTGGCGGGGGCCGCCAGGTTGTAGGCGCGGCCCAGGCGGGTGATCGAGTCCAGCAGGACGACGACGTCGTGGCCCATCTCGACCAGGCGCTTGGCCCGCTCGATGGAGAGCTCGGCGACCGTGGTGTGGTCGGCCGGCGGCCGGTCGAAGGTCGAGGCGATGACCTCGCCCTTCACCGAGCGCTGCATGTCGGTGACCTCTTCCGGACGCTCGTCGACGAGGACGACCATCAGGTGGCACTCGGGGTTGTTCGTCGTGATGGCGTTGGCCAGCGACTGCAGCACCATCGTCTTGCCGGCCTTCGGCGGCGACACGATCAGCGCGCGCTGCCCCTTGCCGATCGGCATGACGAGGTCGATGACCCGGGTGGTGAGCAGGTGCGGCTCGGTCTCGAGCCGCAGGCGGTCCTGCGGGTAGAGCGGGGTCAGCTTGGTGAACTCGGGCCGGTTCCGGGCCTGCTCGGGGTCCAGCCCGTTGACGGTGTCCAGCCGGACCAGCGCGTTGTACTTGTCCTTGCGCTCGCCCTCGCGCGGCTGCCGGACCGCGCCGGTGATGGCGTCGCCGCGGCGCAGGCCGTAGCGGCGCACCTGGGACAGCGAGACGTAGACGTCGTTGGGGCCGGTCAGGTAGCCCGAGGTGCGGACGAACGCGTAGTTGTCGAGCACGTCGAGGATGCCGGCGACGGGCAGCAGGACGTCGTCCTCGCTGACGGTCGGCTCGCCCTGGTCGAAGCGCTCCCGGCTGTTGCCGCGCTTGTTGCGGTCGCGGTAGCGGCGACCGCGACGGCCGCGGCCCTCGAAGTCGTCGTCGTCGTCCTCGCCGACCCGGTCGTTGCCCCGGTCGTTGCGGCTCTCGTTGCGGTTGTCGTTCCGGTTGTCCGGACGGCCGCCCCGGTCGTTGCGGTCGCGGTCGGGACCGCGGTTGCCGTCGCGGTTCGCGCCGTCGCGGCCGGCACCGTCACGGTTGGCGTTCCGCTCGCTGCGGTCGCCACCGTCGCGGTTGCCGCCGTCGCGGTTGGCGCGGTCGTCGGCCTCCCGGCCAGCCTCGCGGTTGGCCTCCCGGTCCCCGCGGCTGCGGTTGCGGTCGCGGTTGCGCTGCGGACGGCCGCCCTCGCGCTGCTCGCCGTCGCGCTGGTCGTCCTCGCGGGGCTCGGCCGGGGCGGCCTCTGCCGTCGCGGGCTCGGCCGTGGCGGACTCGGCCGCGGCGGGCTCGGCCTTGGCGGCCTCTGCCGTGGCGGACTCGGCCGCGGTGGACTCGGGGGCGGAGGGCTCAGCCGTGGCGGGCCGAGAAGTGGCGGCCGGCGTCTCCGCGGCGGCGGGGGCCTCGGGGGTGGCGTCGGCCGCGGGGGCCGGGGCGGCGGTCCCGGGGGAACCGGCGGGACGGCTGGCGCCACGGCGGGTGCGGGCCGGCGCGGGCGTCGCCTCGCCGGTCAGGGGGCCACCGTTGGCGCCACCGCTGACGGGGGCCTCGAGGGGGGCGGCGGTCGCCGCGACACCGCGTGCGGTGCCGGCCCCCTCGGTGGTCGGGCTCTCCGTGCTCGGCGCGGGAGCGCCGTCCGCGGGGTCACCGCCGCCCACCTGACGGGCGGAGATGGCGGCGACCAGGTCGCTCTTGCGCATCCGGCCGGTGCCGGGGATGCCCAGCTCACCGGCCAGGCGCTGCAGCTCGGGCAGGAGCATGCCCGACAGTCCGTTGCCGCGGCGGCGGGGGCGGCCCGCCGTCCCAGAAGCGGCAGTGCCCTCGGCGGAGGCGGCGGCGTCGGGCGCGCCGGTCACGCCGAGGTCGGTGGTTTCGCTCACGTACAGGTCCTTCCCTGCGGTGACCTGCGCCGTCTCAGCGCAGGGGGTGCCCCGGTCCCCGGCGGACCGGCCCGGAGGCGGGTGCGCGACTGGAGAACGGGTTGAGAGGTGCGAGGCGGATGAGCGGCGACGAGAATCGATCGTCTGCTTCGGCCCCGCGCGAGGCTCGCCCGAGTGGGCGGCTACGCCGTGAGCCTAGTCGCAGCTCACGGGCAGGACAACACCGGATGATCTCAGTGTGTTCCTCGTTACCGAGACGATACCTCAGCCGTGTCGTGGAGCACCCGGGCCCCGCGCACGTCCACGCCCAGCGGGAGCACCCGCCACCCCTCGGGCACCAGCGCGGCGATGTCCTCGATCTCCTCCGCCCCGGGCTCCCGGTCCGCGCTGCGCACCGTGCGCCGGGCCAGCACCAGGACCGACGGTCCCGCGCCCGAGACGACGGCCGCGTGCCCGGCCCCCCGCAGCCGCTCGATCAGCGCGAGCGACGCCGGCATCGCCGCCGCGCGCTGGCGCTGGTGCAGCCGGTCCTCGGTGGCCTCGAGCAGCAGGCCGCCCGACGTGAGGGCGTGCACCAGGAGCGCGGACCGGCCGGCGTTGAAGGCAGCGTCGGCGTGCGGCACGACCTCCGGCAGCAGCGACCGGGCCCGCTCGGTGGACAGGGTCGCGTCGGGCACCAGGACGACGGGCAGCACGTCGCCGTGCACCTCCAGGCTGTCGGCACCCACTCCCCCGTCGCCGGTCCAGGACAGCGTCAGCCCGCCGAGCAGGCAGGCGGCGACGTTGTCGGGGTGGCCCTCCAGCGCGGTGGTGAGCCGGAGGACGGAGTTCAGGTCGATGCCCTCGACGTCCGGGCACAGCGCCCAGGCGCCCATGACCCCGGCGACGACGGCCGCGGCCGACGAGCCCATCCCCCGGCCCTGCGGGATGGCGTTCTCCGCCACCACCCGCAGGCCGGACGGCGTCCAGCCCAGCTCGGCGCACGCGGCACGGAAGGCGCGCACGACCAGGTGCGACTCGTCGGTGGGCAGTTCACCGGCGCCCACGCCGGTCACCTCGACGGACAGGCCATCGGGCTGCACCGAGAACTCGAGGACGTCGTGGTGCTCCAGGGCCAGACCCGCGCAGTCGAAGGCCGGCCCCAGGTTCGCGCTGGTGGCGGGCACGCGGACGCGGACCCGGCCGGGGTCGGGGCGGGACACCTACAGACCCAGCTGCGCGGCCGCCGCGGCCGCGTCGACCGGGACGGTCACCGGCGCCGGAGCGCCCGAGATGGCCCACTCCGGGTCCTTGAGGCCGTTGCCGGTGACGGTGCAGACGATCCGCTGGCCGGGCTCGAGCTCCCCGGCGGCGGCCACCTGCAGCAGGCCGGCGACCGACGCCGCGGAGGCCGGCTCGACGAAGACGGCCTCGCTGCGGGCCAGCAGCCGGTACGCGGACAGGATCGCGCGGTCGGTGACGGCGTCGATGCGGCCGCCGGACTCGTCGCGGGCGGCCAGCGCCTTGGTCCAGGAGGCGGGGTTGCCGATCCGGATCGCGGTGGCGATCGTGCTCGGGTTCTCCACCACCTGCCCGCTGACGATCGGAGCGGCACCGGCGGCCTGGAAGCCCCACATCCTCGGGGTGCGCGTCGCGGGGCCGGGGGTGGCGGAGTCGGTGCAGTACTCCCGGTAGCCCTGCCAGTAGGCGGTGATGTTGCCGGCGTTGCCCACCGGGAGGCAGTGGATGTCCGGGGCGTCACCCAGCACGTCGACGATCTCGAAGGACGCGGTCTTCTGGCCCTCGATGCGGAACTGGTTGACGCTGTTGACCAGGCTCACCGGGTAGTCGATGGCCAGCTTGCTGGCCAGCGCCAGGCAGTCGTCGAAGTTGCCGTCGACCTGCAGCAGCTTGGCACCGTGCACCAGCGCCTGGGCCAGCTTGCCCATCGCGATCTTGCCCTGCGGCACGAGGACGGCGCAGACCAGACCGGCCCGCACCGCGTAGGCCGCGGCGCTCGCGCTGGTGTTCCCGGTGGAGGCGCAGATGACCGCGCGGGCGCCCTCCTCCGCGGCCTTGGTGATGGCCATCGTCATCCCGCGGTCCTTGAAGGAGCCGGTCGGGTTGGCGCCCTCGACCTTGAGGTAGACCTCGCAGCCGGTGCGCCGGGACAGCTCGCGTGCGTGCACCAGTGGGGTGGCGCCCTCGTGCAGGGTCACCACCGGGGTGGAGTCGCTGACCGGCAGGCGGGAGCGGTAGGCCTCGATCAGGCCCGGCCAGCCCGGGGAGACGATCGGGGAGACGGTCATGACAGCCCTTCCACGCGCAGCACGCTGGTGACCCCACGGACCGCGGGCATCTCCCGCAGCGCGGCAATGGTGGCCGACAGCGCCGCGTCGGGGGCGCTGTGGGTCACGATGACCAGCGTCGCGGCGTCGCCGCGGCCGGTCTGACGGACGGTGGAGATGCTCACCTCGTGCCGCGCGAACTCCTGCGCGACGGCGGCGAGCACGCCCGGCTTGTCGGCCACGTCGAGGCTGACGTGGTACCGCGTCGGCGTCTCGGCCATCGGCCGGACGGCCAGGTTGGCGTAGCCGGTGACCCCCGGGCCGGGGCCGCCGGTGACCCGGTTCCGGGCGACCGCGACCAGGTCGCCCAGGACGGCGCTGGCCGTCGGCTCCCCGCCGGCCCCCTGCCCGTAGAACATCAGCTGACCGGCCGCCTCGGCCTCGACGAACACGGCGTTGAACGCCCCGCCCACCGAGGCCAGCGGGTGCGCGGTCGGGATCATCGCCGGGTGCACCCGGACGGCGACCGAGTCCCCGTCGGGGCCGCTCACCCGCTCGCAGATGGCCAGCAGCTTGACGGTGCAGCCGATCTCCGCGGCGCGGGCGACGTCGGTGGCGGTGACCGTCGAGATGCCCTCGCGGTGCACGTCGACCGCAGCCACCGGGGTGTGGAACGCCAGCGACGCCAGGATCGCGGCCTTGGCAGCGGCGTCGAAGCCGTCGACGTCGGCGGTCGGGTCGGCCTCGGCGTAGCCCAGCTCGGTGGCCTCGGCCAGCGCCTCGCCGAAGCCGGCGCCGGTCTCGGCCATCCGCGACAGGATGTAGTTCGTCGTCCCGTTGACGATGCCCACGATGCGGGAGAGCTGGTCACCGACCAGCGACTCGCGCAGCGGCCGCAGGATCGGGATGGCGCCGGCGACCGCGGCCTCGTAGTAGAGGTCCACGCCGGCCTTGGCGGCCGCGGCGTGCAGGGCGACGCCGTCCTCGGCGAGCAGCGCCTTGTTGGCGCTCACCACCGACTTGCCCGCCTCGAACGCCGCCAGCATCAGCGAGCGCGCCGGCTCGATGCCGCCGATCACCTCGACGACGAGGTCGACGTCGTCGCGGGTGACCAGGCCGTGGGCGTCGGTCGTGAGCAGGTGCGCCGGGACGTCGGGGTGGTGCGCGGGGCGGCGCACGGCGACGCCCGCCACCTCGACCGGGTGGCCGATGCGGGCGCCGAGGTCGTCGGCCTGCTCCTGCAGTGCCCGGAGCACCGCGCTGCCGACGGTGCCGCAGCCGAGCAGCGCCACCTTGAGGGGTCCGTTCACGAGGTCGCTCCCGCGGGGTGCTCGGGCGCCGGCTGGTCGATGGCCGGCGAGGGGGCGGGGTGGTCGGCGAGGACCGCGTCGAGGGCGAACACGTCGGACAGTGTCTGACGTCGCACGATCTCCGTGGCGGCACCGTCCCGGACGGCGACCACCGGAGGCTTGAGCAGGTAGTTGTAGTTGCTCGCCATCGACCAGCAGTAGGCCCCGGTGGCGGCGACGGCGAGCAGGTCGCCGGGCACGACGTCCGAGGGCAGCCACAGGTCGCGGACGAGGATGTCGCCGCTCTCGCAGTGCTTGCCCACCACCCGGCACAGCGCCGGCGGGGCGTCGGAGGTGCGGTTGGCCAGCACGCACGTGTAGCTGGCGTCGTACAGCGCGGTGCGGATGTTGTCGCTCATCCCGCCGTCGACGGAGACGTAGTTGCGCACCAGTGGGGTGCCCGGCGCGCCGCTGGCCCCCAGCCGCACCGGCTTGATGGTGCCGATCTCGTACAGCGTCACCGTGCCGGGGCCGGCGATGGCCCGGCCCGGCTCCACGGCCAGCCGCGGGACCGGCAGGCCGAGCTCGGCGCACTCCGCGGCGACGACGCTGCGCAGCCTGGCCGCGACGTCGGCCGGGCTGATCGGGTCGTCGTCGGGGATGTAGGCGATGCCGAACCCGCCGCCGAGGTTCAGCTCGCCGAGCACCTCACCGGTGGCGTCCCGGACGGCGCCGAGCAGCCCCACGACGCGGTGCGCCGCGGCCTCGAAGCCGGCCGTGTCGAAGATCTGCGAGCCGATGTGACTGTGCAGGCCGGCCAGGTGCAGCGCCGGCTCGGCGAGGACCCGGCGGGCGGCCTCCAGCGCGTCACCGGTGGCGAGGGAGAAGCCGAACTTCTGGTCCTCGTGCGCGGTGGCGATGAACTCGTGGGTGTGCGCCTCGATGCCGACGGTGGTGCGGATCAGCACCCCCACCGGCTCGCCGCCGGCGGCGACCCGGGCCTCGGCCAGCGGGACCAGCCGGTCGATCTCGTCGAAGGAGTCGAGCACGACGTGCCCGACGCCGGAGTCGACGGCCAGCCGCAGCTCCACCAGCGACTTGTTGTTGCCGTGCAGCGCGATCCGCCCGGCCGGGAACCCGGCAGCCAGCGCCACGGCGAGCTCGTTGCCGCTGCAGGCGTCCAGGTGCAGCCCGTCCTCGGCGATCCAGCGGGCCACCTGCCCGCAGAGGAACGCCTTGGAGGCGTAGTGCACGTCGGCGTCGGCGAAAGCCGTCGCGAAGTCGGCGGCGCGGCCGCGGAAGTCCGTCTCGTCGAGCACGAACAGCGGCGTGCCGTGCTCGCGGGCCAGGTCGGTGACGGCCCGGCCGGCCAGGTGCAGCTCGCCGTCGATCCGCTCCGCCGAACGCGGCCACACCTGGGGGTCGAGGGCATCCAGCTCGGCCGGCGGGGCACCGGCGGCCGACGGCGGGCTGATGTTTCCGTGCAGCGGCCCTGCGGGGTGCGCTCTCATGTCCACTTCCTGGAGGTGCCGTCCGTTCCCGCGAGCGGCCCCGCGGGGTGCGCCCGCATCACATCCGCTCCGGCGCGGAGACCCCGAGGACGGCCAGGCCGTTGCGCAGCACGACCGCGGTGGCGGAGCAGACCCACAGCCGGGCCGTGGTCAGCGCGGTGGCCTCCTCGTCCCCACGGGGCAGCACGCGGCAGGAGTCGTAGAAGCGGTGGTACGTGCCGGCCAGCTCCTCGAGGTAGCGGGCGACCCGGTGCGGGGCCCGGAGCTCGGCGGCGCTGATCAGGACGCGCGGGAACTCGCCCAGGGCACGCAGCAGGTCGTTCTCCCGGTCGTGCGCCAGTAGGGCGACGTCGACGTCCCCGGCCTCGCCGAGGGAGAGCCCGAGGTCGGCGGCGTTGCGCAGGACCGACGAGATCCGGGCGTGCGCGTACTGGACGTAGAAGACCGGGTTGTCGTTGGTCTGCCGGGTCCACAGGTCGATGTCGATGTCGATCTGCTGGTCCACCGACGCCCGGGCGAGCGCGTACCGGGCGGCGTCGGCACCGATGGCGTCGACCAGGTCCTCCAGGTTGACCACGGTCCCGGCCCGTTTGCTCATCCGGACCGGCTCGCCGTCGCGCAGCAGGTTCACCAGCTGGCCCAGCAGGATCTCCAGGTGGACGGCGGGGTCGTCGCCGGCCGCGGCCACCAGTGCCTTGTACCGACCGACGTACCCCGAGTGGTCCGCGCCGAGCATGATCACGACCTTGTCGAAGCCGCGCTCGCGCTTGTTCAGGTAGTAGGCGCAGTCGGCGGCGAAGTAGGTCGGCTCGCCGTCGGCCTTGACCAGGACGCGGTCCTTGTCGTCGCCGAAGGTCGTCGTGCGCAGCCAGACCGCGCCGTCGGACTCGTAGACGTGGCCCTGCTCGCGCAGCCGGGCCACCGCCTTCTCCAGAGCGCCGGCCTCGTGCAGCGACGTCTCGGAGAACCAGACGTCGAAGTGGACGCCGAACCCCTCCATGGTGGTGCGGATCTCGGCCACCATGAGCTCCACACCGCGGGCGCGGAAGACCGCGAACTGGTCGTCCTCCGGGCGGTCGAGCAGCCCGGGCTCGGCCGCGACCACCTCGCGGGCGATGTCACCGATGTAGCTGCCCGCATAACCGTCCTCGGGCACCCCCCGGCCGTTCGCCACGGCCTGCAGGCTCCGGGCGAACCGGTCGATCTGCGCCCCGGCGTCGTTCAGGTAGTACTCGCGCGTGACGTCCGCTCCGCTGGCCTGGATCAGCCGGGCGATCGCGTCGCCGACGGCGGCCCAGCGGGTGCCGCCGATGTGCACGGGCCCGGTCGGGTTGGCCGAGACGAACTCCAGGTTCAGCCGCTGGCCGGCGAGCGTGGTGGTGCGGCCGTAGGCCTCCCCCGCCGTCACCGCGTCGACGGCGATCCGGCCGAGCGCGCCCCGGGCGAGGGTGATGTTGAGGAAGCCGGGGCCGGCGATGTCGACGGTGGCGATGCCGTCGTGCGCGCGCAGCTCCGCGGCCAGCAGCTCGGCCACCTCGCGCGGCGGCCGGCCGGCCGGCTTGGCCAGCCGCAGGGCCGTGTTGGTGGCGTAGTCGCCGTGCTCGGGGTTCTTCGGCCGCTCGACGACGACGCCGGCGGGCACCTCGACGGGCAGCGCACCTCGCTCGACGACCGCGCCCACGGCGGTACGAACGACGTCCTGCAGCTGCTCCGGTGTCACCCGGCGAGCGTACTGATCGCCCACCCGCGCCCTGCGGCTCCACCCACCGGGAGCAGGCACGTCCAGCCGGCCGCCCCGCCGCACCGCCCGGCTCCCAGCTCCCGCACAGGTCGCCGACCTAGACTCGCGCGCGGTGGAGGGGGCCGTCCGGGCCCCGGCCAGCGGCGCGGACGCGCCCCGTAACGAGGAGAGGCCTTGGCCAAGGACCGCACGCCCGACAGAAGCCGAGCGACCGGCGGTGGGGCCTCCCGGTCCGGCGGGCGCGGCACGGGCGGGCGCACCCGGCCGCCGACGCAGGTCGTGGCCCAGCAGCGCCCATGGGGCCTGATCGCGGGCGCCGTGGCCGTCGTGGTGTTCGCCGCCGCCGTCATCACCTACGCCGTGGTGCAGGTGAACGAGGCCGACGCCCTGAGGGTGGAGTCCATCGACGAGATCAGCGGGGCGGAGGTCTACGAGTACGAGGGCGGCAACCACGTCACCACGTCGGTGGACTACGAGCAGTCCCCGCCGGTCGGCGGCGAGCACGACCCGTACTGGGCCGACTGCACGGGCACCGTCTACGACGTCGACGTCCGGCACGAGAACGCGGTGCACAGCCTCGAGCACGGCGCCGTCTGGATCACCTACAACCCCGACGAGGTGACCGACGCCGACATCGCGACGCTCGCCGAGCTGGTCGACGGCGAGTCCTACCGGATGATGTCGCCCTACGCGGGCCTGGACTCCCCCATCAGCCTGCAGTCCTGGGGCGAGCAGCTGAAGGTCGACCGCGCCGACGACGAGCGGATCAAGCAGTTCGCCGACCTGATGACGGCCAAGGCCGGGGACTTCCCCGAGCCCGGTGCCACCTGCGAGAACCCGCAGTTCCTCGCCGACCCGCTGCTCGCGGGCGCCCCGAGCAGCGCCGCGGGGGCCGGGACCGACAGCGACGCCGGCACGTCTCCCGCGCCCTGAACCGGCCCGGCCCGCCGATCCACGCCCGTCCTCCGGAGGCGATCCCCATCCCCAGCAGCACCGGTTCCCGGCGCGGCGGCGCGCTGCGCACCGCCCTGCTCGCCGTGATAGCCGTGGGGCTGGTGCTGCTGGGCGGCGGGCTGGCCGTCGCGCTGGGCATCGGCCGGGACGCCGCTCCGACGCCGTCGGCCGACTCGGTCGACGCGGGTTTCTCCCGCGACATGTCCCGCCACCACCTGCAGGGCGTGGAGATGGCCAACCTCGTCGCGGAGCGCAGCGAGGACCCGGAGGTGGAGCAGCTGGCCTTCGACATCTCCGCCACCCAGACCAACCAGGCCGGGCGCATGCAGGGCTGGCTGGCGCTGTGGGGCCTCCCCCTGTCCGGCGACACCATGGCCTGGATGGGCGGGGACGCGCACAGCGGGCACGACATGGGGACGGGCGCGGGTGCGCTCATGCCGGGCATGGCCACCGAGGAGGAGCTGGCGGAGCTGCGGAGCCTGTCGGGCGCCGCGTTCGACGTCGAGTTCCTCCGGCTGATGATCCGGCACCACCAGGGCGGCTTCGAGATGGCCCGCTACGCCGCCGAGAACGCCGAGGTCGAGGCCGTGCGGGACCTCGCGCGGTCGATCGAGCAGTCCCAGGGCGTGGAGACGACGACGATGACCCGGATGCTCACGGCCCGGGGCGGGACGCCGCTGCCGGAACCGTGACCGGCGGCCGGGGAGCCGCTTCCCGGGCCGGTGCGCGGGGCTGGTAACTTCTCTCCTGCCCCACCACCGAGCCCCCGTAGCTCAGGGGATAGAGCACCGCCCTCCGGAGGCGGGTGCGCAGGTTCGAATCCTGCCGGGGGCACCCTTCGACCGGCCGCTTCCCGCGCGTCCCGCGGGGCGGCCCGGCGTCCCCCTCCCGATCGAGGCCGGACCGCAGCCTGACCGTTCCTGTTCCGCGCAGTTGACGTGGGCCCGAGTTCTGGCACCCTTCCTCCGACGGCTCTTCGAGGGTCGGTGCTCGAGGTGCTTGCAGGCTCGGCGCGTGGAGGTCGGATGAGCACGTCAGAGGGGTCCGCCACCGTGCAGGCCGACGAGGAACGCCGGCGCGGGGCATTCAGCTCCCGGCGCGTCTTCATCCTGGCGGCGATCGGCTCGGCGGTCGGGCTGGGCAACATCTGGCGGTTCCCCTACGTCGCCTACGAGAACGGCGGCGGCGCCTTCCTGCTGCCCTACCTGGTCGCGCTGCTGACCGCCGGCATCCCCTTCCTGCTGCTCGACTACGCGATCGGCCACCGCCACCGCGGCTCCGCACCGCTCTCCTTCGCCCGGCTGCGCCGCGGCACCGAGGGGCTCGGCTGGTGGCAGGTGGGCATCTGCTTCGTCATCGCCGTCTACTACGCCGCGGTGCTGGCCTGGGCGCTGCGCTACACCTTCTTCTCGCTCGACCAGGCATGGGGCACCGACCCCGAGGCGTTCTTCTTCGGGGAGTTCCTCCAGGCCGGTGACGTCGAGGTCACCGCCGACGTGGTGCCCGGGGTGCTCGTGCCGCTCGCCCTGGTCTGGTCGGCCGTCCTGGTGATCATGGCCCTCGGCGTGCAGCGGGGGATCGGGATGGTCTCGCTGGTCTTCATCCCGCTGCTGGTGCTCACCTTCGTCGCCCTCGTCGTGCAGGCGCTGCTGCTGCCGGGCGCCGGGGCCGGCCTCGACGCGTTCTTCGCGCCCGACTGGTCGGCGCTCACCTCGGCCCCCGTCTGGGCCGCGGCGTTCGGCCAGATCTTCTTCTCGCTGTCGGTCGGCTTCGGCATCATGATCACGTACGCCTCGTACGTGAGCCGCCGCGAGGACATGGTCGGCTCCGGCCTCGTCGTGGGCTTCTCGAACTCCGGCTTCGAGCTGCTCGCCGGCATCGGCGTGTTCGCCGCCCTGGGGTTCATGGCTCAGGCCAGCGGGGTCGCGGTCGGCGAGGTCGCCAGCGGTGGGATCGGCCTGGCCTTCATCGCCTTCCCGGCGATCATCAGCGAGGCCCCGGCCGGCGCCCTCCTCGGCGTGCTGTTCTTCGGGTCGCTGGTCATCGCCGGCATCACGTCGCTGATCAGCGTGATCGAAGTCGTGATCTCCGCGGTCCGCGACAAGCTCGACACCAGCCGCCTCACCGCGACCCTCGCCGTCGGCGTGCCCGCCGCGGTGCTGAGCCTGGTCCTCTTCAGCACGACGAGCGGCATCTACGTGCTCGACGTCGTCGACCACTTCGTCAACCAGTACGGCATCCTCGTCGTGGCGCTGGTCAGCATGCTGGTCATCGCCTGGGCGCTCCGGGCACTGCCCGCTCTCGGTGCGCACCTGAACGTCCACGGCCGTCCCCGGGTCGGCACCGGCTGGCGCCTGCTGACCAGCGTCGTCGCCCCGGTCGGCCTGGCCCTGGTGCTCGTCTTCGCGCTGCGCGACGACCTCACCGCACCCTACGAGGACTACCCCGCCTGGCTCCTGCTTGTTCTCGGCTGGGCGCTGGTCGTGGCGCTGCCGCTCGTCGGCTTCCTCGTCGCCCGGTTGCCGTGGCGCGCTGGGACCCACCTCGACGGGCCGCCACCCGGCTCGGATCCGGCGGATCCGCTGCACGCGCCCGCCACGACGGACCGGGCCCCCGACGAGCGCCGGGTCACCGGGCAGGACGACGGAGGACGCCGATGAGCACGGCCGCGATCGTGATGATGGTGGTGGCGATGCTGGTGATCTGGGGCGGCCTCGCGCTGGCCATCGCCAACCTGCTGCGCCACGGCGCCGTCGAGGACCGCACCGAGAACGTGCGCCGGGACCGCTGACCCGGACCGGTGATCCCGGTCTCGCCGCGCTGGACTAGCGTCCGCCGCATGGAGACCAGCGGCATCCGCACGGCACCGGTCGGCGACCTCGAGCTCGCCTACGAGACCTTCGGCGACGCGGCGAACCCGCCGGTCCTGCTGGTCATGGGCCTGGCCACGCAGATGATCGGCTGGCCCGACGACTTCTGCCGCGGCCTCGCCGAGCGGGGGCTGTTCGTCATCCGGTTCGACAACCGCGACATCGGGCTGTCCACCCACGTCACCGACGGCGGCGCGCCCGACGTCATGGCGGTCCTGGGCGGCGACCGGTCCTCGGTCGCCTACGGGCTGACCGACCTCGCGGAGGACACCGTCGGGTTGCTCGACGCGCTCGGCCTCGACAGCGCGCACGTGGTCGGCGCCTCGATGGGCGGGATGATCGCCCAGCTGGTCGCCATCACCCACCCCGAGCGGGTGCGCAGCCTCACCTCGATCATGTCGACCACCGGCGACCCGGCGGTGGGGGCACCGAACGACGCCGCGATGGGCGTGCTGCTGGCCGCGCCGGCGGCCGACCGGGAGGGCGCCGTCCAGCGCGTCGTCGACACCTACCGGGTGATCGGCTCGCCCGGCTTCGAGTTCGACGAGGCCGCCGTCCGCGAACGCGCCGGGCTCTCCTTCGACCGCGCCCACGACCCTGCCGGGGTCGCCCGGCAGCTCGCCGCGATCCTCACCGCGCACGACCGCACGGCCGACCTCAGCCGGGTCGCGGTGCCCACGCTCGTCATCCACGGCGAGCAGGACGCGCTCGTCGCCGTCTCCGGCGGCCGGGCCACGGCCGCGGCCGTCCCCGGCGCCGAGCTGCTCGTGGTCGACGGCATGGGCCACGACCTGCCGCGCGAGGTGTGGCCGCAGCTCGTCGACCGGATCACCGCGCTGGTCCAGCGCGCCGAACGCACCGCGTGACCGCCGCTCCGCCGGGGCTCCCGGCGGAGCGGCGACGCGCGTGGCGTCCGCTGCCCGGCGGGGCCGCTCAGCTGGTGAGCATCCCGCCCTCGACCGGGATGGTGGTGCCGGTGACGTACCCGCCGGCGTCGCTCACCAGGAAGACCAGCGCGGCAGCCAGCTCCTCGGGCTCGCCCTTGCGCCCGACGAGCACCCGGGACAGCTGCGAGTCCAGGTAGCCCTCGGGGTACTGGTCGGTCATCTCCGAGGTGAAGAAGCCCGGCGCCAGCGCGTTGACCCGGATGCCCTTGCGCCCGGTCCACTGCTGGGCCAGGTCCCGGGTGAGCCCGATGAGCCCGGCCTTGCTGGCCGCGTAGGCGGCCTGCGGCAGCCCGGCCGTGGTGAGCCCCAGGACGCTGGAGATGTTGACGATGGAGCTGCCGGGCTGCATCACCCGGCCGCAGGCCTGGGCCATCCAGTAGCAGCCGTTGAGGTTGACGTCGATGACCTGCCGGAACTGGTCGGGGCTCTCCCGCGTCGCCGGCGCGGCCGTGCCGACGCCCGCGTTGTTGACCAGGATGTCGACCTTGCCGAACTCGGCCATGGCGGCGTCGACCAGGGCCTGGCAGTCCTCAGGCCGGGAGACGTCGGTGGCGACGCTGATCGCGCGCCGGCCGGCCGCCTCCACCGCGCGCTGGGTGTCGGCGAGCCGGTCGGCCCGGCGGGCGCCGAGGACGACGTCGCAGCCGGCCTCCGCCAGCGTCCGGGCGAAGACCGCACCCAGCCCGGAGGACGCACCGGTCACGACGGCGACGCGGTCGTCGAGGCGGAAGAGGTCGAGGATCGAGCGGTCGGGCATGAGCGGGGTTCTCCCTCGGGGGACGGCGGGCGGTCGTCGTCACCGTATCCGGCCTGTGCGGTAGATCACCGGGTGAGCCGGGTAGGGGGCCTGCGGCCAGCCACCGGGCACTGAGGGGAACGACCGTGACGAACCTCGCGCAGAACCTGCTCGACTCCGCCGCCGAGGGAGCCGCCCGGCCCGCGCTGCGGATGGACGACGCCGAGCTGACCTACGGCCAGTTCCGCGACGCCGCCCTCCGCGTCGCCGCCTCGCTGACCGCGCGCGGCGTGCGACCCGGCGACCGCGTCGGGCTCGTGCTGCCCAACGTGCTGGCCTTCCCGGTCGTCTTCTACGGAGCGCTGCTCGCCGGCGCCGCGGTCGTGCCGATGAACCCGCTGCTCAAGGCGCGCGAGGTGCAGTACTTCCTCGAGGACTCCGGCGCGCGGGTCGTCGTCACCCTGGAGACCACCGCCGGGCCGGTGCGCGAGGCGGCGGACGTCGTCGGCGTGGAGGCCGTCGTGGTCGGCCCCGCGTCGCCGTCCGAGCTGATGGCCGAGGAGCCGCTGGACGCGCCGGTGGAACGCTCCGACGACAACCTGGCCGTCATCCTCTACACGTCGGGGACGACCGGTCAGCCGAAGGGCGCCGAGCTCACCCACGCCAACCTCGGCCGCAACGCGCTGACCACCGCCGAAACGCTGGCCGAGAACACCCCCGACGACGTGATCATGGGCTGCCTGCCGCTGTTCCACGTCTTCGGGCTCACCTGCGGCCTCAACACCGCCGTCCTGCGCGGCTCGCTGCTCACGCTGATCCCCCGCTTCGACGGCGCCAAGGCGCTGCAGGTGATCGAGCGCGACGGGGTGACGATCTTCGAGGGCGTCCCGACGATGTTCGCGGCGATGCTGCACTCCCCCGACGCCGGGCAGCACGACGTCTCCAGCCTGCGGCTGTGCGTCTCCGGCGGATCGGCGATGCCGGTGGAGATCATGCGCTCGTTCGAGGAGCGCTTCGGCTGCATGATCCTCGAGGGCTACGGCCTGTCGGAGACCTCGCCGGTCGCGTCCTTCAACCACCCGCACGCCGAGCGCAAGCCGGGTTCGATCGGGACACCGATCCGCGGCGTGGAGATGCGGCTGGTCGACGACGACGGCAACGAGGTGGGCGCCGGCGAGGTCGGCGAGATCGCCATCCGCGGCGAGAACGTGATGCGCGGCTACTGGGAGCGGCCCGAGGAGACGGCGAAGTCGATCCCCGACGGCTGGTTCCGCACCGGTGACCTCGCCCGCACCGACGACGACGGGTACTTCTTCATCGTCGACCGCAAGAAGGAGATGATCATCCGCGGCGGCTACAACGTCTACCCGCGGGAGATCGAGGAGGCGCTGTACGAGCACCCGGCGGTGGCCGAGGTCGCCGTCGTCGGCATCACGCACCCCGAGCTGGGCGAGGAGGTGGCCGCCGCGGTCGCCCTGAAGCCCGGGGCGACCGCCGAGGCCGACGAGCTGCGCGAGTTCGTCAAGGCGCGGGTGGCCGCCTACAAGTACCCGCGGCACCTCTGGCTGGTCGACACCCTGCCCAAGGGGCCGACCGGGAAGATCCTCCGCCGCGCCGTCGAGGTCCCGCAGGAGGTGGGCACCCGATGACCCCCCCTGCGCCCCGCACGCCGCCGCCGTCGCCACCGCTGTGGCGGCAGGCCTTCGACGCGGCCGAGCGGGCCGTGGCCCCGCACGCGGAGAGCCTCGTCCGCTCGGAGAACTTCGCCCTCGGCACCGCGCTGGTGCGGCGCGCGCAGACCCTGGCCGGCCGCTCGGTGCAGGGCCTCAGCGCCCGCGCCTGGCACCTGCTCAACCTGCCCGCGGGAAGCGACATCAGCCGGCTGCGCGCGCAGATCGGCTC
Source organism: Blastococcus sp. SYSU DS0539 (assembly GCF_054050855.1). Lineage (NCBI taxonomy): Bacteria > Bacillati > Actinomycetota > Actinomycetes > Geodermatophilales > Geodermatophilaceae > Blastococcus > Blastococcus sp. SYSU DS0539. The sequence goes on along the minus strand of NZ_JBJHAF010000009.1, from coordinate 85,116 downwards.
CCTGGACCGGGAGGTCCGCCGGCTGACCCTGCAGCTGGAGTCCGAGCGACGCCGGGCCGCGGGTTCCGCGCGCAGCCGGCCCCCCGAGACGACGACCCCGACCACGGAGGACCACGATGCCGACGGTGCCCAGCCCGCAGACCGTGCTCGACCGCGTCCGGCGGGACGTCGAACGCAACACCCTGCGGGCCCGTAACGGCATCAAGCTCGTCGCCGGCGTCGACCGCCCCGGCGTCGGACAGACGCCCAAGGACGTCGTCTGGCAGCGGGGCCGCACCCAGCTCTGGCACTACCGCAACGACCCCGACACCTACGGCGGCGTCCGCTACGGACCTCCGCTGCTGATCGTGTTCAGCCTGGTCAGCCGCAGCTACATCCTCGATCTGACGCCGGGCAACAGCTTCGTCGAGCAGCTGCTGAAGGCCGGCTTCGACGTGTACATGCTCGACTGGGGCGAGCCCGACGAGCGCGACGCGGGCAACGGGCTCGAGGACTACGCCGACGACTACATCCCCGCCGGGATCGACCGCGTCCTCGAGCTCTCCGGTGCCGACGAGGTCAACCTGTTCGGCTACTGCTTCGGCGGTGACCTCGCCCTGCTCTACGCCGCGCACCACCCCGACGCCCCGCTGCGCAGCCTCACCGTGCTGGCCACCCCGGTCGACTTCCGGCACATGGGGCCGCTCGCCGACATCTTCGCGGTCGGCGGCATGGACGTCGACTCCGTGCTCGACGCGGACGGCAACGTCCCGCCCTCGGTCGTCGTCCAGGGCTTCCGGGCACTCACCCCGACCGCGGAGGTGACCCGCTACGTCACCCTCTGGGAGCGGCTCTGGAACGACGAGTACGTCTCCTCCTACCAGGCCATGACGGGGTGGTCGGACGACCACGTGCCCTTCCCCGGCGCCGCCGCGCGGCAGACGGCGGAGATGCTGGTGCGGGACAACGGCATGCTGAACGACCGGCTCGCGGTGGGCGGGGACCCGGTGCACCTCTCCGACATCCAGGTGCCGTTCCTCACCGTGCGGGCCAACCGCGACCACATCGTGCCGCCGGACGCGACGGCGCCCCTCATCGACCTCGTCGGCTCACCCGACAAGCACGAGCTCTGCCTGGACGCCGGCCACATGGGGCTGGTCGTCGGGCGCACCGCGGCCAAGACGACGGTGCCCACCATCATCGACTTCGTCCGCCGGCGCAGCGATCCGCTGGTCGCCGACGACGCGACCGACACCGCGGCACGGGAGGCCTGACATGACGGTGGTCGAACTCGGACCGGAGCGCTGCGACGCGCTGCTGCGCTTCTTCGGCGACCTCCCCGAGGGGGACCTGACCTTCATCAAGGAGGAGGTCACCGACCCGGACACCGTCCGCTCGTGGGCGACCGGCGACGCACCCGGCGGCCGCTGGGTGGCCGTCGACACCGGGGACGACGGCAGCGACACGGTCACCGGGTACGTCGCGGTCCGGCCGCTGCCGGGCTGGTCCGACCACGTCGGCGAGCTGCGCCTGGTCGTCGCGCCGTCGAGCCGGGGCAGCGGGCTGGGCCGGGAGCTGGCCCGCCGCGCCCTCGTCGAAGGGGTCCGGTCGGGGCTGCGGAAGATCGTCGTCGAGGTGGTCGCCGAGCAGGGCTCGGCGCTGGCGCTCTTCAGCGACCTCGGTTTCAGCGGCGAGGCCCTGCTGCGCGACCACATCCGCGACCGCAACGGCGAGCTGCGCGACCTGATGGTGCTGGCCCACCACGTCTCCGACACCTGGTCGGGCATGGACACCGTCGGCATCGCCGACGAGCTGGGCGCGCCGGCCGGCTGAGCGCGTCAGCGCTCGGTGACCCGCCCACCGTCGACCTCGAGCCGGCGGTCGGTGGCCACCACCTCGAGCATCCGGCGGTCGTGGGTGACCAGCAGCAGGGTGCCGGTGTAGCCGGCCAGCGCCTGCTCCAGCTGCTCGATGGCCGGCAGGTCCAGGTGGTTGGTCGGCTCGTCGAGCACGAGCACGTTGATGCCGCGTGCCTGCAGCAGGGCGAGCGCCGCCCGGGTGCGCTCCCCCGGTGACAGCGTGAGGGCCGGGCGCAGCACGTGGTCGGCGGTGAGGCCGAACTTGGCCAGCAGCGTCCGCACCTCGGCCGTCGGCCAGTCGGGCACCTCGGCGCCGAACGCGTCGAGCAGCTGCTCGGGACCGAGGAAGCGGCCCCGCGCCTGGTCGATCTCGCCGATCCGGACCGACGGGCCCAGCGACGCCGCGCCCTCGTCCAGCGGCACCCGCCCGAGCAGCGCCGCCAGCAGGGTCGACTTCCCCGATCCGTTGGCGCCGGTGATGGCGACCCGGTCGCCCCAGTCCACCTGCAGGTCCACCGGGCCGAGGGTGAACCCGCCGCGGCGGACGACGGCGCCGCGCAGCGTGGCCACGACGGCGCCGGCCCGCGGCGCGGCGGCGATCTCCATCCGGAGCTCCCACTCCTTGCGGGGCTCCTCCACGACGTCGAGCCGCTCGATCATCCGCTCGGTCTGCTTGGCCTTGGCGGCCTGCTTCTCCGCCGAGGCCCGGTTGTGCGCCTTGATGAACTTGTCGGGGTCCTTCTGCTTCTTGACCGCGTCGCGGACGCCCTTGGCCATCCAGTTGCGCTGCATGCGGGCCCGCGCCTCGAGCCCGGCCTTGGTGTCGGCGAACTCCTCGTACTCCTCGCGCGCGTGCCGGCGGGCGACCTCCCGCTCCGCGAGGTACGCCTCGTAGCCGCCGTCGTGCACCCGGACCAGCTGCTGGGCGAGGTCCAGCTCGACGATCCGGTTCACCGTCCGGGACAGGAACTCGCGGTCGTGGCTGACGACGACGACACCGGCCCGCGCGCCGGTCACGAACCGCTCCAGCTGGTCGAGCCCGGCCAGGTCGAGGTCGTTGGTCGGCTCGTCGAGCAGCAGGACGTCGTAGCGCGAGAGCAGCAGCGAGGCCAGGCCCACCCGGGCGGCCTGCCCGCCGGAGAGCCCCGTCATCGGCGCCTCGAGCGCGACGCCGGGCGCCACCTGGGCCACCACCTCCGCGGCCCGCTCGTCGAGGTCGGCGCCACCGAGGGCCAGCCAGCGCTCGAGGGCGTCGCCGTAGCCGTCGTCGGCGCCCGGCCGGCCGGCGGTGAGCGCCTCCGTGGCGGCGTCCAGCGCCGCCTGCGCGGCCGCGACACCGGTGCGCCGGGCCAGCGCCGCGAGGACCGTCTCCCCCTCGCGCCGCTCGTGCTCCTGCGGCAGGTAGCCCAAGGTGGCCGTCGGCGGGCTGAGCACGATGCTCCCGGCCTCGGCCGGGACCTCCCCGGCCAGCGTGCGCAGCAGCGTGGACTTGCCCGCGCCGTTCACCCCGACCAGGCCGACGACGTCGCCCGGGGCGACGACGAGATCGAGGTCGGAGAAGAGCACGCGGGCGCCGTGACCGGCTGCCAGTCCGCGGGCGACGAGGGTGGCGCTCACCCCTACAGCCTGCCAAGCCGATCCGGCGGACCGACAGCGCATTCCGCTCCGGCGCGCCGCCGCGCGTCGATCAGCCCTCCGCGTCGCTGCCGTCGGCGTCGTCCCCGCCCGGGTCGAAGGCGTCCTCGTCGTAACCGCTGTCGGCGTCCGGGCCCGGTCCGGCGTCCGCCGTCCGGCTGCGGCGGACCAGCCACGGCTGCAGGTGCTCGTAGCCGCGCACCGAGACCCGGCGCAGCGGCCGCGCCCGGTAACCGGGCAGCCCGCGGATCCGGTCGGCCAGCTCCCGGTCGACCAACAGCGCGCCCGGGCGGGCGAGCGAGGTCAGCCGGCTGGCCAGGTTCACGACCGGCGAGTAGACGTCGCCGAGGCGGGTGAGCACCGCACCGTAGGCCGCCCCCACGCGCAGCGGCGGCCGGTCGGCGGCCGCCCAGGCGTGCGGGAGCTCCAGCCCGATCTCCGCGGCCGCGGTGGCCGACCCGGCGGTGAACAGCACGCCGTCCCCGACGGTCTTCACCACCCGGCCGGAGTGCCGGGCGATCACCTCGGCGGCGATGCTCTCGAAGTCCTCGACCATCGCGCCCAGCTCGCGGCCGCCCATGCCGCGGCTGCGCGAGGTGTAGCCCACCAGGTCGGCGAACCCCACCGCGAGCTCCCGCCGGTCGCCGGGGCCGGTGGCGGCGAGCAGCCGGTCGACGTTGGCAGCGAGGTGGCGGCGCCACACGTAGTCCTGCACCTCGCGCAGCCGGGGCAGCAGCGCCTGCGCCGTCTGGACCGCGCGATCCGTGGTGACCGCGGGGCCCTCCCCCTCGGGGGCGTCGCGGAGCAGGGCGTCGGCGAGCATGTCGGCCTGCCAGTCGGCCAGCCGGGACAGGGACTGCCCCATCGCCCGGGCGATGGAGGCCTCGCTGTCGGGGGCGACGAAGCCGGCGTCGATGAGCGTGGAGAGCACGTCGAGAGCGGCCACGTCGGCGTCGGTGAAGGCCGGGTCGTCGTCGGCGGCGTCGGGGAAGCCGAGGGCCCGCCAGAGCCGCTGCGTCCGCTCCGGCGGCATGCCCGCCAGCCGGCCCACCTGCAGCCGGGTGTACTGCCGGGGGCCACCGAGCAGCAGCCGCTCCAGCGCCTCCCTGGCGCCGGGGCCCGGGCCGTCGCCGGGATCGTCCATGCCCGTCGCGGACCTCAGCCGGTGGTGTGCACGACGAGCACGTCGCACTGCGCGCGGCGCGTGGCGTCGGCCGGCACGGAGCCGAGCAGCCGGCCCTTGATGCTGCTCAGCCCGCGGTTGCCGACGACCAGCAGGTCGGCGTTCTCCCGGCGGACGACGTCCAGCAACGTCTCGACCGGCGACCCCATGACCGCGACGGTGCGCACCTTCTCCGCACCTGCCGCACCGGCGCGCTCGGCGGCGGTCCGCACGGTCTCCTCCGCCGGGTGCGACCCGACGACCTGGTAGGCCTCGTCGCCCAGGACGTCCTGCGCGCGGGCCAGCTCGCGGTCGTCGTCCTCAGTGGGGAGGTAGGCGCAGACGACGACCAGCGTCGCCCCGCAGGCGCCGGCCAGGGCGCCGGCGCGGGCGACCGCACGCAGGGACGATTCCGACCCGTCGGTTCCGACGACGACCGTGGAGTAGGCGCTCGCGGGCTCGCTCACGGCGCGCACTCTATGGGACGCCGGCCTGCCGTGTGCCCGGGGTCACGCGAACGGGCGCCGTGCGGCCGGCCAGCAGCGCCACCCCCGCCAGCAGCACCGGCAGCAGCGCGAGAGCCGCCGAGAGGCCGACGAGCTCGGCCAGCCCACCGATGACGGGCGGCCCGAGGAGGAAGCCGAGGTACCCGGGGGTGCTCACCGCGGCGAGGGCCGGGCCGGCCTCGGCCTCGCCCTCGGCCGCCGCGGAGAAGACCAGCGGAACGGTGCAGGCCAGGCCGATGCCAAGGGCGGCGAAGCCGGCCAGCGCGAGGGCGATGGTCGGGCCGGCGACGACCAGCACCCCGCCCGCCGTGGCGACCAGCGCCGAGATGCGCACCGTCCGCACCCGGCCCCACGCCGCGACGACCCGGTCACCCGCGAGCCGGCCGGCCACCATCGTGACGCTGAACGCCGTGAACGCCAGGCCCGCCACCCCGGCCGAGGAACCCAGCTCGTCCCGGAGGTGGACGGCGCTCCAGTCCCCGACCGCCCCCTCGGCGAGGAGGACCACCAGCGCGATGAGCGCCAGGGGCAGCAGCCGCCCCCGGGGCCAGGCGAACAGCGGCCCCGCCGGCCCGGTGGCGCGCTCCTCCCGGAGCAGGGCGGGGAACAGGGGCGCGGTCGCCAGGAAGAGGACCAGGCCGGTGCCGCCCAGGTGCCAGGACAGCCCGAGGTGCGCGGCCGCGGCGAGCGACCCGGTCAGCGACCCCACCAGCGCTCCGGCCGAGAACGCCGCGTGGAACGAGGACATCACCGGGCGGGCGAGCGCCCGCTCCACCGTCACCGCCTGCGCGTTCATGGCGACGTCCAGGCCGCCGAACGCCAGCCCGAAGACGAGCAGGACCGGCACGAGCCAGGGCAGCGACGTGGCCAGCCCGAGCAGCACCGGGACGGCGAAGAAGAGCAGCGCCGCGGCGATCGTCGTCGTCCGGCTGCCGTACCGGGCGCTCAGCGCGCCGATCAACGGCATCGCGACCAGGGCGCCGACCGCCGGGACCAGCAGCGCGCCGCCGAGCGCCGCGTCGGAGAGGCCGAGGTCGCTCTTGACGGTGGGGATGCGCACGGCCCAGTTGCCGAACAGCGCGCCGTTCGCCGCGAAGACGACGGTCACGGCCAGCCGCGCCCGCCCCGGTGCACCCACGGGAACAGTCGACCACGCAGGTCCGACCGTCCGGCGGGTGGTTCCCCGACGACCGGCAGGTGACAGCCCGGTGACCGGGGCACGACGCCCCGCGCGGGGGTCCCACGGGAGCCCCGCGGTGCGCCAGGATGACGAGGTCACTGCGCACGGACGACGGGAGAGCGCCATTTCCAGCGGCCCGACCGCGAGGGTCGACCCGGTGGGGGTCGAGATCCGCGGGCTCACGAAGTCCTTCACGAACGTCCGGGCCGTCTCGGACCTGAGCTTCACCGTGGAGCCGGGGACGGTCACCGGGTTCCTCGGCCCCAACGGGGCGGGCAAGACCACCACGCTGCGGATGGTCCTGGGGCTGATGCGGCCCGACGCCGGGACGGCCACCTTCGACGGCACCCCGTACGCGTCGCTGTCCGCGCCGCTGCGCACCGTCGGGGCCGTGCTCGAGACCGCGTTCCACCCCGCGCGCACCGGCCGCAACCACCTCCGCGTGTACTGCCGCGCCGCCGGGCTGCCCCTGCGGCGCGCCGACGAGGTGCTCGTCCAGGTCGGGCTCGGCGAGGCCGGGCGGCGGCGGGCGGGCGGCTACTCCCTGGGCATGCGGCAGCGGCTCGGGCTGGCGACGGCGCTGCTCGGCGACCCCTCCGTGCTGGTGCTCGACGAGCCGGCCAACGGGCTGGACCCCGAGGGGATCCAGTGGCTGCGCGGGTTCCTCCGCCACCTCGCCCACGACCAGGGCCGCACCGTGCTCGTCTCCAGCCACCTGCTCTCCGAGGTGGAGCAGACCGTCGACCGCGTCGTCATCGTGGGCGCCGGGCACCTGGTGCGCGAGGGCTCGATGGCGGAGCTCCGGTCGGGGGCGGACGGCGCCGGGACGGTGCTCGTGCGCAGCCCGCAGACCGACCGGCTGGCCGAGGCGCTGCGGGGCGACGGCACGGGGATCACCCGGGACGGCGACACGCTCACCGTCACCGGACGGACGACCGCGGAGATCGGCAGCCGCGCCTTCGCCGCGGGCGTGGAACTGCACGAACTGCGGTCCCGCACCAGCGGACTCGAGGAGATCTACTTCCAGCTCACCGCCGGCCGGGAGCAGTACCGCGCCCCGTCCGCCGACGTGCCGTCCCCGGAGGCCTCCCGATGACCCGCCTGATCCGCGCGGAGTGGACCAAGCTCTTCACGACGAGGGTCTGGCTCGGCCTGCTGCTCGGCGCCTGCGTCATGGTCGCCGGGTTCGCCGTCTTCTTCACCGCGTTCGCCGGCAACCCCGAGGCCGGCATCCCGGCGGTGGGCACGCCCCAGTACGAGGACCTCGCGCTGTCCACGGCCGCGAACGCGAACATCCTGTTCCTCATCCTCGGCATCATCGGGATGACGCAGGAGTACCGGCACCGCACCGCCACGCCGACGTTCCTGACCACTCCCCGACGCGGCCGGGTGGTCACCGCCAAGCTCGTCGCCTACGCCCTGGCCGCGGCGCTGTTCTCGCTCGCCGTCGTCGCCGTCAACTACGTCACCGTCGCCATCCACGCCGGGGTCCGGGGCGCGGCACCCGCGCTGGACGGCGACAACCTGGTGACCATGGCCGGCTCCGCGATCGCGCTCACCATCTACGCGGTGATCGGCGTGGGCCTCGGCGCGCTGCTGCGCAACCAGGTCGGCGCCATCGTCGGCGGCCTGGTCTACCTGTTCGTGATCGAGCCGATCATCCGCTCGATCCCGGCCACCTCGGGGGCGTACAAGTGGATGCCGGGCGGCGCCCTGGAGGCGCTCACGGCCACCTTCGAGGGCCCGGACCTGCTCGACGCCTGGCAGGGAGGTGTCCTCCTGCTCGGTTACGGTCTGGTGGCCGCCGTGCTCGGCACCTTCCTGGCCGTCCGCCGCGACATCGTCTGAGGCGCCGGCACGAACCGCAGGACCTCGCCCCGCCGGACCACCTGGCGGGCGGGCCCGAACGGAGAACGGAGAACGCGTGACGACTCGCATGACCGTCCAGCGGCTGGGCCGCCTGATCGTCGACGGTGACGTGGACGGTGTCCGCTCGGCCGTCACCGAGGCCCCGCGCCTGCTCGCCGGCGCCGTGGAGCGTGCGGACGAGGGCGGCTGGACCCCGTTGCACCTGGCGGTGGCCTGCGACCGGGTCGACGTCGTCCGGGTGCTGGTGGAGGCGGGAGCCGACCTCGGGGCCCGCACCGACCACCACCGCACCCCGCTGCACGTGGCGCTGGAGCACGCCCCCGACCTGGTCCCGGTCCTGGTGGAGCTGGGGGCCGTCGTCGACGCGCCCAGCGCGGCCTACCTCGACGACGTCGACCGGCTCACCGCGGAGCTCGACGGCGGCGCGGCCCTCACCGACCCGACCACCGGGGTGGACCTGCTCACCTGGGCGGCCCTCGGTGGCGCGGCCGGCGCCGCCCGGCTGCTGCTGTCCCGCGGGGCCGAGGCCGACGGCGGAGCGCTGCACGCGGCGATCGCCGGCGGCAGCGCGGAGCTCGTCCGGCTGCTGCTGGACGCCGGGGCCGACGTCGACCGCCGCGATCCGGACACCGGGCGCACCCCGCTGCACGCCGCGGTGGCGGTCGGCGCGACCGGCGATGCACCGGAGATCGTGCGGATGCTCCTCGACGCTGGGGCCGACGTCGACGCCACCACCCATGACGGGGCCAGCGCGCTCGACATCAGCCGCGTGGCGGCGGCGCGACACCGGCGCGCCGACGAGGACCGGGCCATCGGCAACGACGCCCTGGTCGAACTGCTCGTGGCGCACGGCGCGAGCCACTGACTCCCATGCCCGGCGGGCGCGCGGTTCCCGCTCCGCGCCGGGTCAGCAGCCCGGCACGGGCGTAGACTCGATACCCGGTCCAGCGACGCCCCTCAGACGCAGCCCCAAGACGAAGAAGGCACTCGACCCCGTGTCAAGCGTGAACTCATCCCGCCCGTCGTCCACCTCGTCCCCGGTTGCCGGTTTCGGCACCAACGAGTGGCTGGTCGAGGAGATGTACCAGCAGTTCCTCGCCGACCCGTCCAGCGTCGATCAGGCGTGGCACGAGTTCTTCGCCGACTACCGGCCCGGCACCCCCGCGGGTGGCGACCGGGAGCAGGCGTCGGGTGGCGACGGACCGCCCGCAGCGGCCTCCGGGCAGGCGGCCCTGGCCGCTCCTGCCCAGGAGGCGCCTGCCCCCGCGAAGAAGGAGGCGCCCGCCCCCGCCAAGAAGCCCGACGTCCAGCGCCCGGCCGCCGGGTCCCAGCCGACGGGGAGCTCGCCCGTGCAGAAGACAAGCCAGCCCGCCGCCGAAGCCGCCCCCGCCGCGAAGGCCGCGCCCGCCGCCAAGGCCGCACCCAAGCTCCCGGTCGCGGACGGCGCGCAGTCGCCGCTGCGCGGCGCCGCCGCGGCGGTGGTCAAGAACATGAACGCGTCGCTGACCGTGCCGACGGCGACCAGCGTGCGCGCGGTGCCGGCCAAGCTCCTGGCCGACAACCGCATCGTCATCAACAACCACCTCAAGCGGGCCCGCGGCGGGAAGATCTCCTTCACCCACCTGATCGGCTACGCGCTGGTCCGGGCGCTGGACGCGTTCCCGAACATGAACAGCGCCTTCGCCGAGGTCGACGGCAAGCCGGTGCACGTGCAGCCCGAGCACGTCAACTTCGGCCTGGCCATCGACCTGCCCAAGCCCGACGGCTCGCGGTCGCTGGTGGTCGCCTCGATCAAGGCCGCCGAGGAGATGGACTTCGCCCAGTTCTGGGCCGCCTACGAGGACATCATCCGTCGGGCGCGGAACAACAAGCTGACGATGGAGGACTTCTCCGGCACCACGATCAGCCTGACCAACCCGGGCACGATCGGCACCAACCACTCGGTGCCGCGGCTCACCGCCGGCCAGGGCGCGATCATCGGCGTGGGCGCCATGGAGTACCCCGCCGAGTTCCAGGGGATGAGCCCCGACGTGCTCACCGAGATGGGCGTCTCGAAGATCATCACGCTCACCTCGACCTACGACCACCGGATCATCCAGGGCGCGGAGTCCGGCGACTTCCTGCGCACGCTGCACTCGCTCCTGTTGGGCGAGGAGGGCTTCTACGACGAGGTCTTCCGCTCGCTGCGGATCCCCTACGAGCCGGTGCGCTGGATGCCGGACGTGCGGGTCACGCGCGAGGGGCAGATCGACAAGCAGGCCCGGGTCATCGAGGTCATCGAGGCCTACCGGCGCAACGGCCACCTGATGGCCGACACCGACCCGCTCGAGTTCAAGGTCCGCACCCACCCCGACCTGGACATCACCCAGCACGGGCTGACCCTGTGGGACCTCGACCGGACGTTCCCGGTGGGCGGGTTCGCCGGTGAGCGCCTCATGGCCCTGCGGGACATCCTCGGCGTGCTGCGCAACTCCTACTGCCGCACGGTCGGCGTGGAGTACATGCACATCACCGATCCCGAGGAGCGCGAGTGGCTCCAGCAGCGGATCGAGGTCAAGCACGAGCAGCCCGACCGCGAGAAGCAGAAGCACGTGCTCGGCCGGCTCAACGCCGCCGAGGCGTTCGAGACCTTCCTGCAGACGAAGTACGTCGGGCAGAAGCGGTTCAGCCTGGAGGGCGGGGAGTCGGTCATCCCGATCCTCGACGAGGTGCTCATCGCCGGCACCGACCACGGGCTCGACGAGGTCGCGATCGGCATGGCCCACCGCGGCCGGCTCAACATCCTGGCCAACGTGCTCGGCAAGAGCTACGCCAAGATCTTCGGCGAGTTCGAGGGCAACATCGACCCGGGCACGGTCCAGGGCTCCGGCGACGTCAAGTACCACCTCGGGGCCACCGGGAAGTTCCGCAACCCGTTCCGCACCGACGCCGAGATCGCCGTCTCCCTCGCCAGCAACCCCAGCCACCTGGAGACGGTGAACCCCGTCCTCGAGGGCATCGTCCGCGCCAAGCAGGACATGATCGACAAGGGCGAGCAGGGCTTCACGGTCCTTCCCGTCCTGCTGCACGGCGACTCCGCGTTCGCCGGCCAGGGCGTGGTGCAGGAGACGCTGAACCTCTCCCAGCTGCGCGGCTACCGCACCGGCGGCACCGTGCACGTCGTCATCAACAACCAGGTCGGCTTCACCACGAGCCCCGGCTCGGCGCGCTCGACGCTCTACTCGACCGACGTCGCGCGGATGGTCAACGCCCCGATCTTCCACGTGAACGGCGACGACCCGGAGGCCTGCGTCCGCGTGGCCCGGCTGGCGGTCGAGTACCGGCAGACGTTCAAGAAGGACGTCGTGATCGACCTCGTCTGCTACCGCCGCCGCGGGCACAACGAGGGCGACGACCCGTCGATGACCCAGCCGCTGATGTACGACATCATCGACCGCAAGCGCTCGGTCCGGAAGCTGTACACCGAGGCGCTGGTCGGCCGCGGCGACATCACCCTCGAGGAGGCCGAGGAGGCCCTCAAGGACTACCGCGGCCAGCTGGAGCGCGCCTTCGCCGAGACGCACGACGCGCAGGACTCCTCCAAGCCCGAGCCCGTCATGGACCCGCGCACGGCGCAGGAGTCGACCGTGCGGACGGCGATCACGCAGGAGGTCCTCAAGACCATCGGCGACGCGCACGTCTCGTTCCCGCCGGACTTCACCCCGCACCCCAAGCTGCAGAAGATGCTCGAGAAGCGGGCCGCGATGGCCAGCGAGGGCGCCATCGACTGGGCCATGGGCGAGCTGCTGGCCTTCGGCTCGCTGCTCATGCAGGGCGTGCCGGTCCGCCTGGCCGGCCAGGACTCCCGCCGCGGCACGTTCGTGCAGCGCCACTCGGTGCTCATCGACCGGGAGACCGGCGCGGAGTACACCCCGCTGGCCAACCTCAACGAGGAGCAGGCGAAGTTCTTCGTCTACGACTCGCTGCTCAGCGAGTACGCCGCACTGGGCTTCGAGTACGGCTACTCGGTGGCCAACCCCGACGCCCTGGTGCTGTGGGAGGCCCAGTTCGGTGACTTCGTCGACGGGGCCCAGATGGTCATCGACGAGTTCATCAGCTCCGGCGAGGCCAAGTGGGGTCAGCGCTCCGGCGTCGTCCTGCTGCTGCCCCACGGCATGGAGGGGCAGGGCCCCGACCACTCCAGCGGCCGGATCGAGCGGTTCCTGCAGCTGTCGGCGGAGAACAACATGACCGTCGCCAACTGCACGACCCCCGGCAACTACTTCCACCTGCTCCGCCGCCAGGCGCTCTCGGACGTGCACCGGCCGCTGGTCGTCTTCACGCCGAAGTCCCTGCTGCGGGCGAAGGCGGCGGTCAGCCCGGTCGCGGACTTCACCGAGCAGGACTTCCGCCCGGTGCTGCCCGACACGGGGGTCGGCGGGGAGCCGCTGGACGCCGCCGCGGTGAAGCGCGTGCTGCTCTGCAGCGGCAAGGTCGCCTACGACCTCATGGCGCAGCGGGAGTCCGAGGGCACCACCGACACCGCGATCGTGCGGGTCGAGCAGCTGTACCCGCTGCCGGCCGAGCAGATCCGCGCCGAGCTCGAGCGGTACTCGAACGCCACCGACGTGGTGTGGGTGCAGGAGGAGCCGGCGAACATGGGCGCCTGGCAGTTCATGGCCGTCAACCTGCCCGAGGAGCTGCCGGAGGGCCGGAAGCTGCGGCGGGTCAGCCGCCGCGCGTCGGCCAGCCCGGCGGTCGGCTCGGCGAAGGTGCACGAGGTCGAGCAGCGCAAGCTGGTCGCCGAGGCGTTCGCGAGCTGACCCCGGCCGCCCGACGGCGGATCCACCGACCGACGCCCGGCCCCCGACCACCTCGGGGGACCGGGCGTCGTAGGTTCTCCGGCATGTACTTCACCGACCGGGGCCTGGAAGAGCTGGCCGAGCGCCGGGGCGAGGAGCAGGTCACCCTCGCCTGGCTGGCCGACCAGATGCAGGCGTTCGTCGACCAGCACCCCGACTTCGAGGTGCCCGTCGAACGGCTGGCCACCTGGCTGGCCCGCGGCGGCACGGACGACGACGACCTCGACGACTGACGCAGGAGACGTGCGCCCACCCGCGGTGGCGGACCTGCCGCTGTCGCGGGTGCACGTCCGCGCCGACGTCACCGATCCCGGCGCCTGGTTCTGGGCGCTGCCGGGCGTCGCGCAGCTGCGCTCCGGCGGGATGGGGCTCGCCCCGCTCACGGTGGTCGTCGGGGAGAACGGCTCCGGCAAGTCCACGCTCGTCGAGGCGGTCGCGCACGCCTGGCGCGCCTCGCTGACCGCTGCGGTGAAGCACTGGGGCCCGATGCCCTCCACCGAGGACGCCGACCTGTGGCGGGACCTGGAGCTCACCGGCGAACGCCCCCGACCGCAGGGCGGCGTCTGGCTGCGCGGCGAGGCCATGCACGGCGTCTTCACCGGCATCGACAGCACCGCCCACGAACTGCGCGCCTTCGACGGCGTCCCGCTCAACGCCCGCTCCCACGGCGAGGGCTTCCTCGCCCTGCTGGAGTCGCGGACCACCGAGCGCGGGCTGTGGGTGCTCGACGAGCCGGAATCGGCGCTGTCGTTCCGGTCCTCGCTGCGGCTGATGGCGCTGCTGCACGGCGTCGCGTCCACCGGCTCCCAGGTCCTGCTGGCCACCCACTCCCCCGTGCTCGCCGCGCTCCCGGGTGCCCGTGTGTACGAGCTCGACGGATCGGGGTTCGCCGAGCGCTCCTGGGCGGAGCTGGACCTGGTCCGCGACTGGCAGGCCTTCTTCGACGCGCCCGAGCGGCTGCTGCGCCACCTGCTCGGCGACTGAAGGTCGCGGACACGCCGCAGCGCCTGCCCGGGCCGGCCGCGGCGCGGCGGCACGCTGGGCACGTGCTCGGTCACTCCCACGCGCTCTCCGGCCTCGCCGCCGGCGCCGCCACGCTGCCGTGGGCGCCCGTGCAGGGAGCGATCGGGCAGGCGGCCTGGGTAGCCGCCGTCGGCGGATTCGCGATGCTCCCCGACCTCGACCACCGCAACTCCACCGTCTCGGACATGTGGGGTCCGGTCACCGACGTGCCCGCGGGCGCGATCGGGACGCTCTCCGGCGGGCACCGCTGGGGCACCCACGACGCCGTGCTCGCCCCGCTCGCCTTCGGCGCGCTGGCCGTGGCGGCCTCCGGCGCGTTCTGGTCCAGCCTGCTGGTGCTCGCGCTGGCCATCGGGCTCGCGCTGCGCGCCCTGCACTTCGTCATCCCCGGGCGCACCGAGACGACGATCCTGGGCAACCTGGTGCTGTCGTGGGGCGGCTCCTGGCTGCTGCTGGACCACACGACCACGCCCTCCTGGCTGCCCTGGGCGGTCGCCGCCGGCGTGCTGACCCACATCGCCGGCGACGCGATCACCACCGCCGGCGTGCCGGTGCCGCTGCTCTGGCTGGTCCGGCGCAAGCGCCTGGCCCTCTCCCCCATCCGCACCGGCGCCACCGTGGAGAAGGTGGCCCTGGTGCCGCTGTTCGTGGCCGCCACCGTCGCGTTCGCCTACACGAACACCGAGCTGCACCTCGCCGTCGACCCGATCGTGGACCGGCTGCTCAGCTCGGGCTGATGCCGCGCGACGTCACGGGCGGGGGTTGGTCCGGGTCCAGCCGCGGTCGTCCCGGCGCGCCCCCTGGGCCGCCCGGCAGCGACGGCAGACCTCCTGCACCTCCTCGGCGTGCCGGCCGGACTCCGGCTGCACGTCGGGCCAGCCGACGTGCGGGAAGCGGGTCAGCCGGGAGCGGTGCAGCGACAGGCCGCACGCCGTCTCGTTGCGCCCGCGCTCCCACGCGTGGACCTCCCCCGCCGGGTACCGGATCCCGTCGTCGGGATCGACCCACTGCCCTGAGGCGGCGACCGCCGCCCTGCTGGTTCCCATGCGCGGCCCCGTACCCGCGAGCCCCCGGTGGGACAAACCGTTCGCCGCAACCGCTCCGGAGCGGCAGACTCCGGGAGTGGAAAGACTGTCGGACAAACTCCTGAACTGGGCGAGCATCCTCGACGACGAGACGCTGCGGCAGGCCGAGCGCACCGCCTCCCTCGACATCGTCGACCCGCACGTGGCACTCATGCCGGACGCGCACCTCGGCAAGGGCGCGACCGTCGGCTCCGTGCTGCCGACCCGGGCCGCGATCATCCCGGCGGCGGTCGGCGTCGACATCGGCTGCGGCATGATCGCCGTCCGGACGCCGTGGTCGGTGGACGAGGTGCGGGCGCGTGGCCCGCTGGCGCCCCTGCGCGGGGACATCGAGCGCGCGGTGCCCCTCTCGGCCGGGAGGTACAACAAGAAGCTGACCGGGACCGCGCGGACGCGCGTCGCCGAGCTGGAGGCGAAGGCCGACGAGCTCGGCGAGCGGGTGCTGCACTCGGTGACGACGACGGCGCCGAACTGGGCGATGCAGCTGGGCAGCCTCGGCTCGGGCAACCACTTCATCGAGGTCACCGCCGACGAGCAGCAGCGGGTGTGGCTGTTCCTGCACTCCGGCAGCCGCGGGGTGGGCAACAGGATCGCCCAGAAGCACATAGCGATCGCGCAGGAGCGGGCCCGCCGCGACGGCCTGGACCTGCCCGACCGCGACCTCGCCTGGCTCGACGAGGGCACCCCCGAGTTCGACCGGTACATCGCCGAGCTGCGGTGGGCGCAGCACTTCGCGCTGCTCAACCGCGAGGAGATGATGGACCGGGTGGCCGACTGCCTGGCCCGGCACATGCGCGCCGACGCGACACCGGAGCTGGAGCGGGTGAACTGCCATCACAACTTCACCCAGCACGAGAAGCACTTCGGGACCGAGCTCTGGGTGTCCCGCAAGGGCGCCATCCAGGCGGAACGCGGGCAGGCCGGGCTCATCCCCGGCTCGATGGGCACCGCCAGCTACGTGGTCGCCGGCCTCGGCAACCCGGAGTCGCTGAACAGCTCGCCGCACGGCGCGGGGCGGGTGTTCTCCCGGACGAAGGCGCGCAGGACCTTCACCCGGGCCCAGCTGGAGGAGTCGATGCGCGGGATCGAGTGGCGGCACAGCGACGCCTTCCTCGACGAGATCCCCGCTGCCTACAAGGACGTGGACCGGGTCATGGCCGACGCCGCCGATCTCGTGGAGGTCCGGCACACGCTGCGGCAGCTGGTCAACGTGAAGGGGGATTGACCCGACCCACTACGGTGCGGGAACTGTGACGCCCGTCTCCCCCGCGCCCCGGCTCGGCCGCGGCACCCACCTGGGTTACGCGGCGGGCTCGATCGGGACGGCGGCGTTCGGGACGGTGCCCGGGCTGCTCCTCCTGTACTACCTGACCGACGTGCTCGGCGTCGCCGCAGGGATCGCGGGCCTGGTGGTCTTCCTCCCCAAGGCGTGGGACGTCTGGCTCAACCCGTGGATCGGCAGCCGCTCGGACCGCACCGCGAGCCGCTGGGGCCCCCGCCGGCCCTGGATGCTCGCGGGCGGCCTGGCCCTGCCCCCGCTGTTCGTGCTCGTGTTCGCCGGCCCGAGCGCTCCTCCGGCGCTCGCCGCCGCCTGGGTGGCGGCCACCTTCCTGCTGGCCGCCACCGCCTACGGCTGCTTCCAGGTGCCCTACGTCGCCCAGCCGGCGGAGATCACCGACGACCCCGACGAGCGCTCGACGCTCATGTCGTGGCGGGTCGCCGCGCTGGCGCTGGGCATCCTGCTGGCGGGGGCCGGCGCACCGGCCGTCGTCGACCTCGCCGGCGGTGGGCGCGGCGGCTACCTGGCGATGGCGGTGTTCGTGGCGGTGCTGCTGGCGGCCGGGATGCTCGGCGCGGTCGCCGGCACCCGGCGGGCACCGACCCTGACGCGGGTGCGCAGCGAGGGCCGGCTGGGCGCCACCCTGGCGCTGGCCTGGCGGTCAGGCCCGTTCCGGGTGCTGCTGACCGGCTTCGTGGTCCAGGCGCTGGGCATCGGCGTGATGCTGGCCGGGGTGCCCTACTTCTCCGAGCAGGTGCTGGGCGATCCGGCGGCCGGCACGGTGCTGTTCGCCGCCCTCGTCGCCCCGGCCATCCTGGTCATGCCGCTGTGGCTGCGGGTCAGCCGCCGCCTGGGCAAGCGGCAGGGGCTGGTGCTCTCCTCGGCCCTGTTCGGCACCGGCGCCGCGCTGCTCGCCGCGGTCCCCGCGGGCGGCACCGCCGTCGCGCTGCCGCTCGTGGTGCTCGTCGGGGTGGGGTACGCCGGCATGCAGATGTTCCCGCTGGCGATGCTCCCGGACGTGATCGCCGCCGACGAGGCGGCGTCCGGGGAGCGCCGGGCCGGCGTGTTCACCGGCGTCTGGACGGCTGCGGAGACCCTCGGCCTCGCCATCGGGCCCGGCCTGCTCGGCGCCCTGCTGGCCCTGGCCGGCTACGTCTCCACGACCGGCGACGAGGTCGTCACCCAGTCCGGCACCGCCGTGCTCGCCGTCCGCCTCGGGTTCACGGTCGTCCCGGCCCTGTTCGTGCTGGCCAGCATCCCCGTCCTCATCCGGTACCGGCTCGATCCCACCCCCGCCCAGGAGGTCCCCGCGTGAACCCGCAGGACGTGCTCGCAGAGCTCACCGCGCTGCAGGCCGGCGACGTGCCCACGCACGGTGGCGCCACCATGGCCTACGTCTACGACTCCGGCAGAACCGACGTCGACGCGCTGGCCGGCGCGGCCCAGGTGGCGTTCCAGTGGACCAACGCCCTGGACCCGACCGCCTTCCCCAGCGTGGCGCGGATCGAGAACGACCTCGTCGGGGCGGCCCTGGCACTGCTCGGGGGCGGCCCGGACGCCGTCGGCACGCTGACCAGCGGCGGCACCGAGAGCTGCCAGCTGGCCGTCCTCGCCGCCCGGGAGCGCTGGCGGGCGGCGGGCGGCACCGGTCGCCCGGTGCTGCTGCTGCCGGTGACCGCGCACGCGGCGTTCCGGAAGGCGGCGCACCTGTTCGACGTCGAGGTGCGCGACGTGCCGGTCGATCCGGTCACCTGCCGGGCCGACCCGTCGGCGGTGGTGCGGTTGCTGGACGAGCGGACGGTGCTGGTGGTGGTCAGCGCCCCGTCCTACCCGCACGGCGTCCTCGACCCGATCGGTGAGATCGCCGGGCTGGCGGCCGCCGCCGGGGTGCCCTGCCACGTCGACGCCTGCATCGGGGGCTGGGTGCTGCCCTTCCTCGACGACGTCCCCGAGCCGTTCGACCTCTCCGTGCCGGGGGTGACCTCGCTGTCGGTGGACCTGCACAAGTACGGCTACGCCCCCAAGGGCGTCTCGGTGCTGCTCACGGCCACCCCCGAGCTGCGGCACGCGCACTGGTTCACCACGGCGGGCTGGCCGGGGTACCCGGTGGTCAACCCGACGCTGGCCGGCACCCGCCCGGCCGGCGCCATGGCCGCCGCCTGGGCGGTGCACCGGTGGCTGGGCACGGAGGGCTACCGGGAGTTGGCCCTCGGAGCCCGGGACGCCACCGTGCGGCTGGCCGACGGGATCGCGGCCGTCCCCGGGCTGCGGGTGGTCGGCCGGCCGGTGGCCACGTTGGTGGCGCTGGCCGAGGAGGGGCCGGACGGGGTCGACGTGCTGAACCTGGCCGACGAGATGACGGCCCGCGGCTGGCTGATCCAGCCGCAGCCGCCGTTCCCCCAGGACGGCGGCGACCTGCCCGCCACGGTCCACCTGACCGTCACGGCCGCGACCGCCGGGCGGGTGGACGCGCTGCTGGCCGACCTCCGCGACGCGACCCGCGCGGCCGCCGGGCTGCCGCGCCCGGTGCCCGACCCGGACCTGGTGGCCGCGGCCGCCACGATCGACCCGTCGGCGCTGACCGTCGCCGAGGTCGAGGCGCTCCTGGAGCTCGCCGGGGTCTCCGGCGGAGCGCTCCCCGAGCGGATGGCGCCGGTGCACGCGCTGGTCGCCGCGCTCCCCCGGCCGGTCGCCGAGCGGCTGCTCGCCGGCGTCCTCGGCCGGGTCTACCGGCCGACCGTCGCGGCGGCGCCGGTCAGCGGGTGACGCCCTGCTCCCGGGCGCAGGCCCCGACGGCCTCGGCGACGGCGGCGGCGACCCGGCGGTCCAGCGGGCTCGGGACGATGTAGTCGGCCCGCAGGTCGTCCCCGACCACGTCGGCGATCGCGGTGGCCGCCGCCAGCTTCATCTCCTCGGTGATGCCGGTGGCCCCGGCGTCGATGGCGCCGCGGAAGACGCCCGGGAAGGCGAGCACGTTGTTGATCTGGTTGGGCAGGTCGCTGCGCCCGGTGGCGACGACGGCGGCGTACTTCGCCGCCATCTGCGGGTCCACCTCGGGGATGGGGTTGGCCAGCGAGAAGACGATGCAGCTCTCCGCCATCGAGGCGATCGCCGCCTCGGGCACCGAGCCGCCGGAGACACCCAGGTAGACGTCGGCCCCCGCCAGGGCCGACACCATCGAGCCGGCGAACCCCGACTCGTTGGTGTTGTCCACCAGCCACTGCTTGCTGCCGGTCAGCGCCTCGCGGCCGGCGTGCAGGATGCCCTGCGAGTCGGCGACGGCGATGTCGCGGACGCCCGCCTCGAGCAGGATCTTGGTGCACGCGACCCCCGCGGCCCCGGCGCCGGAGACCACGACCCGCAGGTCGCCCAGCTCGCGGCCGACCACCTTCGCGGCGTTGCGCAGCGCGGCGAGCACGACGATCGCCGTCCCGTGCTGGTCGTCGTGCATCACCGGGATGTCCAGCCGCTCGCGCAGCCGGGCCTCGATCTCGAAGCAGCGCGGGGCGCTGATGTCCTCGAGGTTGATGCCCCCGAAGGACGGGGCCATCGCGGCGACGGTCTCCACGATCGCGTCGACGTCGGTCGTGGACAGCACGATCGGCACCGAGGAGAGGCCGGCGAACTCGCTGAACAGGCAGGCCTTGCCCTCCATCACCGGCAGCGCGGCGGCGGGCCCGATGTCGCCCAGCCCCAGCACGGCGGTGCCGTCGGAGACGACGGCCACGACCCGGGGCGCCCAGGTGAACCGGCGGGCCAGCTCGGGCTCGGCGGCGATGGCGCTCGACACCCGGGCGACGCCCGGGGTGTAGGTGAGCGCGAGGTCGGCGATCGAGTTGATCGAGCGGGTGGACGCCACGGAGAGCTTGCCGCCCTCGTGCACCGCGAACGCCGGGTCGGCGGCGAAGCGGTCGGTGCTGACGTGGTTCCCGGGCGCCGCATTTCCGCTCATGGGCACAGCAGCGTAACCGGGGGCGACGGCCCCCGATCGCTACGGTGTGGCTCGTGGAGATCCGCGAGCTCGCCGTGCCCGACAGCTACGTGCTCGACCTGGTGCCGCACGGCGACACGCGTGGTCGTTTCACGGAGTGGTACCGGGCCGACCTGCTTTCCCAGACAGTGGGACACGCCCTTCCCCTCGCCCAGGCCAACCACAGCGTCTCCGCGCGGGGCGTCCTCCGCGGGGTGCACTTCGCGCTCGTGCCCCCCGGCCAGGCCAAGTACGTCTACTGCCCGGCCGGCCGGGTGCTCGACGTCGTCGTCGACGTGCGGGTCGACTCCCCCACGTTCGGCGTGCACGACGCGGTGCTGCTCGACAGCGACCAGCCGCGCGCTGTCTACCTCGCCGAGGGGCTCGGCCACGCCTTCGTCGCCCTGGAGGACCGCAGCTCCGTCACCTACCTGGTCTCCTCGGGCTACGACCCGGGGCGGGAGTTCGGCGTCTCCCCGCTGGACCCCGACCTGGACCTGCCCTGGCCGCCGGACGTCGAGCTCGAGCTGTCGGCCAAGGACCGGGCGGCGCCGACCCTGGCCGAGGCGCGCGAGCAGGGCCTGCTGCCGACGATGGCCGAGTGCGCGGCGCGGTACGCCCAGCTACGCCAGGTCTGACGGCGGCGCGGCCGGCAGCCGGCCGGGGCGGGGCCACAGCCGGCCGACCACCCGGCCCACGACGACGGCGGCACCGAAGGACCGGCTGTCGTCGGTGACGAACCGGTTGTCGCCCTCGACCCAGTGCCCGCCGTCGACTGCCCGGCGCACCCGCTTGACCACCAGCAGCTCCGGCCGCGCCGGGAACCGGGCCAGGACGACGTCGCCGGGGCTTACCCGGCCGCCGGGGCGGAGGCGCCGGGCCAGCAGCCGGTCACCGGAGCGCACGGTCGGGGACATCGACGGACCGCTGACGCGCACCAGGGTCCACGCGCTGGGCAGCGGATCCGCGCGCTCTCCCGCACTGTCGCCGTCGGTCACCGCGAGTAGGGTCGCAGACGACACAACCCCACGATCATCGGAGGCACATCCATGCGTCTCACCCGCATGTTCTCCGCCGTGGAGGCCACCGCGCACTGCGACCTCCCCTGCGGCGTCTACGACCCGGCCCAGGCCCGCATCGAGGCGGAGTCGGTCAAGGCCATCCAGGAGAAGTACCAGGGCAACGAGGACCCGGTCTTCCGCACCCGCGCCATCCTGATCAAGGAGCAGCGGGCGGACCTCGTCAAGCACCACCTGTGGGTGCTGTGGACCGACTACTTCAAGCCCCCGCACTTCGAGAAGTACCCGCAGCTGCACGAGCTGTTCAACAAGGCCACCAAGCAGGCCGGCGCGGCCGGCGGCAAGGGCAGCATGGACCCCGCCGAGGGCCAGAAGCTGCTCGACTACATCGCCGAGATCGACAAGATCTTCTGGGAGACGAAGGCCGCCGCCTGACCCTCTCCACCGCGCCCCGGACGGCGCCGGTCGACGCTCGTCGGCCGGCGCCGTCCGGCGTCCGCGGTCCGTCACCGGCCGGCTCCGCGAACGCCGGGACACCGGTGGTGAACAGCACGTTCACCTCCGGCGCCGCCCGGGCACACAGCACCGACCGTGGACGTCCCGCGACGTCTCGCTGCCCGAGTCAGGAGTCCCCGTGATCGACGTCGGCGCCGTGCTGCAGGAGGTGGAGGCGGCAGCCCCCATCGAGGCCGTCGAGGTGGTCGCCGCGGAGCTGGGCGACATGGTCGACGCGACCGCGGTGACGCTGCTGCTGGCGGACTTCAGCGGGCGGGCGGTCGTCCGCCTCACCTCCGCGGGCCGGGTCCCGGGCGCACGCGGCCACGGCGTGGAGCAGGCCGAGACGCTCCCACTGCCCGGGACGCGGTACGAGCAGGTCCTGCGCACCCAGCAGCCCGACGTGCGACCGCTCGGCGACGGCGCCCGGGTGGTCGTCCCGGTCACCGACCGCGGCGACGCCATCGGCCTGCTCGAGCTCGACCTCCCCCGCTACCCGTCGAACGACGAGATCGCCGACATCGGCAGCGCCGCCCACGCCCTGGCCTACGTCGTCATCGCCGCGCGCCGGCACACCGACGTCTTCGAGTGGGGCCAGCGCTCCACGCCCTTCGCGCTCGCCGCGGAGATCCAGCGCCGGCTGCTGCCACCGTCCTACACCTGCGAGGCGGGACAGTTCACCCTCGCCGGGTGGCTGGAGCCGGCCAGCTCGGTGGGTGGCGACACCTTCGACTACACGCTGGACCGCGACTGCCTGCAGCTGTCGATCACCGACGCGGTCGGGCACCAGGTGGAGGCGGCGCTCCTGGCCACGCTGCTGGTCGGTGCCCTGCGGAACGGGCGCCGCCAGGGCCACGACCTCGGCAACCAGGCGCGGTACGCCAACGACTCGCTCGCCGAGAACAGCGTGCCCGGCCAGTTCGTGACCGGGCAGCTGCTCCGGGTGGAGCTGCACTCCGGCATCGCGCAGATCGTGAACGCCGGGCACACGCTCCCGCTGCGCCTCCGGGACGGGAAGGTCGAGGAGGTCGAGCTCGCCGTCGAGGCGCCGTTCGGCGTCCTGCCGGGCAAGTCGTTCTCCGTGCAGCCCTTCCCGCTCGAACCCGGCGACCGGATCGTCTTCCTGACCGACGGCATGCTGGAGCGCAACGCCGCCTCCCTCGACGTCGCGGCCGCCCTGGCCGACAGCGCGGCCCTGCACCCCCGGGAGGTCGTCCACGAGCTGGGCGCGGCGGTCCTGCGGGCCACGGGCGGCGACCTGCGGGACGACGCCACGATGGTGTGCCTGGACTGGTACGGCGGCCGCCCCCGCGGGCGCACCAGCGAGTTCGGCGCCGACCCCGGACGCGCCTCGGCGCCCGCCTGACCCCGGACGTCCGGGCCGCCCCGCGGGTGGGCCGGTACCGTTCGGGCACCATGCGCATCGACCGGGCCGGGTGGCCTTTCATCACCGGACCCCTCCTCCCCGCCGCTGCCCTCGGCGTGGCCGGACGCCGCTGGGCCGTCTGGCCGTTCCTGGGGCTGTCGGCCTACATGGCCCTGTTCTTCCGGGACCCCGACCGGCGGTGCGACTCGGTGCCGCCCGGGCCGGACGACGTCCTGTCCCCCGCCGACGGCGTGGTGATGGTCGCCGGGACACCGCAGGACGGCGTCGCCCCCGAGGGCGACTGGCAGCAGGTGAGCGTCTTCCTGTCCGTCGTGGACGTGCACGTCAACCGCTCGCCGTACCGCGGGGAGGTCGTGGAGAGCTCCTACCGCCCGGGCAGCTTCCTGGCCGCCTACCGCAAGGAGTCGGCGCACCGGAACGAGCGCAGCGAGATCCGGCTGCGCGACGGCGACCGCACCGTGGTCTTCCGGCAGATCGTCGGCGTGCTGGCCCGCCGGATCGTCACCCGCACCGGGGTCGGCCGGACGCTGGCGACCGGCGAGCGGATGGGGCTGATGAAGTTCGGCTCGCGCATGGACGTGTTCGTGCCGCCCGAGTGCGAGATCACCGTGGCGACGGGGCAGCGGCTGCGGGGCGGCGAGACCGTCATCGCCCGCTGGCCCGCAGCCCGCTGAGGGGGGCGCCGCATGCCCAGCTCCGCGTCGGGCCAGCGCCCACCCCAGACGCGTCGCACGGCCACCGTCGAGTTCGTCCGCGGCTCGGTGCGGGGCAGCCGGCGGCGCGCGCTCGCCACCCTGCCCAGCCTCTTCACCCTCGGCAACATGCTGTGCGGCTTCGCCGCCATCCTGGTGTCCATCCGCGGCGACCACACCCTCGCCGCGGTCCTCATCGGCCTGTCGGTGCTGTTCGACATCACCGACGGCGCCGTCGCCCGCCTGGTCGGTGCCGTGACGCCGTTCGGCCTGCAGTTCGACTCGCTGGCCGACCTGGTCTCCTTCGGCCTCGCGCCGGCGCTGCTGGCGTTCACGCTCTTCTCCGAGGGCCGCGACGAGTGGGACCCGCTCGGCTGGGTGGTCTGCTTCCTGTGGGTGGCGTGCGCCGCCATCCGGCTGGCCCGCTTCAACGTCACGATCGACCCCACCGCGGACAAGCGGTACTTCATCGGCATGCCGAGCCCCGGCGCGGCCGGCGTCGTGCTGGCCTCGGTCTTCGCCTTCGGCGACGACATGCAGGGCCGCGACCGGCTGTGGGTGCTGCTGGTGGTGGCGGTCCCGGCGGTGCTGATGGTGACCAACGTCCGGTTCCGGTCGTTCCGGTCGCTGGTCAGCCCGAAGAGCGGCCGGCCCTACGGGCTGGTCGCCACGGCGGTGCTGCTGGTGATCGGCTTCGCCCTGTTCCCGGTGGTCACCGGCTGCGTGCTGGCCTACGGCTACCTCTTCGCCCCGGTGCTCGTGCCGGTGCTCTCCCCGCTGAGCCGGCTGGTACCGGCTCGCCTCAAGGAGGTCCTGTCATGAGCGTCCGGCCGATCCGTCCCGAGGACGTCCCCGCGGTGGTGGGGCTGGTCCGGGAGCTGGCCGACTACGAGAAGGCGCTGCCCGAGGTGCGGCTCACCGAGGAGCAGCTCACCGCCTGCCTGTTCGGCGACTCCCCCGCCCTGTACGGCCACGTCGCGGAGTCCGGGGGACGCGTGGTCGGCATGGCTCTGTGGTTCCTCAACTTCTCCACCTGGCGCGGCACCCACGGCGTCTACCTCGAGGACCTCTACGTCCAGCCGCAGCACCGCGGCACGGGCCTCGGCCGGGAGCTGCTCCGCACGCTCGCGCAGGTGTGCGTGGACCGCGGCTACTCCCGGCTCGAGTGGTCGGTGCTGGACTGGAACATCCCGTCGATCGACTTCTACCGGGCCGCCGGAGCCGTCCCCATGGACGAGTGGACGGTGTTCCGGCTGACCGACGACGCGCTCGCGTCGTTCGCCTCGGCCGTCCGCGGCTGACCGACCGGCGCTAGCGTTCGGCCCGTGACCACCGACCGCGGACCGATCGAGTGCTGGCTGACCGACATGGACGGCGTCCTCGTCCACGAGGGGCACGCCCTCCCCGGGGCGAAGGACTTCCTCGACCGCCTGGTCGAGCTGCGCCGCCGGTTCCTCGTCCTCACCAACAACTCCATCTTCACGCCCCGCGACCTCGCGGCCCGGCTGAGCCGCACGGGGCTGCTCGTGCCGGAGGAGGCGATCTGGACCTCCGCGCTGGCGACGGCGGACTTCCTCACCACCCAGCTGCCCGGCGGATCGGCCTACGTCATCGGCGAGGCCGGGCTGACCACGGCCCTCTACGAAGCCGGCTACACCCTCACCGACACCGATCCGGACTACGTCGTCCTCGGGGAGACCCGCACGTACTCGTTCGAGGCGATCACCCGGGCCATCCGCCTGGTGGGCGGCGGCGCCCGCTTCATCGCCACGAACCCCGACGTCACCGGCCCCTCCCCCGAGGGCCCGCTGCCGGCGACCGGGTCGGTGGCCGCGATGATCACCGCGGCGACCGGCGCGAAGCCCTACTTCGTCGGCAAGCCCAACCCGATGATGTTCCGCAGCGCCATGAACCGGATCCAGGCGCACTCCGAGTCCACGATCATGGTCGGCGACCGCATGGACACCGACGTCGTCGCCGGGATCGAGGCCGGCCTGGAGACGGTGCTCGTGCTGTCCGGGTCCACGGCGGCCGACGAGGTGGCGCGCTTCCCCTTCCGGCCCAGCCGGGTGCTCGACTCCATCGCCGACGTGATCGAGCTGATCTGAGCGGGGGCCCGGCCGGGGCCGGTCAGCGGTCCAGGTAGGCCAGCCGGGACTCGGGGGTGGCCAGCAGGTAGAGCACGGTGACCACCAGCGCCAGGATGGGCAGGCCGATCAGCGGCTGCTGGGCCGTGAAGGCGAAGGTGAAGCCGGTCAGCCCCAGGAACAGCTGCAGGGCCACCACCGGGCCGCGGGCCCAGCCCGCCACCCGCCACAGGCCGCGCGCGGCGGCACCGAGGACGCCGGCGGCCAGCGCGGCCAGCACCACCTCGGCCAGGGCGCGGGGCACGCTCTCCGGGTCACCGGTCAGCGTGAGGAACAGCAGCGCGAGCGCACCGAGGGCGAAGAGCGCCGCCTCGACCCCCACCGCGAGCGCGGCCCGGCGCAGCGACGGCGGCGCCTCGGTCCGCGGCGCCGCGGGACGGGGAGCCGGCTGGGCCGCCGTGGGGCCGAACAGCCGGTCGGCCAGGCGACGGGGCGGCGGAGCGGGCGCGCCGCGGTCCTCGGTCACGACGGCGAGGATACGCGGCACCCGCCTCCGGCCAGGCCCGTCGCCCGCGCCGTCCGACGGCTCCGCGGACCCGCTGGATAGCCTGGCCGCATGCGCGCGCTCGTGGTCGTCAACCCGGCGGCGACCACCACCACCGCGAAGATGCGGAACGTGCTGGTGGGCGCTCTGGCCAGCGAGTTGAAGGTCGACGTCGCCGAGACCGGCCACCGCGGCCACGCCCGGGAGTTGGGCGCCCGTGCCGTCGCTGAGGGGATCGACGTGGTCGTCGCCCTCGGTGGCGACGGCACGGTGAACGAGGTGGTCAACGGGCTCCTGACCGACGGCCCCGGAGCGGGCGTGCCCACGCTGGCGGTCGTCCCGGGTGGCTCGACCAACGTGTTCTCCCGGGCCCTGGGCCGGTCCCGCGACCCGGTGGAGGCGACCGCGGAGATCCTGGCCTCGCTGCGCGCGGGCCGCACCCGGTCGGTGTCGCTGGGCACCGCGAGCGCCACCGGGACCAGCACGGCGGCGGTGACCGGTGTGGCGCCGTCCGCGGCGGAGGCGGTCGCTCGCGCCGACGCCGACGCCGACGGGCCCGGGTGGACCGATCCGCGGTGGTTCGTGTTCGCCGCCGGCTTCGGTTTCGACGCCGAGGTGATCGCCCGGGTGGAGGCCCGCCGCGCGCAGGGCCGCCGGTCGACCGGCGCGCTCTACGTCCGGGAGGGCACCACCGCCTTCCTCGTCGGCCGGGAGCGCCGGCGGCCGGCCATGACCCTGCAGGTGCCCGGGGAACCGCCCCTCGAGGAGCTCTTCCTCTGCCTGGTGTCCAACGTCAGCCCCTGGACCTACCTGGGGGCCCGGCCGGTGAACCCCACGCCCCAGGCCTCCTTCGACACCGGTCTCGACGTCTTCGCCCTGGGCCGCGTGACCACCGCGCGGATGCTGCGCGCCCTGCGGCAGACCATGCGGCCCGAGCCCGATCTGCGCGGGCGTGGCCTGCACCGGTGGCACGACCTCCAGGAGCTCACCGTCACAGCCGTGCGCCCCCAGGGCTGGCAGGTCGACGGCGACCACCTCGGCACCGCCACCGGGGTGCGCATCCGGAACGTCCCGGACGCGCTGCGCGTCATCGCCTGACAGGTTTCCCGGGCGGGGCGCAAGGGCAGTCCCTCCGCCGAGTGGCGGGCCTACCACGCCCGTGGTGAGGTTGCTCACGCGGGGGTCAGCGTGGACCCTCATTCGCTTGACTTGCGTCCGGCACGTGAAAACATCGCTGCTGGAAAGCAACCTGCCGGTAACAAAGCAGGCAGTCGCTGCCGCCATGGCGCTGGGTACCCCGGTGTCGGCCCGGCGATGGCAGACCGAGCAAGGCGACTGACGCACCGACCGTAGACGACATCGAGGAGTACAACGCCATGGACTGGCGCCACCGCGCGCTCTGCCGGGACGAGGATCCGGAGCTGTTCTTCCCGATCGGGACGACAGGTCCGGCCGTGGTCCAGATCGAGCAGGCGAAGGCCGTGTGCCAGCGCTGCCCGGTGGTCTCGTCGTGCCTGGACTGGGCCCTGCGCTCCGGTCAGGACTCCGGTGTCTGGGGTGGGCTCTCCGAGGACGAGCGACGCGCGCTGAAGCGGCGCCAGGCTCGCACCCGGGTGCACACCGCCTGACCAGGGGCACCACGACGGCTGCCGGGCTTCCCGGCGGCCCACCGCACCACCGCGATCGCACCGACCGCCACGAGGCCGGTCCGGGGACTCCCCGGACCGGCCTCGGCGTCTTCCGGCGGCGCGCTCAGCGACGCGGCCAGGCACCTCCCGGCAGGTGCAGCACCACCTCGGTGCCGGACCGGCCTTCCGGTGCCCCCATCGTGAGGCTGCCGCCCAGCTCGCTGGTCACCAGCGTGCGCACGATCTGCAGGCCGAGCCCGTCGCTGGCGGCCGGGTCGAAGTCCGGCGGCAGGCCCCGGCCGTCGTCCCGGACGCGGACCCGCAGGCCCTCGCCGTCCCGCTCGGCGATCAGCTCGATGACGCCGGGCTCCGCCTCGGGGAAGGCGTGCTCCGCGGCGTTGTGCAGCAGCTCGGTCACCGCCAGGACCAGCGGTGTCGCGGCCGCCGCCGGGAGCTCGCCGAACGAGCCGGTCCGCCGGGTCCGGGCCGCCGGCCCCACCGAGGTGAGGTCACCGAGCATCGGCAGCACCTGGTCCAGGACGTCGTCGACGTCGACGACGTCCTCCCGGCTACCGGCCAGCGTCTCGTGCACGACGGCGATCGAGGCGACCCGGCGCACCGACTCCTCGAGCGCCGCCCGGGCCGCCGGCTCGGTCATCCGGCGGGCCTGCAGGCGCAGCAGGGCGGCCACCGTCTGCAGGTTGTTCTTCACCCGGTGGTGGATCTCCCGGATGGTCGCGTCCTTGGTGAGCAGCGCCCGGTCCCGCCGCCGGACGTCGGTCACGTCGCGCACCAGCACCAGCGCGCCGGGGGCGGCGCCGGGAGCCTGGAGCGGCAGCGCCCGCAGCAGCAGGGTGGCGCTGGCCGCCTCGACGTCCATGGGATGTCGGTAGCGCCCCGCGACCGCCGCCGTGATGCCGGCCGCGACCGCCTCGCCCGCCACCCGGTCGGTCACCGCCCGGCAGGTCACCTCCGCGAGGGTCGCGCCGGCCAGGTCACCGGCCACCCCGATCCGCCGGTAGGCCGAGAGCGCGTTGGGGCTGGCGTAGCTGACCCGTCCGGCGCCGTCCAGGCGCACCAGCCCGTCGCCCACCCGCGGGCTCATCTCCGCGTCCTCGAGCGTGCCCGGCGGGAACGTGCCGGCCGAGATCATGAGGCAGAGGTCGGCGGCGATGTCGAGGTAGGTCAGCTCCAGCGTCGACGGCGAGCGGGTGACCGCGAGGTTGGTGTCCTTGGCCAGGACGGCGATACCCACGCCCTCGTGCCGGACCGGGATCACCTCCCGGCGGCGCGGGGTGTGCCCCGTCCAGTCGGGCTCCCCCTCGGTGACCGGCCGGCCGTCGCGCTGGGCCACTGCGAACGGCCGGGCCTCCTCCGGGCCGACCTCGGCGCCGACCATGTCCTCCGGCCGGCTGGTCGGCGCGGTGAGCGGCCGCACCTGGGCGACGCACCACCACGAGCCCGAGGGCAGCGGCACCCACAGCGTCAGGTCGGCGAACGCCAGGTCGGCCAGCAGCTGCCAGTCGGCGACCAGGCGCCGGGCGTGGTCGATCTGGGCGGCGCTGGACGCCGTGCCGCGGGTGAGGCGCTCGGAGAGGCTGCTCATGGTGCGCCGAGCCTAGGACCCGGCCCCTCCTAGGCTTCCACCGTGGCGTCCCTCCCCGCCCTGCACGTCGAGGTCGCCGGCCCCGGCGACCACGCGCGCGTCGCGCAGCTCACCGTGGACGTCTACGTGGGTGGTGACCTCGCCTCCATCGGGTACGCCGCGGAGCTCGCCGACGTCGACGGCCGCGCCCGCCGGGCGCAGCTGCTCGTGGCCCGGGACGGCACCGGCCGGATCGTCGGCAGCGTCGCCTTCGTGCCGGACGGCGAGTTCGGCGAGGTGCTGGAGTCCGCCGACGAGGCGGGCTTCCGGATGCTCGTGGTCGATCCGGAGGCGCAGGGGCGCGGCATCGGGGCGGCGCTGGTGTCGGCGTGCCTGGACCGCGCCCGGACGGTGGGCAAGCGGCGGGTGGTCATCTCCACCGGCACGCGCATGACCGCGGCGCACCGGCTGTACGAGCGGCTGGGCTTCACCCGCCTGCCCGAGCGGGACTGGAGCCCGGTGCCGGGCATCGATCTGCTGGTCTACGCCCGGGAGGTCTGAGGAGGCGACCCGCCCCGCGCGGCCCCGGGAGGGCGGCTCAGGCGTCGGAGACGGTGGCGATCAGGTCGCCCTCCTGGAGGACCTCGCCCTCCACGACGTGCAGCTCCTGCACGGTGCCCGACCGCTCGGTGAGCACCGGGATCTCCATCTTCATCGACTCCAGGATGACCAGCGTGTCACCGGCGGACACCTGCGCCCCCGGCGCGACGAGCACCTTCCAGACGCTGGAGACCATCTCAGCGTGGATCTCCTCGACCGCCACCGGTACCTCCCGCGCTCACCGTCCGGACGACCTCATCCAAGCACGTGACCAGCCCGTCAGGTCTCCGGAACGGCCCGCCCCTCGGCGAGTCGGGCCACCACGGCGCAGACCTCGGAGCCGTCGTGCGGCACGCCGGTCTCGGGCAGCCCGGTCAGCGTCAGGCGGGCGGCGCGGGCGGCCGTCGCGACGTCCGCCGCGCCGGCGCTGACCGTGGCGAGCAGCGCGTCGTACCAGCCGTCGAGCCGGTCGCCGGGGTCGTAGCCGGTCACCGCCACCAGGTCGATGTCGGCCTCGGCCGTCAGCCGGCGGCCCGAGCCGGGCAGCCGCCCGCTGATCCGCCCCGCGCTGCCCGGGGGCAGCG
This sequence comes from Blastococcus sp. SYSU DS0539, assembly GCF_054050855.1. Lineage (NCBI taxonomy): Bacteria > Bacillati > Actinomycetota > Actinomycetes > Geodermatophilales > Geodermatophilaceae > Blastococcus > Blastococcus sp. SYSU DS0539. The sequence continues at coordinate 54,107 of NZ_JBJHAF010000009.1, read as the reverse complement.
TGGACCGCAGCTGGACGGCGACCGCGGCACGGGCGTCCGGGCGGGCCGCCGGGTCCGGGCCGGGCACCCGCGGCCCGACGGCGCTGCGCAGGGCCAGCTCGACGGCGTCCACGCCGTGCGAGCGCTCCAGCACCGCCATGTCCAGGGAGAACCCGGCGGCCACCTCGGCCAGCTCGCCGTCCGGGGCGATGCCCACGGTCACCAGGCCGCGCCAGCCCACCTCGGCGAGCCGGTGCGCCGCCTGCGGCAGGTCCTCCGGCGCAGCGGGCGTCCAGGACACCCGCGCGATGCCGGCCGCGCGGTCCCGGGCCACCGGCGTGGTGAAGCGCAGCCCCTCGGCGGTCACCCAGGCCAGGAAGCCCCGTTCGCTGGCCGGCTCCACGCCGTCGCCACCCAGCCGCTCCAGGACCTCGGGGGCCGGCCCGGCCCAGCGCAGCCCCGCGGCGAGGACCGCGCTCGCCAGCCGGGCGTTCCCCGCCAGCGCGGGAGGGACCGGCAGCACGGTGTCGGCCCCGCTGCGCCGGGCGGCCTCCACGATCCGGTCGACCGCGAGGTAGGACTCCGTGGCCGGCGCCGGCCCCAGCAGGACGGCGTCGTCGGCCAGGCGGACGTGCCGTGCCGCGCGCTCGGTCTCGCTGTGCACGGCGACGGCCTTGAGGCCCAGCCGCTGGCATGCGCCCACCGTGGCGCAGCCCGCGGGACCCCGTCCTGCGACCAGGACGGTCTCGATCCCCAGCTGCGGCACTGCTGTTCCTCCTGCGTCGCCCGGCCCGGCACACGGCCGGGCGCCTCCGTGAGAGGCTTGTCTGGTCAGCTTGGCGGGTCCGTCGGCGTCGTGCACCCTACGTGGGCCGCGCCGGGGCCCCGCGGGATCCAGGGGCCGAGCGGCCCACCGGGAAGTGAGAGGAGGGCAGCGATGTCCAAGCGCGGACGCAAGCGTCGCTCCCGCAAGGGGAACAAGGCCAACCACGGCAAGCGCCCCAACGCCTGAGAGCGGGCCCTCTGCACGCAGAGGGGTCATGCGCCAGAGGCCCAGAACCCATCGGGTTCTGGGCCTCTGGCGTGGACCGGTCCTACCCGGTGGGGCGCTCCCCCGACCGCTCGACCGTCAGCCGCTCGACGCTGACCTGGGTGCCGTCCTCCTCGAAGGAGACACTGGTCAGCTGCACCTTGATGCGCTCGCGCAGGCCCGACGGCGGCTTGTCGCCCCCGCAACGCCGGCGCACGAGCGCCTTGAACTCCTGCTCGATGCCGAACTCGCGCAGGCAGGAGGAACAGTCCTCGAGGTGCTCGGCGATCAGGCCGCGCCGTTCGTCGGTGGTCTCGTGGTCGAGGAACTCGAAGACGTGCGTCAGGACGTCGTCGCACGAGTTGATGTCGAGGGGTTCGCCGACCCCGTGCTCGCTGCTCACGACCGGGTCGCCTCCTCACCGGCTCCGGCGCGGACGAAGCCGCGCTCGCGGGCGTAGTCGGCCAGCAGCTTCTGCAGCCCGCGTCGCCCGCGGTGCAGCCGGGACATCACCGTGCCGATGGGCGTGCCCATGATCTCGGCGATCTCCTTGTAGGCGAAGCCCTCGACGTCGGCCAGGTAGACGGCGAGCCGGAAGTCCTCCGGCAGCTGCTGAAGCGCGTCCTTGATGTCGGAGTCCGGCAGGTGGTCCAGCGCCTCGATCTCGGCCGAGCGCAGCCCCGTGGAGCTGTGCTCCTCCGCGGCGTAGAGCTGCCAGTCCTGCACCTGCTCGGTGGGGTACTGCTGCGGCTGCCGCTGCTTCTTGCGGTAGCTGTTGATGTAGGTGTTGGTCAGGATCCGGTACAGCCAGGCCTTGAGGTTGGTGCCCTCGGCGAACTGGTGGAACGCGGAGTAGGCCTTCACGAACGTCTCCTGCACCAGGTCCTCGGCGTCGGCCGGGTTGCGGGTCATCCGCAGCGCCGCGGGATAGAGCTGGTCCAGGAAGGGCAGCGCGTCGCGCTCGAACCGGGCATCCCGCTCGGCGCGGGTCTCGGCGAGCTCCGTGCGACTCCCGCCCTCACGGGCCTCCGGCACCTCCACCGGAGCGCCCTCGGGCAGCTGACCGGCGTTGTCTACCGCGGAATCCTCAGGCACCGACCGTCCTCTCCGGGGCCCCCGGACGCGGGGCACCACGTCGGTCGATCCTAGCCGTGCGGCGTCCGGACGGCCCGGGGGACGCCGGTGCACGGCCCGCGTGCGGGTGGTCGAGACGGTGCTGCTCACGGCCGGTGCAACGGCACCGCCCGCCGTGGCCATTCCCGCCGGGCCGGTGATCGCTACGCTCCCGTGCGTGGCGGCAACCCCGGCGGTGCGGGTCCTGGAGCAGGCGAAGGTGAGCCACACGCTGCACCCGTACGACCCCGAGCACCCGGCCGAGCAGGGGCACGGCGAGGCCGCCGTCGCCGCCCTCGGGGCCGATCCGCGGCAGGTGTTCAAGACCCTGGTCACCCGCGTCGACGGCGCCCTCACCGTCGCCGTGGTGCCGGTCAGCGGCGCCCTCGACCTCAAGGCCCTGGCCACGGCCGCCGGAGGGCGCAGGGCGGCGATGGCCGAGCCGGCCGACGCCGAGCGCGCGACCGGCTACGTGCTCGGCGGGATCAGCCCGCTGGGCCAGCGGAAGGGCCTGCCGACCGTCGTGGACGACTCCGCGCTGGAGTTCCCCACCGTCCTGGTCAGCGCCGGGAAGCGCGGGCTCCAGCTGGAGCTGCCGCCCGGCGACCTGGTGCGGCTGACCCGGGCCCGGACCGCGCCGATCGGCCGCTGAGCTCAGGGCGCCCCGTACGGGGTCAGCAGCTGGTCGACCGGCGCGAAGTCGTCGGTCAGCACGTCGGCCCCGCCCACGAACCGGTCCAGCTCGTCGCCCTCGGCCACCCGCCAGGCCAGGTCCCGCTCGGTCAGCGCGGCGGCGATCTCGCCGGCCGGCAGGGGCCGCTGGGACGCGACGGCGATGACGTTGCCGCCGTCCTCCCCCGCGAGCACGGGCCCGCGGGCCAGCAGCAGCACGTGGCCGAACACCGATCGCATCGTGGCCAGCTCGGCGCGCACGAACGACAGCGGCGGGTGGTCGATGAGGTTCACCGCGTACACACCGTCGTCGTCGAGCGCCCGGTCGACCAGCTCCAGCGCCTCGCGGGTCGTGAGCTGCCAGGGCACCGACAGCCCGCCGAAGGCGTCACCGACGACGAGGTCGCGCCCGCCCGCCGGCTCCTCGGCCAGCCCGACCCGGCCGTCGGCCACCCGCACCCGCAGGTCCGCGGAGGTCTCCAGGCCCAGCTGCTCGCGGTCCATGGCGACGACGCCGGGGTCGACCTCCACCACGAGGCTCTCCGTGCTCGGGCGCACCTCGGCGAGGTAGCGCGGCAGCGTCAGCCCGCCGCCGCCGATGTGCAGCGCCGAGACCGGCGCACCGGTGGGGAACGACGCGTCGGTGACGGCGGCGATCGCCCGCACGTACTCGAACTCCAGGTGGGTGGGGTCGTCGAGGTCGACGTAGGAGTGCCGGAGCGTGTCGAGCAGCAGCACCCGGCCCGAGTCCCGCTCGGGATCGGCCGCCACGCGCGCGCAGTGGTAGGCCGTCTCCTCCTCGCACGGCGTGGGCGCCACGGCGGCCAGCCCGCCGCCGACCACCGCCAGCACCAGCAGCCCGGTGGGCACCGGGCTGGGCGCCGGCCCGCGCCGGAGCAGCAGGGCCACCGCCAGACCGGTGAGGACGGTGACCGCGCCGGTGGCGACGAGGATGACGCTGCTGGGCAGCACCGCCACCAGGACGAAGCCGGTGGCGAACGTCGCGGCGATGCCGCCGATCGTGCCGATGCCGGAGAGCCGGCCGACCACGGCGCCGGTCTCGTCGAGGTCGGCCAGCTGGAGCTTCACGACCATCGGCGGCACCGCCGACAGCAGCGCCGCCGGCACGACGACGGCCACCGCGGCCAGCAGCAGCACGCCGCCGGCGTCGGCGCCGGTGAGCAGCGCGCCGGTGAACCGGACCAGCGGCAGCACGGCGACGATCAGCGCACCGCCGGCCACGAGCAGCGGGGCCAGCAGCCGGCGCGGATCGGTGCGGTCGGCCGTCGCGCCGCCGAACCAGGCCCCGGCCGCGATCGCCGCCAGCGCGAACCCGATCACGGCGGTGCTGGTCTGCACGGTGACGCCGACGTAGGGCGCGATCAGCCGCAGCCCGACGATCTCCAGCACCAGGACCGCGCCGGAGCTGAGGAAGGTCAGCCCCGCCGCGATCCAGGGCGGCAGCGCGCCGCCGGGGGGCGGTGGGTGCGGGGCCGGGTGCGCGGTGGTCCGGGCCGGAGCCTCGTCCGTCGCCACGTCAGAAGAGCGCCGGCTGGTCGGCCGGCGCCTCGACGGAGTCCGCCCGGGCCAGCAGCTGGGGACCGTTGTTGCGCACGTTGCCCACCGCCGGGCCGACCGGCCGCAGCTCCAGGGCGGCGACCACCTCCGGCGGGGTCGGCTCCGCCAGCTCCGCGACGTCCTCGCGGGACGGGTCCAGCCACCCGGCCCAGCGGTCGCGCGGCAGCACCAGCGGCATCCGGTCGTGGATCTCGGTCAGGGCGCCGGTGGCCGGCGCGGTGACGACCGTGCAGGTGTACAGCCGGTCCTCTCCCGTGCCCCAGACCTCCCACAGGCCGGCCAGGGCGAGCACCGACCCGTTCTCCGGGGTGATGTAGTACGGCTGCTTCGCCGGTGAGTCGAGCCGCTTCGCCCACTCGTACCAGCCGTCGGCCGGCACCAGGCAGCGCCGCGACCGGGCGGCGGTCCGGAAGGCCGGCTTCTCGGTCAGCGACTCCACCCGGGCGTTCAGCAGCCGGTTGCCGACCGAGACGTCCTTCGCCCACGACGGGACGAGGCCCCACCGGACCGCACGCACCTCCCGGTGGCCGCCGCCCGTGGGCCGGCCCTCGGCATCCCGCTCCTTGGCGTGCCGCACGACGTAGACGTCCTTGGTCGGGGCGACGTTGTAGTCGGCGGGCAGCGCCGGTTGGCCCTCGGCGGGCACCGCCTCGAACTCGACCGCGAGGTCGTCGGGGCTGCGGCTGGCGGCGTAGCGACCGCACACGGGCGCCTCCTCGGGGACGGGTGGGCCTGACCGTTCGAACTGTAGGTGGCACCGCCGACCGGGCGGCTCGTGCGTGCGCCGGAGCACCGCGGGTAGGCCCCTGGTGGGAACAGCCGACGAGAGACGAGGATCACCGCGTGACCGCTACGCAGAACCCCACGACCGAGCACCCCAAGACCGCCAGCGACAGCGCCGAGCGGCGCTACGCCACGGTCAACCCCTTCACCGGCGAGACGGAGAAGCAGTTCGACTTCACCCCCACCGAGGCCATCGACGGCATCGTCGAGCGGGCGCATGCCGCGTACCTGGAGTGGGCGCAGCGTCCCGTCGAGGAGCGCGCCGCCGTCGTCGGCCGGGCCGCCGAGCTGATGGACGAGCGCCGGGACGAGCTCGCCGCCCTCATCACCACCGAGATGGGCAAGCGCCGGGACGAGGCCGCCGGCGAGCTCTTCCTCTGCTCGATGATCCTGAAGTACTACGCCGAGAACGGTCCCGGCTTCCTCGAGCCGACGCCGATCCAGCCGCTGATGGGCAAGGGCGAGGCCCTGGTCGAGACGCGCCCCGTGGGCGCGCTGCTGGCCATCGAGCCGTGGAACTACCCCTTCTACCAGGTGGTCCGCGTGGCCGGCCCGAACCTGGTGCTCGGGAACACCGTCGTCCTCAAGCACGCCGAGATCGTCCCCCAGTGCGCGGAGGCGATCGAGCAGCTCTTCCGCGACGCGGGCGCTCCGGAGGGTGTGCTCACCAACACCTTCCTGCGCATCGCCGACGTCGAGCAGGTCATCGCCGACCCGCGCATCGCCGGCGTCACCCTGACCGGCAGCGAGCGCGCCGGCAGTGCGGTCGGCGCCCTGGCCGGCAAGCACCTGAAGAAGTCGGTGCTCGAGCTCGGCGGGAGCGACCCCTTCATCGTGCTCGACGCCGACGACCTCGGCGCCACCGTCAAGGCCGCGACCTCGGGGCGCATGCAGAACACCGGCCAGGCGTGCATCGCGGCCAAGCGGATCATCCTCACGGAGGACGTCTACGAGCCGGTCGTCGCCGGCCTCCAGCAGGCCTTCTCGACGTTCGCCCCGGGCGACCCGACCGACCCGGGCACGACGCTGGCGCCGCTGTCGTCGGAGCAGGCCGCGAAGGACCTGCACGCCCAAATCCAGGACGCCGTCGACAAGGGCGCCACGGTGCTCGCCGGCGGTGGGCGCCCCGACCTGCCGGGCGCCTTCGTCGAGGCGACGCTGCTGGCCGACGTCACGCCGGACATGCGGGCGTACCACGAGGAGCTGTTCGGCCCCGCCGCGGTGGTCTACAAGGTGAAGGACGCCGACGAGGCGGTCGCGCTGGCCAACGACAGCGTCTACGGCCTCGGCGCCACCGTGATGAGCAGCGACCTCGACCGCGCCCGCGAGGTCGCCGAGCGGATCGAGGCCGGGATGGTCTGGATCAACCAGCCCACCGGTTCCTCCCCCGAGCTGCCCTTCGGCGGGATCAAGCGGTCCGGCTACGGCCGGGAGCTCTCCGAGCTGGCGATGTTCGAGTTCGCCAACCGGCGGCTGCTGCGCACCGTGCCGGCGAAGAAGGCCGACAAGCCGCAGGCCGGCTAGAACGGGTGCGGGGCGGCGCGGCGCGGGTGACCGGGCAGACTGATCACGTGTCAGAGGTCTGGTCCGCGCCGCGCTCCCCGGCTCCCGTCGCCGCCGTCGTCACCCTGCCCGGCTCCAAGTCGCTCACCGCGCGGGCGCTGGTGCTGGCGGCGCTGGCCGACGGCCCGAGCCGGCTGGTCCGCCCGCTCCGGGCACGGGACACCGACCTCATGGCCGGGGCCCTGCGGGCCCTCGGCGTGCGGATCGACGACGACGGCGACGACGTGGTCGTCACCCCCGGCCCGCTGCGCGGTCCCGCCACGGTCGACGCCGGGCTGGCCGGGACGATCCTCCGCTTCCTCCCCCCGGTCGCGGCGCTGGCCGACGGCCCGGTGCGGCTCGACGGCGACCCCCGGCTGCACGAGCGGCCCAACGCGGGGCTGATCGCGGCGCTGCGGGCCCTCGGGGTCGGGGTGGACGACGACGGCCGGGGCCGGGCGCCGTTCACCGTCCACGGCACCGGGCGGGTGCGCGGCGGCGCGGTGACCGTCGACGCGAGCGAGTCCTCGCAGATCCTCTCGGGGCTGCTGCTGGCCGCCGCCCGGTTCGACGAGGGCCTGGATCTCGCGCTGGCCGGGGGCGTCCCGTCCCTCCCGCACGTCGACATGACGGTCACGACCCTGCGCGAGCACGGGGTGGAGGTGCGCGCCACCGACCAGGGCTGGCGCGTCTCCCCCGGCCCGATCGCCGCGCTCGACCGCGTGGTGGAGCCCGACCTCTCCAACGCGGCCCCCTTCCTCGCGGCGGCGCTGGTCACCGGCGGACGGGTGACGGTGCGGGACTGGCCGGAGGTCACCACCCAGCCGGGCGCCCAGCTGGACCGGCTGCTGGCGGAGATGGGCGCCGACGTCGCCCGCACCCCCGACGGCGGGCTTCGGGTCGCGGGCACCGGCGCCGTCCGCCCCCTGGTCGCGGACCTCGGCGAGGTGGGCGAGCTGACCCCGGTGCTGGCCGCGCTGTGCGCGCTGGCCGACGGCACGTCCCGGCTGACCGGGATCGCACACCTGCGCGGGCACGAGACCGACCGGCTGCAGGCCCTCGACGAGGTGCTCACCGCCGTCGGGGCCCGGGTGCGCCAGCTGCCCGACGGGCTGGAGATCGAGCCCGGCCCCCGACGCCCGGCGCTGCTGGACTCCTACGCCGACCACCGCATGGTCATGGCCGCCGCGGTCCTCGGGCTGGCGATCGACGGCGTGCGGGTGGCCGGTCCCGGAGCGGTCACCAAGACGCTGCCCGACTTCCGGGAGCGCTGGGCCGGGATGCTGGGCGAGCGGATCGGGGCACGGCCCTGAGCGGCAACCAGCGCGACGCCCGGCGGATGGACGAGGACGACGTCCGCGTCCGCCCCGGCCGGCGGGGGTCCCGCCCGCGCACCCGCACCCGTCCCGCGCACGACGACGCCGTCCCCGGCCTGGTGGTCGCCGTCGACCGCGGGCGGATGACCGTCCGGGTCGCCGGCCCGGACGGCGCGGTCGACGTCACCGCGATGCGCGCCCGGGAACTCGGCAGGCACGGCGTGGTCGTCGGCGACCGGGTGCGCCTGGTGGGCGACACCAGCGGCCGCACGGACACCCTCGCCCGGATCGTGGTCATCGAGGAGCGCGCGACGTCGCTGCGCCGCACCGCCGACGACACCGACCCCACCGAGCGGGTCGTGGTGGCCAACGCCGACCTGCTCGTCATCGTCACCTCGGTCACCGACCCCGAGCCCGCGTTCGGGTTCCTCGACCGGTGCCTGGTCGCCGCCTACGCCGGTGGGCTCGAGCCGCTGCTGTGCCTCACCAAGACCGACCTCGCGTCGGCGCAGCCGCTGCTGGACCGCTACGCCGGGCTGAGCCTGGACGCGGTGCCCATGTCGCGGGAGCTCCCCCTGGCGGACCTGGTGGGCCGGCTGCGCGACCGGATGAGCGTCTTCGTCGGCCAGTCCGGCGTCGGCAAGTCCACGCTGGTCAACCGGCTGGTGCCCGACGCGCTCCGGGCCACCGGCGACGTCAGCAAGATCGGCAAGGGCCGGCACACGTCGTCGTCGGCGGTGCTCTTCGACCTCCCCGGCGGCGGCACGGTCATCGACACCCCCGGCATCCGGTCCTTCGGCCTGGCGCACGTCACCGCCGACGACGTCCTCTCCGCGTTCGAGGACATCGCCGAGGCCGCCACCGACTGCCCGCCCGGCTGCGGGCACACCACCGAGGACCCGGACTGCGCCCTCGACGCGTGGGCGGCCGCCGGCCCGCCGCGGCGGCGCGAGCAGCTGACCGCCCTGCGGGTCCTGCTCGGTGCCGTCGGTCAGGTCGGCCCCGGCTACTGACGGCGGAGCGAGCGCCGCCGCGGCACGGTGAACAGCTCGTCCCCCATCGGTTCGTCGACCGCCTCGATGCGCAGGTCGTGCCCCCGTCCCGACACGTCGCCGCCGATGGCCTCGGTCAGCACGCAGACACCGGTCCGCACGTCCAGCCGCACCCGGAAGGCGTCGGGGTACGTAGCGAGCAGGTGCCGGTCATCGGCGCCGAACTCGGCCAGGTCGACGACCCGGGTACGCAGCAGGGGGCAGCAGCCGCAGCGCGGCTCGTAGGCGTCGGTCGGCCGGACCAGGGCCTCCCATGCGGGCCGCCCGGCGTGCTCGACCTCCGCCACGGACTCCACGTCCAGCGCGGTCACCGGCACCCCGGTGTCCGGATCGCGTCCGTCGCCCAGCTCCACCGGGTCGAGCATCGCCACCCAGTGGTAGTCCTGGTGCATCGGGTCGTCGAGGGAGTGGTCCCACGACCGGCGCCGCTCCGCGACCAGGCCGTCCGGCCGCGATCCGGGCTCCGGTGCCGCACTCCTCGGCGGCTCCCGGACCACCTGCAGCAGCGCGCCGTCGGTCGTCTCCACCCGCAGCAGGTCCGGACGGCGCAGCCACGCACGCACCCGGCCGGTCTTCCCCGGGTCGCCGGGCCAGGAGACCGTGCAGCGCAGGGTCGTCCACCGCCACGGCGAGGAGCGCGCGAGGGCGGCGAAGGCGTCGGCCGACGGGCTGGGCACCCGACGAGTGTGCGAGCGCACCGGGCGCCCGTCGAGCGACGTGTCGACATCACCACCTGTCGACACGTCGAGATGCGGCGCCCCGCCTACACCTCCACGTAGCCGCCGCTGCGCCAGTAGATCCCGGCGTCACGGCTGAGCAGCGCCTCGTCGACCAGGTAGCGCCGCAGCGCCGCGACGTCGGGGTGCCAGACGGCCAGCAGCGCGTTCACCTCGCGCTCGGGATAGCGGACGCCGGGCTCGAACACCCGGACCAGGTGGTCGAGCACCACGAGGCGCTTGCTGCGCTGGGCGGGGATCGACACCAGCCGGCCGTCGCGGACGAAGGCGGACAGGACGGCGTCGGCGGCCGGGTCGTCCGACAGCGGCTCCGGTGCCGGCGCGGCCTCCGCGGCCGCGCGGGCAGCCGCGCCGAACCGGTCGGTGTGCAGCGCCAGGTGGTGGCCGTCGCGCTCGACCAGCCCGGCACGGGCCAGCCGCCGGGCGGCGAGCGCGACCTCCTTGAGCGACAGCCGCGACGCCGCGGCGACCTCCTCGATCGTCGCGGCGCCCAGCGCCAGCGCGGCCACGACCTTCAGCCGCACCGGGTCGGCGAGCAGCCCCGCGATCGTCGCTGCGTCCACGCACCCGACGGTATCCGTGCATCGACGCACGGGTGCCGGGTAGGGATCCCGACCATGGTGAGCCCCATCGACATCCAGAAGGCCCTGTCCGGCATGGACTACCCCGCGAGCAAGGCGGACATCGTCGAGCACGCCGAGTCGCACGGCGGCGACAAGGAGGTCGTCGACGCCCTGAAGAAGATCGAGGACCGCGAGTACGAGGGCCCGAGCGGGGTCAGTTCCGCCGTCTTCGACTGACTCCCCACTAGGTTGGGTGCCCATGACGTCGGGTCGGGGCTACTCAGAGGACATGCGGCTGGCACACGTGCTGGCCGATCAGGCCGACTCGATCAGCATGGATCGGTTCAAGGCCCAGGACCTGACGGTCGAGACCAAGCCCGACCTGACGCCGGTCACCGACGCCGACCGCGCGGTCGAGGAGATGCTGCGCATCACCTTGAGCCGGGCCCGCACCCGGGACGCGGTGCTGGGCGAGGAGTTCGGGACGACCGGTCACGGGTCCCGCCGCTGGGTGCTCGACCCGATCGACGGCACGAAGAACTTCGTGCGCGGCGTGCCGGTGTGGGCCACGCTGATCGCGCTGTTCGACGGCGACGAGCCCGTGGTCGGCCTGGTGTCCGCGCCGGCGCTGAACAAGCGGTGGTGGGCGGCGAAGGACGTCGGCGCCTGGACCGGGCGCCGGCTGGAGTCGGCGACCCGCTGCCGGGTGTCGGAGGTCGCGCAGCTCGGTGACGCCAGCCTCAGCTACTCCAGCCTCTCCGGCTGGGAGGAGCGCGGCGGGCTCGACGGGTTCCTCGGCCTCACCCGCTCGGTGTGGCGCACCCGTGCCTACGGCGACTTCTGGAGCTACGTGCTCCTCGCCGAGGGCGCGGTGGACATCGCCTGCGAGCCCGAGGTGTCCCTCTGGGACCTCGCCGCCCTGGACGTGATCGTGCGCGAGGCCGGCGGCCGGTTCACCGACGTCAGCGGCGCCCCGGGGCCGTCCGGCGGCAGCGCCCTGGCCACCAACGGCAAGCTGCACGACGCCGCCCTCGAGCGGCTGCGGACCGGGGGCCGGCCCACCCCCGCCTGACGGGCCGGCCCGCCGGACGATCGCGCGTCCGGGACCGGGGTCGCACTCACGCGGACCGCTCCGGGCTGTCGCCGTAGGCGTAGGAGCTGTCGGCGTACCGGCCGCCCACGGCGACGCCGGGAGGGGCGATCAGGTCCAGCCGGGCCAGCTCGTCGGCGGTCAGCTCGACGGCGGCGGCGCCGACGTTCTCCTCCAGGTAGCCGCGGCGCTTGGTGCCCGGGATGGGGACGACGTCGTCGCCCCGGGCCAGGACCCACGCCAGCGCCAGCTGCCCGGGCGAGACGCCCTTGCCGGCGGCGAGGTCGCGGACGGCGTCGACGAGCCGGAGGTTGGCCGCGAACGCCTCCCCGGTGAACCGGGGGTGGGTGCGCCGCCAGTCGTCCGCGGCGAAGTCGTCGGGGCTGCGGACGGCGCCGGTGAGGAAGCCGCGGCCGAGCGGGCTGAACGGCACGATGCCGATCCCGTGCTCGCGGGCCACCCCGAGCACCGTGTCGCCGCCCGCTGCACCACCCCCGGCCATCTCCAGGTCCCGCGTCCACAGCGACCACTCGCTCTGCAGCGCGGCGATGGGGTGCACGGCGACGGCGCGGCGGACCGAGGCGGCGCTCGCCTCCGACAGCCCGAGGTACCGCACCTTGCCCTGTGCGACCAGCTCCACCATGGCGCCGACGGTGTCCTCGATCGGCACCCGCGGATCGACCCGGTGCTGGTAGTAGAGGTCGATGGTGTCCACGCCGAGCCGGCGCAGGCTCGCCTCGGCGCAGGCGCGCACGTTCTCCGGCCGACCGTCGATGTCCATGCCGCCGGAGTCGTTGCGGGACAGCGTGAACTTGGTGGCCAGCACCACCTCGTCGCGCCGGCCGGCGATCGCCTCGCCGACGAGCTCCTCGTTGTGCCCGCTGCCGTAGACGTCGGCGGTGTCGAGGAACGTGACGCCGAGGTCGACGGCGCGGTGGACGGTGGCGATCGACTCCGCGCGGTCGGCGGCGCCGTACATCTGGCTCATGCCCATGCAGCCCAGGCCGAGGGCGGAGACGACCGGGCCGTCGCGGCCGAGGCGGCGGGTCCCGACGGGCGGGGGTGCGGACGGTGCGCTGGGGGTCGGTGGCATGCCCCGCATCCTGGCCCGCCCGCGGTCGGACCCGCCACCGCCCCGTTTCCGCACCGGGCGCCCGGGTAGCCGCTCGGGGCACCGATCCGACCGGAGGACCTGATGAGCTCCAGCCGCAACCGTCCCCGCCTGCGCCGCACCGCCCGCCTCCTGGGCCTGGCCAGCACCGGCCTCGGGGTGGCCATGCTGCGCGACCCGAGGGGCGTCGCCCGGTTCTCCGGCGTCGACGACTCGGCCACCGCGCTCTCGGTGATCCCCCTCGTCGGCGCCCGCGAACTGGTGCACGCCCTGCCGCTGCTCGCGGGCCGCCCCGGCTGGGCCTGGACCCGGGTGGCCGGGGACGCCGTGGACCTGACCGCCCTGGGCGTCGCCCTCTCCTCCCGGAGCGGGGAGCGCGGACGCCGGGTGCGCAACGCCACGGTCGCCGTCGCGGGCCTGGCCGCCCTGGACCTCGTCACCGCCGCCCGCTCCCGCCGCTCCGCCGGCCGCGGGCCCGCCCGGGAGCTGCTGCCCTCCTCGGCCCCGTGGACGAGCGCGATCGACGTCTCGTCGGCCACCACGGTGAACAAGAGCCCGCAGGAGGTCTACGACCACTGGCGGGACTTCTCCCGGCTGCCGGAGTTCATGGCCCACGTGCGCGAGGTGCGGACCGTCGACGGCGGCACGCGCTCGCACTGGATCGCCGAGGCGCCGGGCCGGCGCACCGTCGAGTGGGACGCCGAGGTGGTCGAGGACGCCCCGGCCGAGCGCATCCGGTGGCGGTCGCTGCCCGGCGCCGGCATCGAGAACGCCGGCTCGGTGGAGTTCCGCCCCGCTCCGGGGAACCGGGGCACCGAGGTGCGGGTGCGGCTGGCCTACGCCCAGCCCGGTGGCCGCCTGGGCAAGGCAGTGGCCGGCATGTTCGGCCAGTCGCCGGAGCAGCAGGTGCGCGACGACCTGACCCGCTTCAAGCAGGTGCTCGAGACCGGGCAGGTCGTCCGGTCCGAAGGCAGCCCCGAGGGACTGCGGGCAGGGCGGCTCGCCGCCCAGCGCCCCGCGGCTCCCCGCTCCTGACCCGCCCCGTCTCCGGAAGGACACCCCCGTGCGCGCCACCCAGTGGATGGGCAAGAACCACATCGAGGTCAACGAGGTCCCCGACCCGCAGCTCCTGAACGACCGCGACGCCATCGTGAAGGTCACCTCGACCGCGATCTGCGGCTCCGACCTGCACCTCTACGACGGCTTCATCCCGACGATGCGCAAGGGCGACATCCTCGGCCACGAGTTCATGGGCGAGGTGGTCGAGGTCGGCAAGGGCGTCGGGAACCTCCGCGTCGGCGACCGCGTCGTCGTCCCCTTCCCGATCGCCTGCGGCAACTGCGACGCGTGCCAGAAGGGGCTGTTCTCCGTCTGCGAGAACTCCAACCCGAACGCCCGGATCGCCGAGAAGTTCATGGGCCACTCCCCGTGCGGCATCTTCGGCTACTCGCACATGATGGGCGGCTACCCCGGCGGTCAGGCGGAGTACGCCCGGGTGCCCTTCGCCGACGTCGGCCCGCTGAAGGTCGACGACGACCTCACCGACGAGCAGGTCCTCTTCCTCACCGACGTCTTCCCCACCGGCTTCATGGGCGCCGACGCCTGCGACATCTCCCCCGGTGACGTCGTCGCCGTCTGGGGCGCCGGCGCGGTGGGCCAGTTCGCCGTGGCGAGCGCGAAGATGCTCGGCGCCGAGCGGGTCGTCGCCATCGACCGCTTCGACTACCGGCTGGACAAGGCGCGGGAGGCCGGCGCCACCGACGTCCTCAACTACGAGGAGGTCGACGTCCTCGACGCCCTCCAGGAGCTGACCGCCGGGCGCGGGCCGGACGCCGCCATCGACTGCGTCGGCATGGAGGCGCACCACCCGAACACCGCGATCCACGCCTACGACCGCGCCAAGCAGGCCACGATGAGCGAGACCGAGCGGCCGCACGCCCTGCGCGAGGCGATCCTCGCCGTGAAGAACGGCGGGACGGTCTCCATCGTCGGCGTCTACGGCGGGCTGATGGACAAGTTCCCGATCGGCTCGCTGATGAACCGGTCGGTGACGGTCAAGACCGGCCAGGCCCACGTGCACCGGTACCTGCGGCCGCTGTACGAGCGGATCCGCAACGGCGAGATCGACCCCAGCTTCGTCGTCTCGCACACCCTGCCGCTGGAGCAGGCTCCGCAGGGCTACCGGATGTTCCGCGACAAGGAGGACCGGAGCAACAAGGTGGTCCTCAAGCCCTGACCCGCTCGTCCGGTGGGATGAGCAGCAACCGGGCGCCGGCGACGAGGCCGGCTCCGGGTCCGAGGAGGACGCCACCGTGCAGTACGCCGAGTCCGTCGTCGACCTGGTCGGGAACACCCCGCTGGTGAAGCTGTCGTCGGTGACCCGCGAGCTGGGTCCCGACGCGCCGCTCGTGCTGGCCAAGGTCGAGTACCTCAACCCGGGAGGCTCGGTGAAGGACCGGATCGCCGTGCGCATGGTCGACGCCGCGGAGGCCGGCGGTGAGCTGCAGCCCGGCGGCACCATCGTGGAGCCGACCAGCGGCAACACCGGCATCGGCCTGGCCCTGGTCGCCCAGCAGCGCGGCTACCGCTGCATCTTCGTCTGCCCCGACAAGGTCGGGCAGGAGAAGATCAACGTGCTCAAGGCCTACGGCGCCGAGGTGGTCGTCTGCCCGACGGCGGTCGACCCCGCCGATCCGCGGTCCTACTACTCGGTCTCCGACCGGCTGACCCGCGAGACCCCCGGCGCCTGGAAGCCCGACCAGTACTCCAACCCCAACAACCCGCGCTCGCACTACGAGACGACCGGCCCCGAGATCTGGGCGCAGACCGACGGCCGGATCACCCACTTCGTCACCGGGGCCGGCACCGGCGGGACGATCAGCGGGGTCGGCCGGTACCTCAAGGAGGCCTCCGGCGGCCGGGTCCAGGTCATCGGCGCCGACCCGGAGGGCTCGGTCTACTCCGGCGGCACCGGCCGCCCCTACCTGGTCGAGGGCGTCGGCGAGGACTTCTGGCCCAGCACCTACGACCGGGACGTCGCCGACGAGATCGTGGCGGTCTCCGACGGCGACTCCTTCGCCATGACCCGGCGGCTGGCCCGCGAGGAGGGGCTGCTGGTCGGCGGCTCCTGCGGCATGGCGGTGGTGGCGGCGCTGCGCGTGGCCGAGCGGCTGACCAAGGACGACGTCCTCGTGGTGCTGCTGCCCGACGGCGGCCGCGGCTACCTGAACAAGATCTTCAACGACACGTGGATGGCCGACTACGGCTTCCTCGACTCCGCGGCCGGGGAGACCGTCGGCGAGCTGCTGCAGGCCAAGGGGGGGAGCACCCCGACGCTGGTGCACACCCATCCGAACGAGACCGTCCGCGACGCCATCGACATCCTCCGCGAGTACGGCGTCAGCCAGCTCCCGGTCGTCCGGGCCGAGCCGCCGGTCACCGCCGGCGAGGTGGTCGGCTCGGTGGACGAGAAGGCGCTGCTCGACGCGCTGTTCGCCGGCCGCGCCGCGCTGTCGGACCGGGTGGAGAAGCACATGTCGCCGCCGCTGCCCATCGTGGGCTCCGGGGAGGACGTGCGCGCCGCCGTCGCCCAGCTCGGCGCCGCCGACGCGCTGCTCGTGCACGTCGACGGCAAGCCGGCCGGCGTCGTCACCCGGCAGGACGTGCTGGGACACCTGGCGGGGCTCACGCCTACGGTCGGCCCATGACCGGCTTCAACACCCGCGCGATCCACGCGGGCCAGGACCCCGACCCGGCGACCGGCGCGGTCATCCCGCCGCTGCACCTGACGACGACGTACAAGCAGGACGGCGTCGGGGGCCTGCGCGGCGGCTACGAGTACAGCCGCAGCGGCAACCCGACCCGCGACACGCTGCACGCCGCGCTGGCCGCGCTGGAGGAGGGCACGACGGCGCTGGCGTTCGCATCGGGGCTCGCCGCCGAGGACACCCTGCTGCGCACCGCCTGCCGGTCGGGCGACCACGTCGTCCTGGGCGGCGACGCGTACGGCGGCACGTTCCGGTTGATCTCCCGCGTGCTGTCGGAGTGGGGCCTGGCGCACACCCCGGTCGACCTGGACGACCCCGACGCGCTCCGCGCCGCGATCCGCCCGACGACCCGGGTGGTCTGGTGCGAGACGCCCAGCAACCCCCTGCTCAACATCACCGACATCGAGCGGACCGCGGCGGTGGCCCACGAGGCCGGCGCGCTGCTGGTCGTGGACAACACCTTCGCCTCGCCCTACCTGCAGCGGCCGCTGACGCTCGGGGCCGACGTCGTCGTGCACTCGACGACGAAGTACCTCGGCGGGCACTCCGACGTCGTCGGGGGCGCGCTGGTCACCCGGGACGCCGCCCTCGGCGAGCAACTGGCCTACAACCACAACGCGATGGGCGCGGTCGCGGGCCCGTTCGACTCGTGGATGGTGCTGCGCAGCCTCAAGACGCTCGGCGTCCGGATGGACCGTCACTGCGCCAACGCGGCGCGGGTCGCCGAGTTCCTGCTCGGGCACGACGCCGTGGCCTCGGTGCTCTACCCCGGGCTGCCCGAGCACCCCGGCCACCCGACCGCGGCGAGGCAGATGTCCGGCTTCGGCGGGATGGTGTCCGTCCGGCTCCGGGACGGCGAGGCGGCCGCCCTGCGGGTCTGCGAGCGGACGCAGCTGTTCACCCTGGCGGAGTCGCTGGGCGGCGTCGAGTCGCTGATCGAGCACCCGGGGCGGATGACCCACGCCAGCGCCGCCGGCTCGCCGCTGGAGGTGCCGGCCGACCTGGTGCGGCTGTCGGTGGGCATCGAGGACGCCGACGACCTGCTCGCCGACCTGGACCGGGCGCTCAGCGAGGCAGGGTGAGGATGCGCGGGCCGTCCGCGGTGACCGCGACCGTGTGCTCGACGTGCGCGGCGCGGCTGCCGTCGGCGCTGCGCAGCGTCCAGCCGTCGGCGTCGACCGTGTAGTCGTCGGAGCCGCCGGCCAGGAACCAGGGCTCGATCGCGATGACCAGCCCGGCGCGCAGCGGCACCCCGCGCCCGGGGCGGCCCTCGTTGGGGACCGACGGCGCCTCGTGCATCGTGCGGCCCACCCCGTGACCGCCCTGGTCGGTGTTGATGCCGCAGCCACCGGCCCGGCCGACCGCACCGATGGCGGCGGAGATGTCGCCCACGCGGTTGCCGACGACGGCCGCCGCGATGCCCGCCGCCAGCGCCCGCTCGGTGGTCGCCACCAGCTCGAGGTCCTCCGGCCGGGGCGTGCCCACCGCGAAGGTGATCGCGCTGTCGCCGACCCAGCCGTCGAGGACCGCGCCGGCGTCCACGCTGAGCAGGTCCCCGTCGGCGAGCACGTCGGGGGTCGGGATGCCGTGCAGCGCGACGTCGTTCACCGACAGGCAGACGACGCCCGGGAAGGGCGGGGTGGTCGCGAGGGGCGCGTAGCCGAGGAACGGCGAGGTGGCGCCGGCGTCGGCCAGGACGTCGCGGGCCACGGCGTCGAGCTGGGTCAGCCGGACGCCCGGGGCCGCCGTCGCCCGCACGGCGGCCAGCATGTCGGCGACCACGGCGCCGGCCGCCCGCATGGCGTCGACCTCACCGGGGGTGCGCAGTTCGATCACGGGTCCGTCCTTCCGGTATGACAATCCCGGTATTACTATCACGGCCATGGTCCGACCGCCGCTGACGCCCGCCGAGCGCGACCGCGGCCGGCGTCTGGGGTCCCTGCTGCGCTCGGCCCGGGGCGAGCGCGCGCCCGCCGAGGTCGCCGCGACCTCCGGGGTGAGCCTCGAGGCCTTGCGCAAGATCGAGTCCG
Source organism: Blastococcus sp. SYSU DS0539 (assembly GCF_054050855.1). Taxonomy (NCBI): domain Bacteria; kingdom Bacillati; phylum Actinomycetota; class Actinomycetes; order Geodermatophilales; family Geodermatophilaceae; genus Blastococcus; species Blastococcus sp. SYSU DS0539. The sequence continues at coordinate 35,744 of NZ_JBJHAF010000009.1, read as the reverse complement.
GGCGGGTGCCCACGCCGGCGTTCTTCACCGTCGCCGCCCTGGCCCGCGCCCTCGACCTGCCGCTCGACGAGCTGGCCCGAGCCCTCGACGACGCCCCCACCGGCACCGCGCTCTCCGCCTGACCCGACCGAGCTGTGCGGACCGAGCAGCGCGTCACCGTCGTCGTCGCCACCCGCGACCGCCGCGAGTCGCTGCTCCGCTCGCTGGCGCACCTGGCCGGCGGCCCTGCGGTGATCGTGGTGGACAACGCCTCGGCCGACGGCACGGCCGACGCCGTCCGCGCCGGGCACCCCGACGTGACGGTGGTGGAGCTGCCGGCCAACCGCGGCGCGGTGGCCCGGACGGTCGGCGTGCAGCGGGCCGGCACGCCCTACGTCGCCTTCGCCGACGACGACTCGTGGTGGGAGCCCGGAGCGCTGGACCGCGCCGCCGACCTGCTGGACGCCCACCCCCGGGTCGCGCTGCTGGCCGGCCGGGTGCGGATGGCCGCCGACGGGTCGATCGACGCGGTCACCCGCAAGCACCGGGCCGCCGTGCTCGGGACGACGCCCGGGAGCCCGGGGCCGGACGTGCTGAGCTACCCGGCGTTCGCCACGGTCCTCCGCCGCGACGCCTACCTGGCGGTCGGCGGGTTCTCGCCGCTGCTGTTCTTCGGCGGCGAGGAGCACCTGCTGGCGCTCGACCTCGCGGCGGCCGGCCGGCAGCAGTGCTACGCCGACGACGTCGTCGCCTGGCACGACCCGGCCGGTCCGCCGACCGTCTCCGCGTCGCGCTGGGCGCTGCAGACCCGCAACGACCTGCTGGTCGACTGGCTGCGCCGGCCGCTCCCGGTCGCGCTGGCGGCCACCGGCCGCCTGGCCCGCAGGGCAGCGACCGATCCGGCCGCCCGGGCGGCGCTGCGCGGCTGGGCCCGCCGGTTGCCGGCCGCGCTGCGGCAGCGGCGGCCGGTTCCGGCGGAGGTCGAGCGGCGGTTCGCGGCGGCGCAGCGGCCGCTCAGCGACCCAGCTGCCGGGTGAGCCACTCGCGCGCGCGGTCGTTGCCTGCCGCGCCCAGCACCCGGGACCGGCCGACCGCGCCGGCCAGCTCACCGCCGAGGCAGCGGGCCAGGGCGTCGTCGAGCGCCTGCGGCGTCACCTCCTCGGCGGAGAGCACCAGCGGCCACTCCAGCGCCTTCGCCTGACCGCTGACCTTCGCCCCGCCCTCCACCGGGTCGCAGGCGATGACCGGTCGGTCGTGCTTGAGGCCGAGCACCATCCCGTGCAGCCGCATGCTCACCACGACGTCGCACCGGCGCAGGAGCGCCTCGACCTGCGCCGGGCGGCGCGGGTGGGGCTTCTCGAACAGGTCGGTGTCGATCGGGAACCAGGGCAGGGCCCGCGCGGCGAGCCACTCCTCGATCACGCCGCGGACCCGATCGGCCCGGCTGCGGTCGCCGTACTCGCCCTGTACCGGCGCGAAGGCCACCGCCAGGACCGGCGCCTCGGGCGCGGGGCCCGCGATCGCCAGGTCCGGCCGCGTCACGCCCGGCGCGTCCCGCTCCCAGAGGGCGTCGAACATCGTGCGGGCGGCGTCGTCGACGACGGAGACGTTCACCGCCCAGCGCTGCGCGCCGACGAACGCGGCCGTCAGCTCCGGCAGCGGGGGCAGGTCGCCGACCGGTCCGGTGGTGAACACCAGGTGCGTGTAGCCGGCGGGATCGACGTCTCGCCAGTGCACGCCCCGGCCCAGGTAGGGCGCCCAGGCGACGTCGTGGTCGATGCCCAGCTCGGTGAGCCAGCCGACCACCGCGTCGGCCCCCAGCTCGTCGCCGACGGTGGCGATCACCTCGTCGAAGCTGAACCACCCGGCCACGAGAACCCGCATGATCCCCACCCTCGCAGGAGGACCGGCGGCGGGCACGGGCGGGGAACGAGATCACCGTCTTCCCGGTTGTCGCCGGTAGCCGTCCCGAGCCAGGAGGAACAACCGTGCGCACCCCCGAGAACGACCGCGACCTGACCGCGCTGGAGAACGCGCGGGCCCGGATCCGGGAGGCCCACCTGCGCCCCGCCGGGCAGCGGCCGGCGTCGACCGCGCGGGGGCTGCACCACACCGCGCTGATCAGCAGCGACGTCGAGCGGACGGTGCGCTTCTACCAGGACGTGCTCGGCTTCCCGCTGACGGAGCTGATCGAGAACCGCGACTACCCCGGTTCGTCGCACTTCTTCTTCGACATCGGCAACGGCAACCTGCTGGCCTTCTTCGACTTCCCGGGCCTGGACGTCGGCCCGTACGCCGAGGTACTGGGTGGCCTGCACCACCTGGCGATCAGCGTCGAGCCGCAGCGGTGGGAGGAGCTCGTACGGCGGCTCACCGAGGCCGGCGTCGCGCACGAGGTGCACAGCGGCGTCTCGGTGTACTTCCGCGACCCCGACGGCGCCCGCATCGAGCTGATCGCCGACCCGCTCGGCGAGATGTACGGCTCGAGGGTGCTGTGAACTCGAAGGTGCTGTGAGCTCTAAGGTGCTGTGAGCTCGAAGGTGCTGTGAGCGGGACCGGTGGGGCGGGCGGACCGCCCCACCGGTGCCGGGGTCAGCGCTCCGGGTCGGCGACGAGGTCGGCGTAGTCGGGGTGCCGCTCGATCCAGCCGGCCACGAACGAGCAGCGCGGCACCACGGACCCGCCGCGGGACCGCACCTCGTCGAGGGCGGCCCGCACCAGCGTGCTGCCGAGGCCGGACTCCCCGGCGCCGGGGTCGACCTCCGTGTGGGTGAACACCAGGGTCTCGCCGCGACGCTCGTAGGCGGCCACCCCCAGCACGCGGTCGCCGTCGCGGATCTCGAAGCGGTCGGACTCGGGGACGTCGGTGACGGTGGTCTCCATGGAACGGGTCAACCGGCCGCGGGGGCCGGCTGTTCCGCCACCAGCCGCAGCGCCTGCGTCGGGCACTGCCGCACCGCCTCCTCGGCGTCGCGGACGTCGGCGCCCTCCGGGTGCGCGCGCAGCACCACGACCGTCCCCTCGTCGCCCACCTCGAACAGGTCGGGTGCCAGCGCCTCGCAGGCCCCGGCGCCCACGCAACGCTCGAGATCCGCCTCCAGCCGGGTCACCGGGCACCCGTCAGCCGGGCCGGGAGCCGCTTGAGCCCGTTGACGAACGACGAGCGCAGGCGGGCCGGCGGGCCGGTCACCTCCAGGTCGGGCAGCTGCTCGAACACCTTGGTGAAGGTGACCGCCAGCTCCCGGCGGGCCAGGTGCGCACCCAGGCAGAAGTGCGGCCCCTTGGACCCGAAGCCGACGTGCGGGTTGGGGTCGCGCGCCAGGTCGAACCGGTGCGGCTCGGCGAACACCTCGGGGTCGCGGTTGGCGGCGGCGTAGAAGAGCAGGAACTTGTCGCCGGCGGCGAACCGGTAGCCGTTCACCTCGCCGTCCCGGGTGGCGGTGCGGCGCATCCAGGTCACCGGGCTGGTCCAGCGGACGACCTCCTCGACCGCCGTCCGGGTCAGGCCGGGATCGGCCATCCAGCGGGCCCGCTGGTCAGGGTGCTCCTGCAGCGCCAGCAGGCCCTGCGAGAGAGCGTTGCGGGTGGTCTCGTTGCCGGCCACCAGCAGCAGGATGAAGAAGGACGCGATCTCCTGGTGGCTGAGCCGCTCGCCGTCGACCTCGGTGGTGACCAGGGCGGTGGTGAGGTCGTCGGTGGGCTGCTCCACCCGCTCGGCGGCCAGCCGCTCCATGAGCGCGGCCAGCTCGATCCCCGCCATGAGGACGGCGGTGAGCGGGTCCTCCTCGTCCTCCAGCAGCTCCGGGTCGCCGCCGGAGAGGATGACGTTGGACTTGGCCAGCACCATGGCCCGGTCCTCCTCCGGCACGCCCATCATGTCGCAGATGACCCGCAGCGGGATGGGCGCGGCGAGGTCGGCGACGACGTCGAAGGTGCCGTCCCCCCCGGTCGCCTTCCGCCGCACCTCGGCGAGGACGTCGTCGGCGATCGCGGCGACGGAGTCCACCACGCGCTCGAGCATCCGCGGGGTGAACGTCTTCGCCACGATCCGCCGGATCTTGGCGTGCCGCGGGTCGTCCATGCTGATCAGCGAGCCGTAGAACTCGTTGAGGTCGGCCGGGATGTCCTGGATGGACACCGCGCCCTCACCCGAGCAGAAGACGGCGGGCTGGCAGCTGATCGCCTCCAGGTCCGCGTAGCGGGTCACCGCGTGGTAGCCGGGGCCGGTCGCCATGTTCGGGATCTCGGGTTCGGCGAAGAACGCGAAGGGGCGCTCCTGGCGCAGCCGGTCGAAGACGGCGTGCCGCTCGGCCGGGGGGCGCACCCAGAAGTCCCGGTCGGACAGGTCGATGCCGAGATCGGCGGCGTCCACCTTGCGCGGCGGCGGAACGGTTCCCGGTGCTGGTGCGGCGTCGACGGACACGAGTGGTCCTCTCCTGAGCGGCGGTCGTCCCACCGCACGTTAGAGAGAATCGGGGTGACACACAACACACCACGGCGGGCGGGCCGGTGCGGATGCACGAAGGCCCGGTCACCTGCGGAACCGGGCCTTCGTCGGAGTAGCGGGGACAGGATTCGAACCTGCGACCTCTGGGTTATGAGCCCAGCGAGCTACCGAGCTGCTCCACCCCGCGTCGGCGCGTCCGACCCTACACCCACCGTCCCGTGCCCCGTCTGCCGCAGCGACCGCGCGCTCCGCCCGATCGGCGACGAGACTGTCGCCAACCGTGCCCGACCCCTGGAGGTCCCGTGTCCCAACCGTCCGGACTGCACAACGTCGATCTGCTGGCCATCTACTGCAACGACCACCTGGCCGCCTCCACCGGGGGCATCGAGCTGGTGCGGCGGATGCTGGACGTCCACCGGGGCACGGCCTACGCGCCGAAGCTCGAGCAGCTCCTGGCCGAGCTCCACGAGGAGAAGGCCGCGCTGCGCTCGACGATGGACGCCCTCGGCCTGCCGGTCCAGCGGTACAAGCAACTGGCGCTGTGGGTGGGCGAGAAGGCCTCCCGGCTGAAGCTCAACGGCCGGCTGCTGAGCCGCTCCCCGCTGAGCGACCTGGTGGAGTTCGAGTTCCTCGCCTCCGCCGTCCGGGCCAAGCGCAGCGGCTTCGAGAGCCTCCGGGAGGTGGCCGACGCCGACGGTCGGCTGGACAAGGAGCAGCTCGACGGGCTGGTCGAGCAGGCCAACCGGCAGCACGAGTGGCTCACCACCGCACGCCGCGAGGTCGCCGCCCGGGTCTTCGGCGGGAACGACCACGCTCCGGAGAAGGCCGCCGACTGACGCCTCCGCGCCGCCCGGGCCCGATCCGTCCACCGGATCGGGTTTGCTCCCCGCGCCCACCGTGCACACCGTGAGGAGCCGGCGGTGCGTGCCCGGGGTGGCAGCGCCGAGTCCGGGCGGCCGGCTGTGCGCCTGGCCGTGACGACCACCACGGAAGGGTCTGCCGTGCGCGGAAGGGAACGAGCCGGGACGGGGCGGGTCGTCGTCGTCACCGGGGCCAGCGGCGGGATCGGACGGGCGAGCGCGGTCGCCTTCGCCCGCAGAGGGGACCGCGTCGCCCTGCTGGCCCGCGGTGAGACCGGTCTCGCCGCCGCCGCGGCGGAGGTCCGGGACGCCGGGGGGACGCCGCTGGTGATCCCCGTCGACGTCGCCGACGCGGCGGCCGTCGACGCCGCGGCGAGCCGGGTGGAGGACGAGCTCGGGCCGATCGACGTCTGGTGCAACGTCGCCTTCAGCACGGTGTTCGCGCCCTTCGACCGGATCACCCCCGCGGAGTGGGAGCGGGTCACCCAGGTCACCTACCTGGGCTTCGTGCACGGCACCATGTCCGCGCTGCGGCGGATGAAGCCGCGCGACCGCGGGGTGATCGTGCAGACCGGCTCCGCGCTGGCCTACCGGGGCATCCCGCTGCAGAGCGTCTACTGCGGCGCCAAGCACGCCATCAAGGGGTTCACCGAGTCGTTACTGACCGAGCTGCGGCACGACGGCAGCAACGTCCACGTGACGATGGTGAACCTGCCCGGGGTCAACACCCCGCAGTTCGACTGGGTGCTCAACAAGCTCCCCGAGCGGCCGCAGCCGGTGCCGCCGATCTACCCGGTGGACCTGATGGCCGAGGCGCTGGTGCACGCCAGCGAGCACCCGCGCCGCCGCGCGTGGTGGGTCGGCAACCCGACGGTGTGGACGATCCTGGGCAACAAGGTCTGGCCGCAGTTCCTCGACCGGTACCTCGCCCGGAACGGCTACGAGGGCCAGCAGCGGGGCGAGCCGGCCTCCCCCGACGACCCGGTCAACCTCTGGGAGCCGGCCGACGGACCCGACGGCCGCGACTTCGGCGCCCGGGGCAGCTTCCGCCACCGCACCCGCACCTGGGATCCGCAGATCTGGGCCTCGCGCCACCACGGCGCGCTGGCCGCGGCCGGCGCCGGGGCGGTCGCCTCCGGCCTCGCCGCGTGGCGCCGCGCTCGGTGACCGATGGCGCGGCGGATCGAGGACTACGCGCTGATCGGTGATCTGCAGACCGCCGCCCTCGTGGGCCGCGACGGGTCGATCGACTGGCTGTGCCTACCCCGCTTCGACTCCCCCGCCTGCTTCGCCGCGCTCCTGGACGACGACCGCGCGGGTCGCTGGCTGCTGGCGCCCAGCGGGGCGGCCACGTGCACCCGACGCCGGTACCGCGGGGACTCGCTGGTGCTGGAGACGACGTGGGAGACCCCCGAGGGCTCGGTCGACGTCATCGACCTGATGCCCCTACGCGGCGAGGCCGCCGACGTCGTCCGGATCGTCGCGGGACGGTCCGGCCGGGTGCGGATGCGGACGGTCCTGCGGCCGCGGTTCGACTACGGCCACCTCCGGCCGTGGACCTACACCGACGGCGACGACGTCGTCGCCGTCGCGGGACCGGACGCGCTGTGGCTGCGCACGCCGGTCCCCCTCGAGCAGCACGACGGCACCGCGCGGGCGGAGTTCGGCGTCGGCGCCGGGGAACGCGTTCCGTTCGTGCTCAGCCACGGGGCCGTCCTACCGGCCGCGTCCCCGGGCACTGGACCCCGAGGCGGCGCTCGCCGACGCCGAGACGTTCTGGGCCGACTGGATCGGCCGGTGCGACTACACCGGGCGGTGGGACGACGCCGTCCGCCGCTCGCTGATCACCCTCAAGGCGCTGACCTACGCACCCACCGGGGGGATCGTCGCCGCGGCGACGACCTCCCTGCCCGAGCAGCTGGGCGGGGTGCGCAACTGGGACTACCGCTACACCTGGCTCCGGGACGCCACGTTCACCCTGCAGGCCCTGCTCGGCACCGGTTACGTGCACGAGGCGCGGGCGTGGCGCGACTGGTTGCTGCGCGCGGTGGCCGGGGATCCGGCGGATCTGCGGATCATGTACGGCGTCGACGGGGCCCGGCGCCTGCCGGAGCACGAGCTGCCCTGGCTGGCCGGCTACGAGGGCTCGGCACCGGTACGGATCGGCAACGGCGCGGCCGACCAGTTCCAGCTCGACGTCTGGGGCGAGGTGCTCGACGGCCTGCACCTGGCCCGCGAGGCCGGCATGCCGCACAGTGCCGACGCGTGGGCCCTGCAGCGGGAGCTCCTGGACTACCTCGAGGGCGCGTGGGACGAGCCCGACAACGGCCTGTGGGAGGTCCGCACCTCGCGACGGCACTTCGTGCACAGCAAGGTCATGGCCTGGGCCGGGGTCGACAGCGCGGTCCGGGCGGTCGAGCAGCAGGGCCTCGACGGTCCGGTGGACCGCTGGCGGGCGCTGCGCAGCGAGATCCACGCCGACGTCTGCGCGAAGGGCTACGACGCCGAGCGAGGCACCTTCACCCAGTTCTACGGCGGCCGCGGGCTCGACGCCGCCCTGCTGCTCATCCCGCGGTTCGGGTTCCTCGGCTGGGACGACCCCCGGGTGACCGGCACCGTCGACGCCGTCCGCCGCGAACTGGCCGAGGACGGTCTCCTGCTCCGGTGCCGGCCGGAGGCCGAGGACACCGACGACGGGCTGCCCGGCCCCGAGGGCGCCTTCCTCGCCTGCAGCTTCTGGCTGGTCGACGCGCTGAACGGGACCGGGCGCCGGGCGCCGGGCCGAGGCGACGCGGTTGTTCGAGCGGCTGCTGGACCTGCGCAACGACCTGGGGCTGCTCAGCGAGGAGTACGACACCCGGCTCGGTCGCCAGCTCGGCAACGTCCCGCAGGCGTTCAGCCACGTCGGCCTGGTCAACGCCGCCGTCACCTCAGCGGCACGCACCCGGCCGAGCAGACCGCACCGGGTGCCGCCGGCCGCTCGTGAGGCGAGCCACCGCGATGCGCATGGATGCGGGTATCGAGCGCGGATGACCGCAGTCGTGCGCATGAGCGCGGCGATCGCGCCCTCCCGATGTCAGGCGCCGCTCGACACTCCGTGGTCCGCCGCCGCGGCGTCCCGGTCGGCCGACCGGGCCCGCTGCGGCTCGACGGTGTACCTCGGGTCCGCCGCGCTGGCCATGCCGGCCTCGAAGACGCCGAACCGGGTGAGCGCCGAGCCGGCCGCGAGGAGCGCACCGCCGAGCGCCGCCGGCACCCGCCGCCGGCCGGCGGCGAGGGCCAGCGCCGTCCCCGTCGCGGTGCAGGCGCGCGCGGCCTTCAGCAGCCGCCCCGCACGACCGGTGCGGTAGGGCTCGCTGACCAGCCCGTGGCCGTGCTCGACCCGGTGCATCGTCCCCAGCTCGATCGCCGCCCCCGCCACGGCGACCCGCCGAGCCGGGCCGGCCTCGTCGACCGGCGTGCAGGCGAGGGCGATGCCGCCGCCCGCGGCCATGGCCGAGCCGGCGAAGACGAAGGGGAGCTCGCGGTGCGCCACGTGCCAGGACGGCACCGCGGTGTCGGCGATCAGCGCCGCGGTGTAGGTCGTCATCGGCCCGCCGAGCACCGCCGCGCCCGCCCCGGTGAGCAGGCGCAGCAGCGGGAACCGGCCCAGCAGGTGCGCCCCCGCGGTGGCCGTGGCCAGCGCGCTGAACGGCGCCAGGATCCAGGACCCCACCGACAGCGGCGAGCTCGGCTTGAACACCCGCAGCATGTAGAGGAACCGCTCCGGCCGGCCGAGGTCGTGGATGAGGAAGGCCACCGACGTCAGCGCCCCGCCCCCTGCGGACAGGTGCGCGACCCGCGCCAGGGCCGGCCGGCCGGTCAGCTCGGCCATCGCGCCCAGCAGCGCCGACGACCCCGCCGCGCCGCCCAGGAAGAGGTACAGCGGCACGTCCGGGGTCTTCCACACCGGCGGCTTGATCACCGGCCGCCCGTAGTAGGAGGTGAACTCCGCCTCCCCCACCACCGACTCGCCGGGCCGCGGCCGGCCGCCGGAGCGGCGGCGCCGTTCCCGGTCCTGTGCCGGCGGCCCGTCCGCCCGGCGCCAGCCCACCCCGGGAAGCCCCTCCCCCGCGGTCACCGGCGTCGCCCCACGAACGCCGACGCCACCAGGCCGACCACCATCGCCGCGCCCGCGGCGACGTGCCGCCACATCGAGGGCAGGTCGCGGGTGGTCACCACCGGATCCGGCGGGAGCCCGTAGACCTCCGGCTCGTCGAGCAGCAGGAAGAACGCCCCGGCACCGCCGACCCCGTCGGTCTCGTCGTGCCCGTACAGCCGGGCGCCCTCGACCCCCTTCTCCTGGAGCGCCGCCAGCCGGGCGTCGGCGCGGGCGCGGAGCTCGTCGAGGTCGCCGAACTGGATCGACTCGGTCGGGCAGGCGCTCGCGCACGCGGGCTGCAGCCCGTCGGTGAGCCGGTCGTAGCAGAGGGTGCACTTGAACACCCGGCCGTCGTCCTGCCGCTGGTCGATCACGCCGTAGGGGCAGGCCGGCACGCAGTAGCCGCAGCCGTTGCAGATGTCCTCCTGCACCACGACGGTGCCGAACTCGGTGCGGAACAGCGAACCGGTCGGGCAGACGTCCAGGCAGGCGGCGTGGGTGCAGTGCTTGCAGACGTCGGAGCTCATCAGCCACCGGATCTCCCGGTCCGCCGACGGCGTCTGCTGCGGTGCGCTCTGCTCCGCCGTGGTCGCCGACGCCGGCACCTGCGAGTGGACGACGGGCGGGTCCTCCAGCGGCCGCTGACCACCGACCGCCCCCGGCGCCCCCACGGTCGGCATCGGGAGGTCGACCGCGCGGCTCTGCTCGACGAAGGCCACGTGCCGCCAGCTGTTGGCGCCGAGCAGGCCGGTGTTGTCGTACGACGCCCCGGTCAGCCCGATCTGCGCGCGGTTGCCCTCGGCGTCGTCCATCGGCAGCGTGTTCCACTCCTTGCACGCCACCTCGCACGCCTTGCACCCGATGCACACCGACGTGTCGGTGAAGAAGCCGACCCGCGGCGGGTGGTCGTCGGCGTAGCCGCGTTCGCCGGCGACGTCGGGGACCGGCCCGAACAACCGGTTGTGCGGGTCGTCCCCGGAGAAGGCGGTGCTCGCCGAGCTGATCGTCGTCATGAGCGCTCCTCGATCGGGGCTCGTCCGTTGGGGCCGAGCCGCCCGCTGGCGACGCCGGCCCGGCGGCGGTGGTCCTCGACGAACTCGACCAGCGCCGGACCGCGGGGCCGGCGGCCGGGCCGGATGTCGCAGGTGGCCACCTTGGACTCCTGGATGTGCACGTTCGGGTCCATCACGACGCCGAGCAGCTCGTTCGCCGAGTCGCCGGTCGTGATGCCGTTCTGGCCCCAGTGGTAGGGGATGCCGATCTGGTGCACCTCGCGGCCGGCGACCCGCAGCGGGCGCATCCGCTCGGTGACCAGCACCCGTGCCTCGATGGCGTTGCGCGTGCTGACCAGCGTCGCCCAGCCCATGTGCTCCAGCCCTCGCTCCTCGGCCAGCTGGGGGCTGACCTCGCAGAAGAACTCGGGCTGCAGCTCGGCCAGGTACTCCAGGGTGCGGCTCATCCCGCCGGCGGTGTGGTGCTCGGTGAGCCGGTAGGTGGTGACGACGAACGGGAAGACCTCGTTCATCGCGGGGTTGGCCCGGTTCCACGCTCCCCGGAGCTCCTTGCGTGCCGGGTTGGCCTGCCGCGCGTACAGCGGGTTGGGCACCGGCGACTCGGCCGGCTCGTAGTGGGTCGGCATCGGACCGTCGGCCAGCCCGGCCGGCACGAAGAGCCATGCCTTGCCGTCGCCCTGCATGATGAACGGGTCGGTGCCGGCGAGCGCGTCCTCGGCGGTGGCGCCCTCGGCAGGTGTGAAGTCCGGCCGCTTGGTGGGCTCGAAGTCCGGGACGTCGGGGCCGGCCCACTTCCCGGCGTCCTCGTCCCAGTAGACGTACTTCTTCCGCTCGCTCCAGGGCCGGCCCTCGGGGTCGGCCGAGGCGCGGTTGTAGAGCACCCGGCGGTTCATGGGCCACGCCCAGCCCCACTCCGGCGCCACCAGGTCCTGCTCGGTGTGCGGCTTCTTGCGGTTGGCCTGGTTGACCTCGTCGGCGAAGACCCCGGAGTAGATCCAGCAGCCGCAGCTGGTGGATCCGTCGTCCTCGAGCTCGGTGTAGCCGGAGACCGCCGTGCCGTCCGGCCCCGTCCCGCTGATCTCGCGGAGCACCGCGTGGGCGCTCGGCTCGGCCAGGGGCCCGTGGGTCGGGTAGTCCCAGGTGAGGTCGAGGACGGGCCGGTCCCGCGGATCGGTGGACCCGGCGAGCTTCTCGCGGACGATGCGGCCGAGGTGGAAGTAGAACCACAGGTCGCTGCGGCAGTCCCCCTGCGGCTCCACGGCCTGGGAGTGCCACTGCAGCAGTCGCTGGGTGTTGGTGAACGAGCCGTCCTTCTCCACGTGCGCCGCCGCGGGCAGGAAGAACACCTCGGTGGGGATCTGCTCGGTCACCAGCTCACCGGTCTCGATCTCCGGACCGTTCTGCCAGAACGTCGCCGACTCGATCATCTGGAGGTCACGGACGACGAGCCACTCGAGGTTGGCCAGCCCGAGCCGGGACATCTTCCCGTTGGCGTTGCCGACGACGGGGTTCTCCCCGACGAGGAAATAGCCGGGCACGTTGCCCTGGATCTGCTCGGCGATCGTCTGGTAGTTGCTGTGGTCGCCGGTCAGCCGCGGCAGGTGGTCGAAGCAGAAGTCGTTCTCCGGCTGCGCGGCGTCTCCCCACCAGGCCTTCAGCAGGCTCACCGCGTACTTCCGCATGTTGCCCCAGTAGCCGACCGAACCCGAGGCCTCGGCGACGAAGTCGTCCAGGTCGCGGTCCTCGCGGGCGTGCGGCATGGGGATGTAGCCGGGAAGGATGTTGTAGAGGGTGGGGATGTCGGTCGAGCCCTGGATGCTGGCGTGTCCGCGCAGCGCCAGGATGCCGCCACCCGGGCGGCCCATGTTCCCGAGCAGCGCCTGCAGCACGCTGGCCGCGCGGATGTACTGGACGCCGACGGTGTGCTGGGTCCAGCCCACGGAGTAGACGAACGCGCTGGTGCGCTCGCGGCCGGAGTTCCTGGTCAGCGCATCGGCGACCTTCGCGAACACCGCCGGCTCGATGCCGCAGACCTCGTGGACCAGCTCCGGGGTGTAGCGCGCGTAGTGGCGCTTGAGCACCTGGTAGACGCACCGCGGGTGCTCGAGCGTCTCGTCCCGACGGGGCTTGCCGCCGATGGGCACGCCGCCGCTGCCCGACTCCTCCGAGCCGCCCTCGGCGTGCTCCTCCGGGTCCGGCGCCGCGGGCCGCCCTCCACCGGGGACGCCGGACGCCCCCGGCTTCGGCGACTGGCGCTGCCCGGCCGCGGCGGTGACCTCCGTGCCCTCGTACTGCCAGGACGTCTCGTCGTACTGCCCCTTCTCGGGGTCGTAGCCGGAGAACAGGCCGTCGAGGTCCTCGGTGTCCTGGAAGTCCTCCCGCAGGATCGCCGCCGCGTTGGTGTAGGCGGCCACGTACTCCCGGAAGTCCAGCCCGTTGGACAGGACGTGGTTGATCAGACCGCCGAGGAAGGCGATGTCGCTGCCCGCGCGCAGCGGCACGTGCAGGTCGGCCAGCGCGCTGGTGCGGGTGAACCGCGGGTCGACGTGGATGACCGTCGCGCCCCGGGCCTTGGCCTCCATCACCCACTGGAAGCCCACCGGGTGGGCCTCGGCCATGTTGGAGCCCTGGATGACGATGCAGTCGGCGTTGGCCAGGTCCTGCTGCGGCATCGTCGCGCCGCCGCGACCGAACGAGGTCCCCAGACCGGGGACCGTGGAGGAGTGCTATATGCGCGCCTGGTTCTCGACCTGCACCGCGCCCAGCGCGGTGTAGAGCTTCTTCATGAGGTAGTTCTCCTCGTTGTCGAGGGTCGCCCCTCCGAGGCTCGCTATCCCCATCGTGCGGTTGACCCGCTTGCCGTCGACCTCGTCCTGCCAGGTCTCGCGGCGGGTGCGGATCACCCGGTCGGCGATCATGTCCATCGCCGTGTCGAGGTCGAGGTCCTCCCACTCCGTGCCGTGGGGACGGCGGTACCGGACCTTCGTCTGGCGGGTGGGGCTGGTGACCAGGTTCTTGCTGGCCGCCCCCTTGGGGCACAGCCGTCCGCGGCTGATCGGCGAGTCCGGGTCGCCCTCGATCTGGGTGACCTTCTCGTCCTGCACGAACACCCGCTGGGAACAGCCGACGGCGCAGTACGGGCACACGCTCTGCACGACCCGGTCGGCGGTGGCCGTGCGCGGGACCAGTGCGTCCGTCCGCCTGCTGCGCACCGCCTCGCCGCGGCCGGAGGGATCGTCCCCGGTGAGCTGCCGGAACACCGGCCAGGCATCGAGCCAGGTCTTCATGAACACCCCCTGCAGAGCCCGACCGCCGGCGAGGGCGGACGGGTCGCTGGGCGTGCAGGCACGGTCTCGGTCGCACGCCTCGGTCCGTTCAGCTGCCGGCTCCGACCCTAGCGACAGCCGGGGCCACCTGCACCCCTGCGCGAGCCACGGCGACCGCCGGCTGGCCGGCGCGGGAGTCGTCGCCGAGCATGGGACCGATGAGCGGGAAGCCGGATGCCGTCGTCGTCGGTTCGGGGCCCAACGGGCTGGCGGCGGCGCTGCGGCTGGCCGCCGCCGGGCTGCGGGTGCAGGTCCTCGAGTGCGCGCAGACGCCCGGCGGAGGCATCCGGTCGGCGGGGTACACCCGGCCGGGCTTCGTCCACGACGTGTGCGCCGCGGTGCACCCCATGGCGGCCGCAGCACCGTTCTTCCGCGAGTTCGACCTGCCCGCCCGCGGGGTCCGGTTCGTCCAGCCGGAGATCGCGTACGCCCACCCGCTCGACGGCGGGCGGGCCGCGCTCGCGCGACGGTCGCTCGACGAGACGGCCGACGCCTTCGGGGCCGACGGCACCGCCTACCGGCGCCTGCTGGGCCCGCTGGTCGAGCACGGCGACGCCCTCGTGGACTACTTCCTGTCCAGCGCCCTGCGCCGGGTCCCCACGCGAGGGCTCCCGGCGCTCGCCGCGTTCGCCCTGGCGGGACTGCCCAGCATCCGGGGGCTGGTGCAGCGCCGGTTCCGGACGCCCGAGCCACAGGCCCTCCTCGCCGGCGCAGCCGCCCACGGGACGCTGGAGCTCACCCGGCCGATCACCGCCGGTCTCGGGCTGCTGCAGGGCATGCTCGCCCACCACGTCGGGTGGCCGCTGGTGGAGGGCGGGTCCCAGCGGCTGGCCGACGCGATGGTGACCGCGCTGGAGGAGCAGGGCGGCGAGGTGGTCACCGGGCACCTGGTCACCGATCTGCGCGAGTTCGAGGGGGTCCCCGCCGTCCTCCTGGACACCACGCCGGAGGCGTTCGTCCGCATGGCCGGCGACCGCACCCCCGAGGGCTACCGGCGCTGGGTGGCCCGCTACCGGCACGGCCCGGGCGTCTTCAAGATCGACTGGGCGCTCTCCGAGCCGGTGCCGTGGGCGGACCCGGAGGTCCGCCGGGCGGGCACCGTGCACCTGGCCGGCACCCTGGAGGAGACCGTCGCCGCGGAGTCCGCGCCGGCCGCCGGGCAGATCCCGGACCGGCCGTTCGTGCTGGCCGTGCAGCCGACCGTGGTCGACCCGACGCGGGCGCCGTCCGGGGGGCACGTGCTCTGGGCCTACGTGCACGTGCCCCGCGGGTCGGACGTCGACATGACCGGGCGGATCGAGGCGCAGATCGAGCGGTTCGCCCCGGGCTTCCGGGACACCGTCCTGGCGCGGCACACCCTCAGCGCCCCGCAGATGGAGGCCGGCAACCCCAACGAGGTGGGCGGCGAGATCTCCAACGGCGAGGCGTCGCTGTGGCAGATGCTCGCCCGCCCGGTGCCCCGGTGGAACCCGTACCGGACGCCCCTGCCCGGCACCTACCTCGCCTCGGCGGCCACCCCGCCGGGGCCCGCCGTCCACGGGATGTGCGGGGACAACGCGGCCCGGGTGGCGCTGCGGGAGGTCTTCGGCGTTCGGACGGCACCCCCGCTGCGGCCGCCGGCCCGGTGATCCCCGGTCCGGCAGCGGCAAACCCGGTTCGGCCGCAGGCCTCGGGGTAGCCGAGCTGAGGCGGACGCGGACCACCTGCCGAGCACGAGGAGCCCCTCATGACCGACCCGGCCCCGAGCAGTTCCACCAGCGACCTGCTCCAGTCACTGACCGCCGATCTCTCGGCCCTGGTGCGCCAGGAGATCCAGCACGCCCAGGTCGAGCTGGCCGGCAAGGCCCGGCAGGCCGGCCGCGCCGGCGCGCTCCTCGGCGCCGCCGGTGCCCTCGGTGCGATGGCGGTCGGCAGCTCGACCGCCCTCCTCCTCCGGGCCCTGGACCGCCGGCTGAGCCCGCCCGCCGCGGCCGCCGTGGCGACCGGTCTCTACGCCGCCGGCGCCGGGGCTCTCGTGGCCGGGGCGCTGGCGGAGCTGCGCCGTGCGTGGCCGCTGGTCCCGGACGAGACGGTGGCCAGCCTGCGCGAGGACGTCCGGGCCGCCGCGGGCACCGATCGGCCCGCGCCCGCGGGGTGAGCCGCCGGGCCGCTCAGCGCGGTACGGCGCCCAGGACCTGGTTAGGGGACGACGCCCGGTCCGGCATGGGCGGCACCGGGAGCGGGGGCCGGTCGTCCACCGGTGCGGACCGGACCAGGCGGAAGACGAGCACGACGGCGGCCAGGAGGTAGACCGGTGTGCCGGCGGCCCACAGGACGGCGCCGGCCACCTGCTGGTCGGCCGTCGGGTCGAAGCCGTGGTCGGCCGCCGTCTCCACGTACACCCCGTACCAGGGCGTGGACGAGAGCATCATGACCCCACCCAGCACCGCCTCGCCGAACGCCGGGACGAGCACGGCGACCAGCCCGGCCACCAGCTGGCCCAGCCGTCGGCGCGGGATCCGCAGCACGCACCACCAGAAGACCACCGCCGCGCCGAGGAAGGTGAGGTGCTCGGCGACGTGCACCGCCTCCGAGCGCACCGCCGCCTCGTAGGCCCCGGGGAGGTGCCAGACGACGACCACCGCCAGGTAGCCGACGGCGACGCCGAGGACGACGACCGGACGGCGGGCGTGCCGGACCACCGCCGACCACGGTGGCGCCACGACCTCGCGGACCCGGGGCGGCAGCACGGTCAGCACACGCGGGACCGGGTCGGCGAGCACGAGCAGCGGGGCCGCCACGATGGTCAGCAGCAGGTGCTGGACCATGTGCGCGGTGAGCGAGTCCTCCGCCAGCCGCTCCAGCGGCGAGGCGAGGGCGGCGCCGAGCGCGATCAGGCCGAGCACCCAGGCCGCCCCGGGGCCGGCCGCGGCCCACGGCGACCGCCGGCGGGGCGCCGTCCAGGCCAGCAGGCACACGTAGCCGAGGGCGGCCGACGCGAGGAAGGCGATCGTCGGGTAGGACCACTGCGCGTCCCCGCCCAGCGGATGGGCGAGCGTGGTCACCGGGGAGCCGCTCACCGCCCCGCCTCCCCCGCGACCACGTCGAGGACCGTGTGCATCCCCGCGGCGTGGTGCCCGGTCACCGTGCACCACAGCTCGACGCGCTCGTCCGCCGCCACCGCGAAGCTCACCTCGTGCGCCTCGCCGGAGTCGAGCACCGGCGTGACGGCGCGCTGCTCCCCGTCGACGCGGACGGCCAGATCGTGCGGAGCGGCGCCGGCGTTGGTCACGATGAGCCGGACGCTGCCCGCGGCCAGCGGACGACCTTCGGTGACGATCTCCCACTCGGTCAGCCCGACCCGCTGGTCGGCGGCCGGCGGCGCCGGTGCGGTCGGCACGGCCTCGGTGGCGCACCCACCGAGGACGACCGCCAGACCGAGCGCCGCCGGCAGTCTCGCGAAGCGTCCCGTCACGGCTCCTCCAGCAGGGCGCGGACCGCGTCCGCGGCCGGGTGGTCCGGGGCCAGCGCCAGGAACCGACGCAGCGTGGTGCCCGCCGCGGGGTCCCCGAGCGTGTGCTCGGCGGTGCCCATCAGGAGCAGCGCCTGCGGATGCTCGGGATCGACGGCCAGGATGGTCTCCATCAGCGGGACGGCCTCGCCGGGCCGGTCGTCCCGGAGCAGGGCGAACGCCAGCGACAGCATCACCGCCGGTTCCTGCGGCCGTTCCTCGAGGACCGCGCGGTAGGCGGTCACCGCCTCGGTGAAGCGGCCGGCGTCGTCGAGGGCGCGCGCCTGCCGGAGCAGCTCGTCGGCCACGTCGGTCCCCCGGTCCGCCGGGGTGCCCACCGTCGCCGCCGTTCCGCCCGAGGCCGCGGCGGGCTCCAGGACGCGGGGAACGGCGACCAGGGCGAGCGCGCCGACCGCGGCCACCGCGACCACCGGCACGACGACCGCCGGCCGCGACAGCCGCCTCCGACGTCCCGGCGCCGCCTCCCGGTCCGCGGCCGGGCGGTCCACCTCGGCCGGGCGGTCCACCTGGGCCGGGCGGTCCGCCCCGGCCGGGCGGTCCACCTCGGCCGGGACGGGCGCCCGGCCGGACGTGAGCCGGAGGACCTCGGCCAGCAGCTCGTCCTCCGTGGCGCGCGAACGCGCGGTCCGCCGGGGCTCGGACCGGACGTCCTCCAGCAGCTGCAGGGCTGCCTCCAGACGCTCGTCGTCGCCCGATCCGGTCAGCCGTCCGGGCCGGCCGGCCACCGCGCGCACCGCGGCCTCGGCGGCCGCGCGGTCGGCATCGCTCAGCGCCGACCGCGAGGCGGGCCGCCGGCGGGAGACGAGGACACCGACGGCGAGCGCGCCGCCGAGCAGCGCCGCCCCCGGCAGGACGACCAGCAGCCAGCCCACCCCCTCCCGCGGCGGGTCCAGCAGGATCCACTCGCCGTACCGCCCGACGAACCAGTCGCGGATCTCCTCGGGGCTCTCCCCGGCCGCCACCTGGTCGGCGATGACCGCCCGCATCCCGCGCGCCGCCGGCGCCGCCGAGTCCGCCGCCGACTCCCCGGCGCACGTGGGGCACCGCAGCCCGGCCGCGATCTCGCGCGCGGCCGCCGCCGGGTCGGTCGGCCCGCTGGGCTCCTGGCGCCACCAGAGCGCAGCGACGAGCGCGAGGACCGCCAGCACGACGGCCAGGACCCGCGTCCGGCCGCTCACCCCGCCTCCAGCCGCGGGAGCACTTCCTCCGCCAGCCACGCGGCGGAGACGGGGCCCACCCGGCGGGCGACGACCGTGCCGTCCCGGTCGATCACGAAGGTCTCGGGTACGCCCGTCGTCCCCCACTCGACGGCCAGCCGGTTGTCGGGGTCGGCCACGCTGGGGAACGGCGTCCCACCGAGGCCGGCGAGGAACTCCCGCGCGGCCGCGTCGTCGTCGTTCACGTCGATGCCGACGATCCGCAGGCCCTGCGGCCCCCACTGCCGCGCCGTCTCGACCAGCAGCGGCATCTCCTCCCGGCAGGGAGCACACCAGGATGCCCAGACGTTCACCAGCACCACCGAGCCGCGCAGGTCCGCGAGGTCGACGTGGCCACCGTCGAGCGTGCGTCCCGACAGCGCCGGGGCCGGGCCGTCCAGGATCGCCGCGGCGGCCCCCCGCCGGGGTCCGTCGAGCGCCAGGGCCAGCGGCACGGTCAGTGCCAGCCCGACGAGCAGCGCCGGGACCAGGAGCAGCCACCGCCGCCGGCGGCTCACCGCTCCCCCTCCGCGAGGATCGGTACCGGGGCCTCCGCCGCGCCCGCCCCCCGCGCGGAGCGGCGCGCGGGCCACCCGGCCACCGCCGCCCCCAGCGCCATGACGCCTCCCGCGATCCAGAGCCAGGACACCAGGGGGTTCACCGCGATCCGGAGGAGCGCCCACCCGCCGTCCGGGTCGACCTCGGTGACGGTCAGGTAGACGTCGCCCGCGAGCGTGGACCGCACGGCCGGTGAGGCCACCGTGATCCCGTGCGCCGGAAAGGTCCGCAGCTCCGGGGCCGCCGTGCCGCGCACCTGCCCCGCCTCCGCCAGCGCCACCCGCGCGACCACCCGCATCTCCTGCGCCGTCCGCTCGCGCTCGACCGACTCCAGCTGCGCCGTCCAGTCCTCCGCGGCCACCCGTTCCCCCACCGCGACCCGCTGCTCCGTCGCCGTCGCGAAGGACGAGGACGCCGCGACGGCGACCGCGGCGAGCGCCACCCCGACGTGCACGATCAGCCCGCCGTACAGGCGCCGCCGGCGCCGGCCGGCCTCCAGCAGCGATCCCGGCCACGACTGCCCGGTGGCCCGCCGGACGACCCCGGCACCCTGTCCGGCCAGCTGGAGCGAGGTGGCGAGGACCAGCGCGGCCAGCCCGAACGCGGTGAGCGCCGCGGCCCCGTGCACGCCGAGCACCACCAGCACCGCCACCAGGGCGACGGCGACGGTGACCGGCACCGCGACCCGGCGGGCGAGCGCCGGCACGGAGTCGCCGCCCCAGGACACCAGCGGCCCCAGGGCCATGAGCAGCAGCACGACCAGCGCGACCGGCACCGCCATCTGGTTGAAGTACGGCGGGCCCACCGACACCTGCCGCCCGTCGGCCAGCTGGGCGAACACCGGGAACAGCGTGCCCAGGAGGACGGTGAAGGCCAGCCCGACCAGCAGGACGTTGTTGCCGAGGAAGACCGTCTCCCGCGACAGGCGGGCCTGCAGGGTGCCGTCGGGTCCCAGCCGGTCGGCGCGCCACACCAGCAGCCCCGCGACGGTGACCAGGACGACGGCGACGAACCCCAGGAGCAACGCGCCGAGCGTCGACCGGCTGAAGGCGTGGACGCTGTCCACGATGCCGCTGCGGGTGAGGAACGTGCCGACCAGCACGAGCACGAAACCGGCCACCGCCAGGCAGACGTTCCACACCCGGAGGGTCGCCCGCCGCTCCTGCACCATGGCCGAGTGCAGCAGGGCCGTGGCGGTCAGCCAGGGCAGCAGGGAGGCGTTCTCCACCGGGTCCCAGGCCCAGTAGCCGCCCCAGCCCAGGACCGCGTAGGACCACCAGGCGCCGAGCACGATGCCCAGGGTGAGGAAGGACCACGCCACGAGCGTCCAGCGGCGGACGGCCCGCAGCCAGCCGCGCCCGGTGTCCCCGGTGACGAGGGCGGCGACGGCGTAGGCGAACGGCACCGCGAGGCCGACGTAGCCCAGGTACAGCAGCGGGGGGTGCGCCCCCATGAGCGGGTTGTCCTGCAGCAGCGGGTTGGGGCCCGGGCCGTCGGCGGGAACCGGGGAGATCCGCTCGAACGCGTTGCCGCCGAACGACGCCAGCGCGAAGAAGAAGGCGGCGACGACCGACAGCGTCACGAGCACCCAGGGGTGGTGCGGCGCGGCCCGGGCGTCCGGGCGCCGGGCGACGGCGGCGGCGTAGCCGCAGAGCACGACCAGCCAGAGCAGCAGCGAGCCCTCCAGCGCCGCCCACAGGCTCGTCACCGTGTAGTACAGCGGCACGGCGCGGCCGCCGTTCTCCGCGACGTAGCGCACGCTGAAGTCGTCGGTGAGCAGCGCCCACTCGAGCACGGCGGCGGCGGCCAGCGCCGCGCCGAGGACGGCGTAGGTCAGCCGCCGCGCCGAGCCGGCCGTCCCGCGGCCGGTGGCGACGCCGGCCCAGACCGCGACGGACGTGAGCGCCAGGACGAGCCCCGAGGCCAGCGCGGCGGTCCCGAGCAGCGACGTCACCCGGCCTCCCCGATCGGCCGGTACTCGTTGGAGTGCTTGACCAGCACGAGGTCACCGACGAAGACGCCGTCGGATCGCAGCGATCCCTCGACCACGGCGCCCTGCCCCTCGGCGAACACCGCCGGCAGGGCGCCGACGTAGACGACGGGGAGGCTCCCGACGCCGTCCGTGACGGTGAACCGGGCCTCCGGGCCGACGCGGTCCAGCGATCCGGCCTGCACCAGACCACCCAGGCGCAGCCGCTCGTCCTCCGGCGGCTGCTCGGCGAGGACCTCCGTCGGCGTGCGGTAGTAGACGAGCGTGTCGGCCAGCCCGCTCACCCCCAGCAGCCCGAGGGCGGCCGCCACCGCCCCGACCACCACCAGGAGCCGCAGCGACAGGGTGCGCCGCCGCGCCGGCCGGCTCACCGGCCGCCCCGCGTCGACCACAGGTACCCCGCCCAGACCAGCAGCGTGAGCAGGTAGCCGAGGACCACCGCCAGCTGCCCGCTCACCGGCCGGCCCTCGGGACGACGGTGATGACCGGCGCCGCCGCACCCCCGCCGGCGGGACCGGGGGACACGGCCGCCGGATCGGACGCGTCCGCCCGCAGCCGGGCCACCCGGCGGCGGACGACCAGGACCGCCAGCACCGTGAAGGCCAGCACGCCCGCCGCCAGGGCCCACGCCATCGTGGGGTGGATGGGCGGGCTCCCCTCGGGGCCGAGCACGGTGGGCGGCTGGTGCAGCGTCCGCCACCACACGACCGAGAAGTGCACGACCGGCACGTTGAGGAAGGCCACGATGCCGACCGCGGCGGACCGGCGGGCGGCGACGTGCGGGTCCTCGGCCGTCCGGCGGACCCCGAGATAGGCGACGTAGACGAGCAGGAGCACCGCCGTCGTGACCAGGCGGGCGTCCCACGTCCACCAGACACCCCAGACCGGGCGGCCCCAGAGCATGCCGAGCGCGATCGCCAGCGCCGTCAGCCCGACGCCCAGCTCGGCGGCGGCCTGCGCGTACCGGTCGAAGCCGAGCTCGCGGCGCACCAGGTAGGCCACGCTGCACACCAGGACCGCCGCGAACGCCAGGTAGGCGACCCAGGCGGCGGGGACGTGCACGTACATCAACCGCTGCGCGGGGCCCTGCACGGCGTCCTCGGGAGCGACGACGAGCGCCAGGACGAGCGCGACCGCGCTGGTGGCCGCCGCAGCGGTGGCGAGGAGCCCGTCACCGCGCACCGGTGTCCTACGCACGCGCACTCCTCCTGTCGACCGGTCTCCGACCGGGAAAGGCTCGGAAGGACAGCTGGGTCAGCGGGGCGGGGCCAGCCTCTCACTCCTCGAGGAGGTAGGGGAAGACGGCCCAGGCCGCCGCCCCCACGACCAGGTCGTAGGCGACCAGCAGGACCAGCCACGGGAGGGGCTCCGCGGCGAGACCGGCCTGCGTCCCGGCCAGCAGGGCCGGCAGCCCGGTGGGGAGCACCAGCGCGGCGAGCAGCCCCGCCCCGCGGGCCGAGGCCGCCAGCAGCGCACCGAAGACCGTCGTGCTCGCCGCGACCCCGACCAGGCCGAGCACCGCCGCGGCGCCCCCGGCGACGGACAGCGGCCCGTCGAGCAGCAGGACGGCGAGGAAGCTGCCCGTGGCCCAGGTGACCGCCAGCGCGGTCCAGAGGACGGCCGCCTTGGCCAGGAACAGCGCCCCCGGCGGGACGAGGCCGCGCAGCAGGTCCCAGGAGTCCTCGTCCCGCTCGGCCGCGGCGACCAGGCGGGCCAGCGGCACCGCGGCGGTGAGCACCAGCAACCAGACCAGGCCGGGCGCCGCCGCCCGGAGCGCGGCGGGATCGGGCCCGAACACCAGGCCGCCGAGGACGATGCCGGCCGCGACGAACGGCAGCACCGACGGGAGCGCGTCGACCCCGCCCAGGGCGATCCGGACGTCCCGCCGGACGAGCACGGTCACCACGCGGAGGACGCCGACGGGGGGCCCCGCCGTCCCGCCGCGCTCCCGGTCGCTCACCCGAGCACGGTCGCGGCGCCCGCGACCAGTTCCAGGCAGGCGTCCACCGGGCCGAGCTGCCCGGCCACGTCCGAGCCGGCGACGAGCACCGCCGAGCCGGCACCGGCCAGCGCCTCGATCGTCCGGCGCACGGCCTCCCGGCCGGCCGCGTCGAGGTGCTCCAGCGGCTCGTCCAGGCACACGACCGCCGGGGCCACGACCCGCGCCACGGCCAGGGAGACCCGCGCGCGCTGGCCCGCCGAGAGACGCCCGGCCTCGCGCTCCCACAGGTCCTCCGGCAGCCCGCAGGCGGACAGCGCCGCCGCGGCGCCGGCGGCCGGGCGCTCCCGGCCGGCCAGGGAACCGGCGAAGGCGACCGCGTCGAGCGCCCGCTGCCGGCGGCGCGCGGCAGCACCGGGCCGCAGGTACAGCGCCTGCCCGGTCACCGACCGGGATCCCGAGGTCGGCTCCATCAGCCCCGCCGCGATCCGGAGCAGCGTGGTCTTGCCGGCGCCGTTGCCCCCGCTGACGACGCAGACCGCCCCGGCGCCCAGCCGCAGCGTGAGCGGAGCCAGCGCCGTCCGGCGGCCGTAGCAGCGGGCCACCTCGTGCAGGGAGAGCACCGGCGCGTCCACCGCGCGGGAGCCGCCGGTCCTCGACTGGTTCATCGTGCCGAGGATCGTGCCACTGCCGCGCGCATCGGGGGGCTCCGCGTCCGGTTGTGCGGGCGGGTCCAGCCACTAGGGTCGGACGGGACCGCAGGGGATGCGCCCGGGAGGGCGGGTCCGCCCACCCCCACGGAGGTTCGCGATCGTGCCTGCCGAACTGTCCCCGGTGGCGGCGCCGGGGCCGGGGTCGGTGCTCGATCCCGTCGGTCCGGAAGCGGCACAGATCGCCGGGCTCACCTGGTTCATGATGGTCCTGGGCGGCCTGCTGTGGCTGGCCACCGTGGTCTTCCTCGTGCTGGCACTGCGCCACCGCGCGCACCGCGCGCCGCGCGCCTCCGACCGCGGCGCCAAGGCGTTCATCGCGGTCTGGGGCGTGGTCGTCCCGATCGTCGTGCTGCCCGCCGTGTTCGCCTACAGCCTCGTCGTCGGGGTCGACATCTCCCGGCCGGCCCCACCCGGTGAGCTGACGGTCGAGGTCGTGGGCCACCAGTTCTGGTGGGAGGTGCACTACCCCGACGCCGGCATCGTGACGGCGAACGAGATCCACGTCCCGGTCGGGCGCCCGGTCCGGCTGGAGATGACGTCGGCGGACGTGATCCACAGCCTCTGGATCCCGCCGGTCGCCGGCAAGCTGGACCTGCTCCCCGGCCGGACGAACACGCTGTCGTTCCAGGTCGACGAGGCCGGCACCTACCTGGGCGAGTGCGCCGAGTTCTGCGGCATCCAGCACGCCCGCATGCAGTTCGTCCTCGTCGCCCAGCCGGAGGACGAGTTCGCGGAGCACCTGCGCGCACTGCAGGCCGGGAGCGCGGAACCGGACACCGACCTCGAGGAGGCCGGCCGCGCGGTGTACCTGGCCGCGGGCTGCGGTCAGTGCCACCGGATCGAGGACGTCAGCGAGGGCGACGACTTCGCGCCCGACCTCACCCACCTGGCCACCCGCGAGACCATCGCCGCCGGGATGCTCGAGTACACCCGGGGCAACCTGGCCGGCTGGATCCTCGATCCCCAGGGCCTCAAGCCGGGCGTCCGCATGCCCCCGAACAACCTCACCGGCGACGACCTCCAGGCCCTGCTGGCCTACCTGGAGAGCCTGCGATGACCGCGCTGCAGGATCCCCCCGCCACCGAGGACCGGCTGGCCGCGACATGGGCCACGCCACCCGGGCTGGCCGGCTGGTTCACGGCGCTCAACCACAAGCAGGTGGGCCAGCGTTTCCTGATCACCGCGTTCGTCTTCTTCGGCCTGGGCGGCATCCAGTCGGTGCTGATGCGCTGGCAGCTCGGCAGCGCCGAGAGCACCTTCCTCGACGCGCAGACCTACAACGAGCTGTTCACCATGCACGGCACGACGATGATGTTCCTGTTCGCCGTGCCGGTGGGCGAAGCGTTCGCGATGTACTTCCTGCCGCTGCTGCTGGGCACCCGGGACCTGCCCTTCCCCCGGCTGACCGCGTTCGGCTGGTACATCTACGTGCTCGGGGGGATCTTCCTCTACAGCAGCTTCCTGTTCGGCCAGGTGCCCGACGGCGGCTGGTTCGCCTACACCCCGCTGACCGGGCCCGAGTACACCCCCAGCGCCGCCATGGACTTCTGGCTGCTCGGCGTGACCTTCGTGGAGATCGCCACCATCGCCGGGGCGATCGAGCTGGTGGTGCTGATCCTCCGCAACCGCGCCCCCGGCATGAAGATCAGCCAGATGCCCCTGCTGGCGTGGAACGTGCTCGTCACGGGGATCGCCGTCATCTTCGCGTTCCCGCCGCTGGTGGTCGCCAGCGTGCTGCTCGAGCTCGATCGCAAGATCGGCACGCACTTCTACGATCCGGCGGCCGGTGGCGACTCGTTGCTCTGGCAGCACCTCTTCTGGTTCTTCGGCCACCCGGAGGTCTACATCATCCTGCTGCCGGGGCTGGGCATCGTCTCCACGATCGTGCCCGTCTTCGCCCGCAGCCGGATCGTCGGCTACAGCCTGATCGCCGTCTCGACGGTCGCCATCGGCATCCTGTCGTTCGGCGTGTGGGTGCACCACATGTTCGTCACGGGGATCCCGCAGCTCGGGCTGGCCTTCTTCTCCGTGGCGAGCCTGTTCATCCCGATCCCGAGCGCGATCCAGGTCTCGGCGTGGATCGCCACCATCTGGCAGGGCCGGGCGGTGTGGAAGACGCCGTTGATGTACGTGGTCGGCTTCATCGTGATCTTCGTCCTCGGCGGGGTCACCGGGGTGATGGTCGCCTCCGTCCCGTTCGACCAGCAGGCGCACGACAGCTACTTCGTCGTCGCCCACTTCCACTACGTGCTGATCGGCGGGATCCTCTTCCCGGTGCTGGCCGCGGTCCACTTCTGGATGCCGAAGATGACCGGCCGCCTGCTCGACGAGCGCATCGGCAAGGTCGCGTTCTGGCTGACCTTCATCGGCTTCAACGTGACGTTCTTCCCGCTGCACATCACCGGCCTGCAGGGGATGCCGCGCCGCCTCTACACCTACGCCGAGAACACGGGGTGGGAGGTCACGCAGTCCATCGCGACCTGGGGCACCGTCGTCCTCACCCTGGGCCTGCTCATGACGCTGGGGAACGTGGTGCTGTCGGCCCGCTCCGGCGAGCGCGCCGGCGACGACCCGTGGGGCGGGGAGACGCTGGACTGGTACGCGACCTCGCCCCCGCCCGCCTACAACTTCCGCGGCATCCCTGAGGTCGCCAGCCGTTCACCGCTGTGGGACACCCGGCCGTTCCGGCCGAAGTACGACCCGGCCACCTGGCAGGACGAGCTGCGCGAGCCGCGCGCCCCGGTGCGCCAGGTCGTGCTCACCAGCGTCCTCGACGCCGCGCCCGAGGAGCTGGTCACCCTCCCGCAGAAGTCGTGGTGGCCGCTGCTGATGGCCTCCTCGCTCACGCTCGCCCTGATCGGCACGATGATCGACGTCTACCCCGTCGCCCTCACCGGTGTGCTCGTCGCCGTCGTCATCGGCGCGGCGTGGATCTGGGACAGGCAGGACCGGCTGTGAGGACCAGCGGGCACGCCGGGGAGACCGCACCCCGTCCGGCCGCGCACATCGCCCGGGGCACCGGGTGGTGGGGGATGCTGATGCTCCAGCTCGTCCTGGTGTCGATGCTGGCGGCGCTGGAGTTCGCCTACTTCTACCTGCGCGACGGCTTCGACACCTGGCCACCCGATCCGGCGCCCGCCCCCGCGCTGGGGCTCACCGCGGTCGCCACCGGGCTGCTGGTCCTCAGCGCCGTCCCGGTGGCCGCGGCCCACCTGTCGGCACGGGCGGGGCGGGCCACCGGCCGGGACCCGGTCGCGCTCGCCGCCGCCGTCGCCCTGGGGGTGGCGTTCCTCCTCGTGCAGTTCGCCGACTACTCCGCGAACGACGTCGACCCGCAGCGCGACGTCTACGGCTCCCTCTTCCTCGCCCTCGCCGGCTTCCACCACGTCAACGCCGCCCTGGCGCTGCTCGGGCTGGGCATCGTGCTCCTGCGCGTGCGCTCCGGTGGCATGCGGCCGCGCGAGCAGGAGATGACGGTGACCGCCGCGCACTACTGGTACTTCGTCGTGTGGTCCTGGCTCGTCGTCGCCGCCACCCTCTACCTGGTGCCGAGGTTCTGGTGACCGCCGCGACCCCGGAGACCAAGCGACCCGCCGGCCGCCCGATCCTGTTCTGGTTCGGGGTGGGCGGCGGCACCGCGGCCTGGCTGCTGCACCTGCTCGTCGGCTACTGGTCCGTCGAGGTGGCCTGCCCCACCGAGGGCCCGGCGCTCCCCGTCTTCCTCGTCGTGCTCACCGTGCTGCTCACGGCCGTGGCCGCGGCCGCGAGTTGGGCGTCGTGGTGGTCGATGCGGCACCTGCCGCCGCAGGAGGAGTCCGCCGCCGTTCCCGGGCCCGAGCCCCGGCCGCTGCTGCCGTGGCGGCGCCGACGGGACCCGGAGAGCGCCCCCCCGGCCGGCGCCTGGGACCCCGTGCCCAGCCCCGCGCGGAACCGGATGCTGGCACTCTCCGGTCTCACCATGAACCTGCTGGCGGTCGGCCTCATCGTGCTGGCGCTGCCCCCCGTCCTCGTGTACGGACCGTGCTGGTGACCGGCCGCCGGGTGCCGGGCGCGCGGCTCGGGGTGCTCGCGGTGGCCGTCGCCGCGCTGACCGCGTGCACGAGCGCCACCGGGGAGCCCGACGACTCGGTCGAGGCCGGCCGCGTCCTGCTCGACGAGTACGGCTGCGTCGCCTGCCACCAGGTGCCCGGCGTGGCCGGCCCCCAGGGGCGGGTCGGGCCCCCGCTCGGCACGATCGCCGAGCGGCGGACCCTCGCCGGCACCCTCCCCCACACACCGGACAACCTGCGGCGCTGGATCCAGGACCCGCAGGAGATCGACCCCGGCAACCTCATGCCCGACGTCGGGGTGACCGACGACGACGTCGACGCCATCGTCGCCTACCTGTACTCACTGGGTTCCCCGTGAGCCGCCGGAGACCGACCGCCGCGCGCCTGCTGCAGGTCCTGGCGCTGGTCCTGGCCTGCGTGGGCCTGACCCTGGTGACGGCTCCCGTCGAGGCCGCCCCCGCGCCGGCGCCGCCGGCCGAGGAGGTCGTGGCGGGCGGCACGGTCTACCAGCGGTACTGCGGGATCTGCCACAACAACGACGGCAGCGGCATCCCCGGGACCGGCGTGGAAGCGGGGCCCGACCTCCGCGGCCTCCCGGTCGCCTACGTCGACCTGGTCATCCGCACCGGGCGGATGCCGATCCTGCACCGGCCGGTCGGAGCCGTGGAGGAGGAGCTCACCGACGCCGAGCGGGAAGCGGTGGTCGCCTGGATGACCGAGGAGTTCGAGCTCGCGGGCGGGATCCCGGAGGTGGGGGCCGGGGACCCGGGCCGCGGGCAGCCGCTCTGGCTGACCAACTGCGCGCCCTGCCACAGCGCGGCCGGGAACGGCGGCATCTCGGCCGACGGGACGATCGCCCCGGAGGTCACCGGCGTGGACCCCACCGGGATCGTGGAGGCCCTGCGGGTGGGCCCGTTCGAGATGCCCCGCTTCGGTGACGAGGTGCTCAGCGAGCAGGACGCCGCGGACATCGCCGCCTACGTGCAGGACCTCTCGACCGCCGAGACGACGCCGCTGGGCCTGTCGGACATCGGGCGGGTGTACGGCGGGGTCTTCACCGCGCTCCTGGCCCTGGCCGTGCTCGGCGCGCTGGCCGTCGTCGCCCGCAGCGGCCGGCGCCCGGACGTGCGCCCCGAGGGCCCGCGGGCGGGCGTGGCGGAGGAGACGGAGGACCCGCAGCGATGACGGGAACCGGACCTCCTGCCCGCGCCACGGACCGGCTGCGCGGGCCGGTACCCATCGGCGTGGGCGCCGTCGCCGCCGCCCTCCTCGCGGCCTTCGTCGTGGGTCTGGTCCTGGACTGGCCGACCGGCGCGCTGGGCCTGACGCTGACCGGCGCCCTCCTGACCGCCGCCTTCCTCGCCGGCCGGTTCCCGCCCACCGCGCAGGAACTGGTCTGGCCGCACGAGCGCCGGGCGGGCGACGCCCCGGTCGCGGCCGCCGCGGCGGCCGCCGTGAGCACCCCGGTGCGCCGGCGGTGGGTGCTCGGTGGCCTCGGCGGGCTGGGCCTCGGCGCCCTCGGCGGCGCCGGGCTGCTCGCGTGGCTCGGCCGCGACCGCGGCCCGCAGACCGCCTGGCGCCGCGGCGTCCACCTGGTGACCGCGGAGGGGCAGCGGATCCGCGCCGCGGAGGTGCCGGTGGGTGGCTTCGGCACCGTCTGGCCCGAGGACGCGGTCCGCGCCGACCTGGCGGCCGTGGTGCTGGTCCGCCTGGCGACGCAGGAGGCCGAGCCGCCCACGGTGCTGGAGTGGGTGGTCGGTGAGCGCCTCGTCGCCTACTCCAAGATCTGCACCCACGCCGGCTGCCCCGTCGGGCTGTACCAGGAGGACACCGACTCGCTGTTCTGCCCGTGCCACCAGGCCACGTTCGACGCGGCGCGCGGAGCGGTGCCCACCTTCGGCCCGGCGTCCCGTCCGCTCCCCCAGCTGCCGCTCGGGGTGGACCGCGACGGCTTCCTCGTGGCGACGGGCGATTTCCCGACCCCGATCGGGCCGGTGCGCGGATGAGCGTGCAGGAAGGCCCGGCCCGGCCCCGGTGGCTGCGCGAGCTGTTCGTGCCGACGCACTGGTCGTACCTGCTCGGACCGGTCGCGGTCGTCTCCTTCGGAGTGCTGCTGCTGACCGGCCTGGTGCTGACGTTCTTCTACCAGCCCTCCACGGAGCTCGTGGAGTACGACGGCTCCGCCGCCCTGTACGCCGGCCGCGAGCTCCCCGCCGCCTTCTCGTCGGTGGTCACGATCAGCGAGGACGTGCCCGGGGGCCTGCTGCTGCGCCGGGTGCACCGCGCGGCCAGCTACCTGTTCGTGGCCGCGCTGCTGCTGCACGTGCTCCGCGTGCTGCTGGCCGGCGCGTTCCGGGGACGCCGGTTCACCAACTACCTGGTCGGCCTGGTGCTGCTGGCCCTGGCCCTCGCCCTGGGCTGGACCGGTCAGAACCTGGTCTACGACGTCGTCACCGGCAGCAGCGTCCGGATCGGGTACACGATCGCGGCGAGCATCCCCTACGTCGGCGAGGAGCTCGCCGACCTGGTCTTCGCCGGGCCCGACGTGGACGACGTCGTCCCGCGGTTGTTCTGGCTGCACGTCCTGCTCCTGCCAGTGGTCTTCGCCCTCGGCCTGGCCGTCCACCTGTGGCTGGTCGTCCGGCACCGGCACACCGTGCTCCCCCGGCGGAAGCAGGCCGACGGCCGGCTCGTGGTGGCCGTGCCCAGCGGTGCGGGGCTGCGGTCGCGCGCAGGGTTGCTCGCGCTGCTGGTCTGCGGGCTGGTGGTGCTCGCCGGGACGCTGGTGCCCTTCGGCGACGTCACGCACATCGGCCCGTTCCTGCCCGGTGTGGCAGGCAACGACATGTACCCGGACTGGTACCTGTTCCCGATGGAGGGGGCGATCCTGCTGCTGCCCGCCGTCGATTTCACCGTCCTCGGCGCGACGATCACCAACCCGCTGCTCGGCGGGGTGCTGCTGCCCCTGGTCCTGGGCGGTGCGGCCCTGCTCTACCCGCTGCTGGAGTGGCTCTTCCGCCGGCGCCGCCCCGCGGAGCTCGATCTCGACGAGCACCCCTTCCACGCCCCCGCCCGGGTCGCCTTCGTGACGCTGCTGGTGACCGTCACGGTGGTGACCTCCCTCGGCGCGGCCAGCGACGTGATCGCCCAGCTGGCCGGGATGCCGGTCGCCGACGTCATCCGCATCCTGCGGATCGCCTTCGTGACGGCTCCGCCGGTGTTCGCCGTCGCCATGTTCTGGTACGCCCGGCGGCGTTCCCGGCAGCTCGCGGCCTGAGCCGGTCGGCCCACCCGGAGCTCCTCGAGCCCGAGCCCCGCGGTGACCGCGGCCGACCGGCAGGCAGTCCACGGCGCCCCAGAGCGCGGCGAAGTCGCCGATCCGGGCGCCGTACTCTGCGCGCGAGGCACCGCGCCGCCCCACGACGCATCCCGGGAGGACCGATGAGCGCAGGAGCAGACCCCGGCAGCTCCGGTGGGCCGCACGATCCCGAGTTCCGCGTCGGGCGCGGAAAACCGGCCCGGCGGCGGATGATCGCGCTCGCCGCCGGGGTCATCGTGATCATCTTCGCCGTCCTGCTGACCGTATGGCTGCTCGGCAGGTCCGCCGCCGACGCGGAGAGCACAGGCGGGGCCGGTAACGCCGCGCAGCACAGCGCTGGGGCGGAACCGGTCACGGCCGGGCCTGCCCGGACCTCGGTGGACCCTTCTCCCGGGAGCGAGCGGGCCGCCTGACCTGCATCGGCGCGGGCATTTCGCCCGGGCGGCGGATCGGCAGTCGGCCGGCAACGACGAAGGCCCCGCCCGGCCCCGTTTCCGGAGCGGGCGAGGCCTCTGCCTGCGGTGGTAGCGGGGACAGGATTCGAACCTGCGACCTCTGGGTTATGAGCCCAGCGAGCTACCGAGCTGCTCCACCCCGCGTCGGTAGAAACCAGCCTACACCGTCGTCCGGGGTTGCGTCCGCCGGCCCCGCGGTCGAGGCGACCACGGGGCCGATCGGGGTCAGGAGGGGCCGGACGTGCCCCACGGCACGGCGGCCGTCGCTCCGGCGCCGGAAGCCCCGTCGGCCGACGGTGTGGCGACGACGGGGGCCGGCTCGCCGCGCTCCTCCCGGCGGGGGACCCGTGGTTCCTGCCGCAGCGCCTTGATCAGCGAGACCAGCACCATCAGCAGCACGATCGCGAACGGGAACGCGGCGATGATGGAGGCCGTCTGCACCCCACCCAGTCCGCCGCTGACCAGGAGCGCGGCGGCGGAGGCCGAGATCACCAGGCCCCAGACCACGCTCACGACCCGCGCCGGGTCCGCCCCGCCGCGGCTGCTGAGCGAGCCCAGCACGAAGGTGGCGGAGTCGGCGCTGGTCACGAAGAAGGTGACGATGAGGATCATCGCCCCGACACCGGCCACCAGCCCGCCGGGCAGCGTGTCGAGCAGGGCGAACAGCTGCGACTCGGTCGGCTGGCCGGCCAGCTCGGCGCCGTCCTGCTCGGCGAGGATCCCGGCGGTCCCGAACACGGAGAACCACAGGCCACTGACGAGCGTCGGCACCCCCAGCACCCCGATCACGAACTCGCGGATGGTGCGGCCGCGGGAGATGCGCGAGATGAAGGTCGCCACGAACGGCGACCAGGAGATCCACCACGCCCAGTAGAAGACGGTCCAGCCGTTGATCCACTCCGACCGCTGGGGGTCGAACGGGCCGGTCTGCAGGCTCATCGTGGGGAGCTGGGTGAGGTAGCTGCCGACCGTCGTGGTGAACGCGCCCACCAGCCGGCCGGACGACGCGGTGAACAGCACGAAGGCGAACAGCGCCACGGCGAGGACGACGTTGACGGTCGACAGCCACTTGATGCCGCGGTTGATCCCGGAGAGCGCGGAGATCAGGAACAGGACGGTGACCACCGCGATGATGGTCAGCTGCACGCCGGAGCCGATCGCGATCCCGTCGTCGAGCGAGGCCAGGCCACCGTTGATCTGCGCGGCGCCCAGGCCGAGCGACGTCGCGACGCCGAAGACGGTGGCGACCACGGCGACCGTGTCCACCGCGGCGCCCAGCGGGCCGTCGACGCGGTCGCCGAGGATCGGCCGCAGCGCACCGCTGATGGTGGCCTTCCAGCCACGACGGAACCGCGCGTAGGCCAGGGCCAGCGCCAGGACGGCGTAGATGCCCCACGGGTGCAGGCCCCAGTGGAAGAACGAGTACCGCAGCGCGTCGCGGGCGGCCTCCGTGGTCCCCGGGTCGGCCGTCGGCGGGGTGAGGAAGTGCGACACCGGCTCGGCGACGCCCCAGAACACCAGGCCGATGCCCATCCCGGCGCTGAAGAGCATCGCGAACCAGGCCCGGGTGCTGTACTCGGGCCGGTCGTCGTCCGCACCGAGCCGCACCCGTCCCCACCGCGAGGCCGCCACCACGATCACCGCGACGAGCACGATCGTCGCCGCCAGCAGGTAGAACCACCCGAACCGGTCGACGACGAAGGTCCGTGCCGAGCCGGCGGCGGAATCGAGGGCCTCCGGCCACACCGCCCCCCAGAGCACGACGGGGAGCACGATGGCCAACGAGGCCCAGAAGACGACGGATGTTCTGCGCACGGGCGAGGGAGTCCTTCGGTCGGGGACGGGCAGCGGGCGGCCGACTTCGACGCCGCGGCACCTGTAGTGGTGCGCTAGCTCGATCTCCCAGACTCCACGAAGCGGGCGCCAGAGCGCAGCTTACGGCGCGTGAGAAGGCCCACGCCCGCCGACCCGGAGGCATCGGGGATCGTGGACCGGTGCCGCCCCAGCCCTCCGGACAGCCGGACGCGTACCGCGCCGTCGATCTCTCGCTCCGGGTGGGCGAGCTGCTCCTCTCCGCCGGAGCCAGCGCAGCCGAGGTGACGGCCACGTGCACGGTCGTGGCCCGCTCCTGCGGCCTGCAGCGGGTGGAGTGCGACATCACGTTCACCTCGATCACCGTGTCCGGCCATCCGGCCGCCGGCGCCGCCCCCGTCAGCGGCCTGCGCCTGGTCCAGCAGCGCGAGCTGGACTACTCCCGCGCCACCGCTGTCCACAACCTCGTCGGCGACCTGGCCGCCGGACGGGTTCCCCCGGCCGAGGCCGAGCACCGGCTCCGGGTGATCGCCGTCGCCCGGCATCCGTACCGCCGGTGGGTGGTCACGACGGCCCGTGCCGTCCTGGCCGCCGCGGTGGCCCTGCTCCTCGGCGCGGGTGCCGTGGTGACGGTGGCCGCGTTCGGCGCCACGGTGCTCGTCGACCTCGCCATCGACCGCCTGGGCCGCCGCGGGCTGCCCGCCTTCTTCCTCAACGCCGCCGGTGGCCTGATCGCCACGTCGGTCGCGCTGGCCCTGGTGGCCGCCGACATCGGCGTCCGCCCGTCGCTCGTCATCGCCGGCGGCATCGTGCTCCTGCTGCCGGGTGTCACGCTCGTCGGCTCCGTGCACGACGCCATCACCGGCTTCTACGTGACGGCGAGCGCGCGGGCCTTCGAGACGTTCCTGCTCACGGCCGGGATCATCAGCGGGGTCGCGGTCGGCCTGTCGATCGGTGTCCGGCTCGGCGTCCCGGTGGCGATGTGGGACCCGCCGGCCAACGCCCTGGCCGACGTGCCGCTGCAACTCGCGGCCGCGGCCGCGGCCTCGGCCGCCTTCGCCGTCGCCAACCACGCACCCCGGCGGGCCGTGCCGCCCGCGGCGGCCGCGGGCGCGCTCGGCTGGGCCGTCTTCCTGGGCCTGGACCAGCTGCGGCTGTCGGTCACCCTGGCGACGGCGACCGCCGCGATCGTCATCGGCCTCGGGAGCTTCGTGCTGGCCGGCCGTCAGCGCGTGCCCTCGCTGGTGTACGTGGCCGCCGGCATCATCCCCCTGCTGCCCGGGCTCGCCATCTACCGCGGCCTGCGCCGGCTGACCGAGGGCGACACCCTGGGCGGGATCACGC
This sequence comes from Blastococcus sp. SYSU DS0539, assembly GCF_054050855.1. NCBI lineage: Bacteria > Bacillati > Actinomycetota > Actinomycetes > Geodermatophilales > Geodermatophilaceae > Blastococcus > Blastococcus sp. SYSU DS0539. Next base: position 1,092 of record NZ_JBJHAF010000009.1, on the reverse strand, counting down.
TGCTCGGCACGGCGATCACCGTGGGCCTGGCCCTGGCTGCCGGCTCGCTGCTCGGCGAGTACGTGGCCCAGTCGATGCGGCGCACCCGGCTCCCCGGTGAACGGCGCCTGACGGGCCTCGTCCAGGCCCGCGCGACCCGCGCGAGGAGCGGTGCCGGCCGGGCGGCTCGGGCGTGACCCCGGGCGGTCGGCACAGGCGCGTGTGAACGGTGGGACGGCACCGTCACACCCGCCTCAGGGGCCGTGCGCGCCTTCGGCACCCGCGCCGTCGGCGCACCTAGAGTCCGGCTCGTGGCGGGGGACGGAACGGCGGGCAGGTTCGTCGGTGACCCGCAGCCGGTGGAGATCCACCACCGCGGGATCTGGTACTCCGGCGAGCTGCTCGGCTGGCGGCACACCCCCGAGGGGCGCGTCTCCGCCCGCGTGCGGTGCACGATCGACGGGCTGCGGCACTCGACGTGGAAGGACCTGGCGGAGCTGCGCCTGCCCGACCCGGCGCACCCGCCGCGGCGCGAGCCGTTCCCTGCGGCACCCGCCCTCCCGACGGTCGGCATCGGCCCCGTGGCGGAGGAGGACCGCACGCGGCCGCACACGTTCCTGACCGCGCTGACCAGCCGGCCACGACCGCCCGCGCACGCGGCCACCCCTCCCCCGGCCGCGGGCGTGCGCACCCCGCCCGCGGCGCACACGCACCCCGCCCCGGCGCCGGCGCGGCCGCGCCCGACGCCGTACCGCCGGGCGCCCCGGCAGGGCGACGACCGGTCGCCCGACCGGACCGGCGCCCGCACCGCCGGCGAGCGGCTCAGCACGGTGTGAGCGGTCTCCCCACCGGCGGGACCCCGCTGCTCCGTGGACGAACGACGAAGGCCCGGCCCCTGAGGGGGCCGGGCCTTCGTGGTGGTAGCGGGGACAGGATTCGAACCTGCGACCTCTGGGTTATGAGCCCAGCGAGCTACCGAGCTGCTCCACCCCGCGTCGTGACACCAGCGTACCAGGCCGGGGGGGGGGGGGGGGGGGGGGGGGGGGGGGGGGGGGGGGGGGGGGGGGGGGGGGGGGGGGGGGGGGGGGGGGGGGGGGGGGGGGGGGGGGGGGG